>JAYNIL010000001.1:0-46684 GCA_038109085.1 Chloroflexota bacterium
TTTGACTACGTGGTGTTCAACGGCGCCTACGTGTGGGACATGGCCGCCGGCATCCTGCTGGTGCAGGAGGCGGGGGGCAACGTGCTCACCTACGACCGCCGCACCCGGGTCTGGAGCCCCTTCACCCGCTTCGCATTGGCGGGCGAGAGTGCTCCCACCCAATCGCAGCTGCGCCGCTGGCGCCGGCCCATCGTCGCCGGTTCCGCCGACGCGGTGGAGACCATCACTAGCGGCATCGGCTTCCGCTCCCAGCGCTGGCGCCGGTTCCGTCAGCGGGTGGGAGACCTGCTGAGCTTCAGCCGGTAGGGCGCACACGAGCCCCCGCCGTATACTGTCCGCAATCCGCTTGAGAGGAAGCGAGCCCGTGCCCTTCCAGCCCATCGAGCCTGCAGCGGCGCTCATCTGCTACAACGCCGCCTCAGCGCCGGCCTTCGACCTGGCGAAGAGGTTGCTCACGAGCCTGGGCTCGCGCTACCCGGTGCGTGCGCTGGACGACGCAACGTCGGCACTGGGCGACCCGACTCCCGGCGTGGTGATCACGGTGGGGGGTGACGGCACGCTACTACGCGCCGCGTGCCTCGCCGCTCAGGTGGACTCGCCGTTGCTGGGCGTGAACCTGGGCCGACTGGGGTTCCTCACCGAGGTGGAGGCGGCCGACGCGCTGGAGATGGTGCCGCGCTACCTGGCCGGGGCCGTCCCCGGCGGGGTGTGGGCCGACCGGCGCGCCATGCTCCAGGTGGTGGTGCGCACCCGCACGGGCGAGCACCCGCCGGTGCACGTGCTGAACGACGTGGTGGTGGGGCGCGGCGCGCTGGCGCACCTGGCACGCATCGGCGTGACGGTGGACGGGGCGGAGCTGACCACCTACCAGGCCGACGCCGTCATCGTGGCGACCGCCACGGGCTCCACGGCCTACGCCCTCTCGGCGGGCGGCCCCATCCTGCACCCGGCGCTGGCCGACACGGTGCTGGTGCCCGTGGCCGCCCATGGCGACCTGGACGCACCGGTGGTGGTTCCGCGCGAGGCGGTGGTGGAGCTGGAGGTGATGAGCGAGCACCCCTCCACTGCATCGGCTGACGGCATCACCGAGGTGGCACTGGGGCAGGGCGATAGGGTGCGCGTGAGCGCCAGCCCGTACGAGGCCGTGTTCCTGCGCGCCGGGGCCCCCGCGCGCTACTACGAGACGCTGGTCTACCGGCTGCGCCGGGGGGCCGACCAATCCGTGCGCCTCGCCCGGCTCATGGCCGAGGAGGAGGCGCGCCGTGGCCGCTGAGGGACCGAGCCCCGAGGTGACCGTCTCCACGGAGCGCGCCTTCCAGGGCAAGCGCCTGAGCGTGCGCGTCGAGCAGGTGCGCCTGGCCGACGGCACTCTCACCCGCCGCGACATCGTGGACCACCCCGACTCGGTGGTCATCGTTCCCGTGGACGCCGAAGGCAACCTGCTTCTGGTGCGCCAGTACCGCAAGGCCCCAGAGGTGGAGTTGGTGGAGCTGCCCGCCGGGGTTATCGAGGGCGACGCTTCGCCCGCCGATGCGGCCATGCGGGAGCTTCGGGAGGAGACGGGCATGGCCGCAGAGCGGCTCATCCCGTTGGGCTCCTTCTACGCGGCGCCCGGCTCCATGACCGAGTGCCTTCACGCGTTCCTGGCCATCGGGCTGCGGGAGGACCCGCTCCCCGCCGACCACGACGAGCGCATCGTCCTGGAGCGCGTGCCCTTCGCGCAGGCACTGGCCAAGGCGCGGGCGGGCGTCTTCCACGACGCCAAGACCCTCGCCTCGCTGCTCATGGCCGAGGACAAGTTGCCCCGCTAGCGAACGGCCAGGGGCTCAGCGCTTGGAGCCAGTCAGTTCTTGGAGAAGGACGAGCCGGGGCGCTGACGGCGCCTGCGGGCTAGCTGCTCGCGGGCTGAGCGCACCAGGTTCAACTCCTCCTCCAGCCGGTGGGGCGTGTCGGCCTCCAGGAGCGCCTGCTGCACCCCCGCATGGCCGCTGAACAGCTGGGCCACCTGATATGAGAGCACCACCGGATCCGACGGGAACGAGACCCGCTGCACGTAGCCGCCCCGCCACGCCAGCATCTCGCGCACGAAGGCCGAGGCCTCCTGCTTGAGGGTGCGTATCGATTCCTCACCCACCGTGGACTCGGCATGCTCGTCCAGGTACTCCACCTCGGCGGCTAGGTACGGCTGGGAGCGGTCGAAAGTGAGGACGCGGAAGCGCCGGGCGCCCACGGCGCTCATGCGCAGACGCCCGCCACCCATCTCCTCCACCTCGGTGATGTGCGCGGTGCAGCCCACGCTGAAGGGCTCGAACTCCACCTCGCCCACCTCGCTCCCCTCCCGTAGCAGGAGCACGCCGAAGGGCTCCCCGGACTCCTGGCACTCGGCGGTGAGCTGGAGGTAGCGCGGCTCGAACACCACCAGCGGCAGGTCCATGCCGGGGAACAGCACCGTGGACTGGAGGGGGAACAGGCGCAGGTGGGTGGGCGGCTCGCTCATGCTATCAGTCTAGCAGGGAGGCTGGTGGTGGGAAGGGCACCTCTCCCTGCCGGGGGTTCCGCGCGCAGCGCCCAGGGAGTGGAGCGTGCGCCCGTGGCGCTCATCGCCCCGCTGGCCGCGGCGCATCCCCTGGGCACCATCGCCCTGGCGGTGCTGATCACGCGTGAGCGGCCCACGCGCATGCAGTGGGCGGGCATGGGCGTGGTCATCGCCGGGGTGACGGCGCTCTCCACGGCGGCGGGCGTGTAGAATTGCTCAGGCAACTAGCCAAGGGAGGCGGCCATGATCGTCCTGGTGGTGAGCGTGCAGGTGAAGCCCGGCCGGCGTGACGAGTTCATCGAGGTGATCAGGGAAGACGCCGAGAACACCACCATGCGTGAGGACGGCAACTTCCAGTTCAACGTGGTGCAGGACAATGCCGACCCGGACCACTTCTTCCTCTACGAGGTCTACCGGGACCAGGCGGCATTCGAGGCGCACCGGCAGATGCCCCACTTCCTCAAGTACCGCAAGGCCACAGAGAACATCTACGTCTCGGAGCCGGTGCGCACCATCGGCACCAACCTCTACCCCTCCGACGCCGACTGGCTCGGCGACGACTAAGGAGTGCTGACCCGCCGGTTGCCCTTCTTCTACGGCTGGGCCATCGTGGCCGTGGCGTTCCTCGGTTCGGGGATAGGCTCGGGCGTCGCCATCTGGGGCGCCAGCGTATTCGTCATCCCCATGACCGAGGAGCTAGGCTGGTCGCGGGCCGTCTTCTTCTCCGCCTTCACCGTGCGCACGGTGCTGGTGGGGGTGAGCGCGCCGCTGGTGGGCCCGTGGCTGGACACCGCGCGCGGCCCGCGCCTGCTGGCCATCTCCGGCGCCCTGGTGTTGGGGCTGTCCATGGTTGGCCTGCGCTACACCACCGAGCTATGGCAATGGGTGCTGCTGTACGGGGTAGCGGGGGCTTACGCTGAGATAGGCTCAGGCTTCACAGTCTCCCAGACGCTGGTGCCCAAGTGGTTCGTCCGCAAGCGTGGGCGTGCCCTGGGCATCTCCACCATGGGCGTGGGGCTGGGGGCCCTCGCGTTCCCTTCCATCGTATCGGCGCTGGTGGGCGCGGCGGGCTGGCGCGATGCGTGGATGTGGTTCGGGATAGGCGTGGGCGTCGTCTCCCTGGCGCTGGCGCTGCTGGTGCGCACGCGCCCGGAGGACCTGGGTCTGCACCCCGACGGGGCCGCCGAGCCGTACCGGGCGCCGGAACCCCACACGGTCAGGGGACGCGTGGTACACGATAGGAGCCTCACCCGGCGCGAGGCGCTCCACTCGCCCGCCTTCTGGCTGCTGCTGGTGACCTTCTCCCTGGTGGGCTTGGGCATCATGGGCTTCCAGTCCAACTGGCTCCCCTACCTGGTGGGGCAGGGCTTCACCAACGCCGAGGCCTCGGCGGGTATCGCCGTGTACGGGCTGGTCTCCGGCCTCTCGCGTCCCGGCTGGGGCCTGGCGGGGGAGCGGGTGCACCCGCGCTTCCTGCTGGCGGGCAGCACGCTGGTGACCAGCGGGCTGATCCTGGTGTTCCTGCGGGTGGCGGGTGTGCCCATGCTGGCAGGCCTGATGCTCTGCGCCGGGGTGAGCATGGGCGGGTACATCATCCTGCGGGCGCTGCTGGCGGCCGACTACTTCGGGCGCGCGCACCTGGGGGCGGTGAACAGCATGTTCCGCCCCGCCGCCATGACGACCGGCGCGGTGGGGCCCATGCTCTTCGGTCTGCTATATGACCTGCGCGGTTCCTACACTGTGGCCTTCTTGGTAGCGGCGCTGGCGTGGGGGCTGGCGGGGTTGGTGGTGCTAACCGCACGTCCGCCGCGCGTGCCCACGCCTCAAGACGGGACGGTTGCAGGCGCGCAGACAGGCCGGTAAAACAACACCGTGCGCCCACGGGCGCGGGAGGTTAGCTGTGCCGGAGAACGTGGGGACGGTGGCCGAGGGGGCGCTCCTGTGGGAGCCGTCTCGCCAACTGGCTGAGGGGTCCAATATGGCCCGCTTCATGCGCTGGCTCAGGGATGAGCGTGGACGCGACTTCGCTGACTACGACGCGCTGTGGCGCTGGTCGGTGGAGGACCTGGAGGGCTTCTGGACTTGCGTGTGGGACTACTTTGGCATCATCTCCCACACCCCCTACATCCAGGTGGTGGGCCCTGCCCCCGACGGCAAGCATGTCGAGGGTGCGCGCTGGTTCACCGGCGCTACGCTCAACTACGCCGAGCACGCTCTGCGCCGGCGCGACGACGGCATCGCGGTCATCGCATCCCACGAGTCGGGCTACCGTGAGGAGCTGACCTTCGCCACCCTCGCCCAGCGCGTCGCCGAGACGGCGGCGGGTCTCGCCCGTCTGGGCGTGGGCAAGGGCGATGCGGTGGTCGGATTCCTGCCCAACGTGCCGGAGGCCCTCATCGGCATGCTGGCCGCCGCCTCTTTGGGTGCGGCCTGGTCGTCCTGCCCGCCGGAGTTCGGCGTCACCTCGGTCATCGAGCGGTTCGTGCAGCTGCGCCCCAAGGTGCTGCTGGCGGCTGATGGCTACACCTACGCGGGAAAGCGGTTCGACTCGCTCCCCGCCGTCGCCCGCATCCAGGGGGGGCTGCCCACCCTGGAGCACACGGTCGTGCTGGGGTATCTGGCCAAGGTGACGGGCGCGCCGGGCGGGGACATCAACGCGCTCAGGAACGCCATGCCCTGGGAGGCGCTTCCCGTCGCAGGGGCCCCCCTGAAGTTCACCCCCGTGCCCTTCGAACAGCCCCTGTGGGTGCTCTACTCCTCCGGCACCACCGGGGCCCCCAAGGCCATCGTCCACTGCCATGGCGGGGTGACGGTCGAGCACCACAAGTCGC
This sequence comes from Chloroflexota bacterium, assembly GCA_038109085.1. Lineage (GTDB taxonomy): Bacteria > Chloroflexota > Dehalococcoidia > Lucifugimonadales > Australimonadaceae > Australimonas. The sequence goes on from JAYNIL010000001.1 coordinate 5,368, forward strand.
ACGCCCTGCACCTGAACCTGGGGCCGGACGACCGGTTCTTCTGGTTCACCACCACGGGCTGGATGATGTGGAACTACCTGGTCAGTTCCCTCCTGGTGGGGAGCGGCATGGTGATGTACGACGGCAACCCCGTACACCCCACGCCCGATGCGCTGTGGAAGGTGGCCGCCGAGACGGGCATCACCAACTTCGGCGTCAGTGCCCCCTACATCCTCAACTGCATGAAGGCGGGGATAGAGCCGGGCAAGGCCCACGACCTCTCGGCCATGAAAGTGGTTGGCTCCACCGGTGCGCCCCTGCCCCCGGAGGGGATGGCGTGGGTGTACGAGCACGTGGGGCGCGACGTGCTCATGGCGAACGTCTCCGGCGGCACCGACACGGTGACCGCCTTCGTCATGAGCTCACCCACGCTGCCTATCCACGCGGGTGAGATGCAGTGCCGGGGTTTGGGATGCCGCGTCGAGTCGTTCGATGAGGCGGGGCGGCCGGTCATCGGGGAGGTGGGCGAGCTGGTCATAACCCAGCCCATGCCGTCCATGCCCGTGCGCTTCCTCAACGACCCAGACGGGGCGAAACTGCACGAGTCGTACTTCGCCGTCTATCCCGACACCTGGCGTCACGGCGACTGGCTGAAGATCACCGAGCGCGGCACCTGCGTCATTTACGGGCGCTCCGACTCTACCCTCAACCGCTCCGGCGTGCGCATGGGCACCAGCGAGTTTTACCGCGTGGTGGAGGAGGTGCCGGAGGTGCTGGACTCGCTGGTGGTGGACACCTCGATGCTGGGCACCGAGGGCAAGCTGCTGCTGTTCGTGGTGTTGCGGGAGGGTGCCGTGATGGACGGTGGCTTGCTCAAGCGCATCGCGGCGCGCATCCGCGAGGAGCTCTCGCCGCGCCACGTACCCGATGAGGCCTACGCCATCGCCGAGGTGCCGCGCACCCTGAACGGTAAGAAGCTGGAGGTGCCGGTGAAGAAGATCCTCAACGGCGTGGCGCCGGAGAAGGCCGTCAGCCGTGACGCGTTGGGCAACCCCAAGGCGCTGGACTACTTCATCGAGTTGGCCAAGCAGGGGGGCGCCCGATGAGTCTGGGCGTCATCTTCGCCTTACTGGGGGCACTCTCCTTCGGCATGAACGGCGCGACGGTGCGCCGGGGCGTGGCCCAGGCCCCGGCCAGCCAGGGCCTCTACATCACCATCTTCGTCGGCTGGGTGATGTTCGTCATCGCCGCGCTGCTGTCCGGTCAGCTCTTCGAGGCGGGTGACTTCACGGCCCGCAATTACCTGCTGCTGGCGGCGGGCGGTATCGTCCACATCATGGCGGGGCGCTACTGCAACTACCGTGCCGTGGCCGCCATGGGCGCCAACCGTGCGGGGCCGGTCATCGGCACCTCCACTCTGGCCGCCGTCATCATCGCCGTGGTCTGGCTGGATGAGGTCATCACGCCCCTCAAAGCTGTGGGCATCCTGCTGGTCATGGTCGGCCCCGCACTGGTGGCGCGCAGGCGGCGGCGGCAAGCACGGGTAGCCGCGCCTGCGCCTGCGGCTGTTCCTGCCGGGGCCAGCCCCGACGCACCCCTGGCCGCGGCCCGCGTGCGCGGAGCGTCCGTGGTGGATGACCCCCGGCTGAAGGAGGGCTACTTCTTCGGCGTCATGGGTGCGCTCTTCTGGGGCGCGGGGCCAGTGCTGATGCGCGCGGGTCTGGGCGATTCCGGCCTGGGCGTCTTCGGCGGGGTCGTCACCTACGGCGCGGCGGGGCTGGTGCTAATGCTTTCCCTTGCCATCCCCGGCCAACTGGCGGGCGCCGTAGCGCTGGACCGCTCCTCCCGCATGTGGTTCCTCGCCTCGGCGGGCAACTCCTTCTTCGCCAACCTCTTCCGCATGTCCGCCCTGGCCCTCGCTCCGGTTAGCGTGGTGGTGCCGTTGATGCGCATCTCCACCCTGGCGCAGATGGGGTTCAACTTCATCTTCAACCGCAGGCTGGAGTCCTACGAGCGCCGCGTGCTGGCGGGCATCGCCGTCTCCCTGGTGGGCGCGACGCTGCTGGTGCTCTAAGCCGGATGGGCTGGGCGCGCTAGGAGGCGGATGCCGACTCCGCTGCCCTGGCGCGCGCCGCGTCGCGGGCACGACCACGGTCCGCCACCACCGCTGCGATGGGCGCCGCCAGCCCTAGCCCCACGCTAATCACCCCGAAGATGACAATGGCCGTGCGGACGCCCGTGGTGTCGGCCACGAAGCCGAACACCAGCGGCGAGAGCAGCATGGCGAAGGCCCAATACAGGCTCACGGCCGAGAGCGCCACCCCCCGCAGGTTGGGCGGGCTGTTCTGGGCGGCGAGGGCCGGGTAGAGGGCGCGCAGGGAGCCGAAGGTGGCCCCGGCCAGCACCATGAGCACGATGGGCAGCACCGGCACGTCCCCCGTGAGGACGGTGGCGATGGAGAAGACGCCCGTGAGCACCATGCCCGTCATGGCGGTGTTGCGTGCGCCCAGGCGGCCCAGCACGGTGCCGAACACGTAGGCCACCGCCGCCAGGCCCGCCGAGTTGAGGGAGCGCACCACGCCCACCAGGCCCTCCTCGTACCCCGCCTCGCGGAAGAAGGCGAGGAACAGCCCGGCCACCAGGCCGCCATAGGCGGCGGCGGCGAAGGCCGTCAGGTGCGCCAGCGTCAGCGAGGGCTTGCCCAGCATGGTCACCGCCGGCTTGAGGGTGGCGAAGTAGGAGCGCATCTGGTCCTTGCGCGGGAGAGGCGGCAGCGCGGAGGTGACGCCCACGCCTGCCAGCGCCACCGCGCCGGAGAGGGCGAAGGCGACGGGGAAGCCCCACACCTGGGCAACGAACCCCGCGATGACCCCGCCGATGATGCCCCCGAAGCTCTCGAAGGAGAGCAGTCGCCCCATGACGTGACCGGCGTTCCCCTCCGCGGAGCGCGAGGCGTAGGACTGCCCCGCCGACCAGTACACCGAGCGCGAGGCGCCGTTGAACAGCTGGGCCAGGATCAGTGGCCAGATGGAGTGGGAGTAGAAGGCCACAACGGCGTTGACCACCAGTGAGGCGAAGGAGAACCAGAGGACGAACTTCTCGCCGAACCGGTCGGAGATGGCCCCGCCCGGCAGGCGCAGGATGATCATGAATACGGCGGGCGCGGCGACGATGATGCCCTGGTCGGAGAGCCGGAACCCCAGGTCCAGCGCGTAGAGCGGCATCAGCAGTCCCAGCATGTTCAGCGCCGCACCGTAGGCGAAGCCGTTGGTGTAGGCCATGTTGGTGGGGTGCTGGCGGGGGTTCAGCAGGAACGCGAGGGGGTTGCTCACGCGCCTCCATCGGCGGGCGGGGTGCGCCGGACGCTACGCCGGGGCTTGCCCACTGTCAACGCCCTGCTCGTCCTCGGCCCGTGCCCGGGCGGCCAGGGTGTCCAGCACCTGCTCCAGCGAGGGGTCCGGCTCACGGGAGGTCTGTTCCGCCAGGAGGGTGCGGCCCACCTGCCTGTACAACTCGGCGGCCCCCTCCAGCATCTTGGGTGTGAGGCCCAGCGCCGCGAAGGTGGCGGCTATCTCCTCCATCTCGCCTACCCACCGGCGCGCGCGCCGGGGCATCTCCGGCACCGTGGCCACCAGCGCCTCGGCCACGGAGGAGGACGCGGCCATCTCCGCCAGCAGCGCATCGGTGAGCCCCAGGGCGTGGGCGGCGGTGAGCAGCTCCGTCCACACGGCGGTGGTGCCCTTGGTGCTCGCTGCGTACACCATCTTGAGCCCCGACGCCTGCCCGATGGCCGGGCCCACGCGTCGGATGTCCAGCCCGCACGCGCCAAGGGCCTCGAAGGGGCCGGTGTCGGGACCGGAGCAGTAGATGCGGGTGCGCCGCTTCCCCGGCCGTGGCGGCGGGCCGATGATGCCCGCATCCACCACGCTCCCGCCCGCATCGCCGATGAGCGTGGTGATGTAGCGCATCGTCTGGGGGGCGATGGCGTTGGCGTCCACGTACACGGGGCGTGCGCCGGTGCGCGCCATGGCGTCGGCCACGTCCTCGGCCAGCGAGCGCGCCTCGGCGGGCACCAGCACGCTGATGAGCAGCCCGCAGCCGTCCACCAGGGCGTCCAGGGAGCCCGCATCGCGGGCACCCGCCTCGGCGGCGCGGGTGCGGGTAAGGGTGGAGCGGCCCGACAGGTCCGTCAGCACCTGGGTGCCGCCGGCACTCAGCATGGACGCCAGGGCAGAGCCCATGTCGCCCATGCTCAAGATGCCGACGGCGGGCAGGCTCACGCGCCTACTCCGGCCGGGTGCCCGCTGCGCCCAGGCGCTTCTTGGCCTCGGCGTAGATGTCCGCAGGCAGGGGGCCCCTGAGCGTGGCGGCGATATTGGCCGCTAGGTGCTTGGGGTTCAGCGTGCCCACGATGTTGGTGGTCATGTGCGGGTGCGTGTGGGTGAAGCGCAGGGCGCAGTCCATTGCGGGCTCCGAGCCCATCAGGTCGTCCAGCCCCGCCTTCTGCCAGATGTCCGCCATCTCCCCGCCCGCGCGCTCCTTGCCGCGCGCATCGCCGGAGGGGGCGCCACGGCCAGCGCCGCCACGGATGATGATGCCCGCGCCCGCGTTTGCGGCCTCGGTGATCACGTCCTCGTGCTCGCGCTGGATCGCCGAGTAGGGGATCTGGAACACGTCGAACACACCCATCTTGATGTGGTCGCGGATGTGGGGCAGCGTTCCCGACATGCCGATGAACCGGACCTTGCCCTGGGTCTGCAGGCCCTTGAGGGTGCCCACTACGTCGTGCTCCTCCAGCACTGCCTTGGAGGGGGTCATGTGCACTTGCACGATGTCCAGATGGTCGGTCTTCATGCGGCGCAGGCTCTGCTCCACCCCAGCCACGATGTTGGCCTTGGTGTACTCGTGGGGGCCGCCCTTGTCGGCGGTGGGCTCCCAGCCCACCAGGCACCCGCACTTGGAGGCCAGCACGTACTCGGAGCGCCGGTGGGAGATGTGCCGCCCGATGCGCTCCTCAGCGATGCCGTAGTCGATGGAGGTGTCGATGAAGTTGATGCCGGAGTCCAGCACCGTGTTAAGCAGCTTCCCGGCGTCGGCCTCGGAGATGGCACGGCCGCGAGGCTCGCCGCGCAGCTCCATGGCCCCGTACCCCAGGATGGTGACCTCCAGCCCCGTGCGGCCCAGGGTGCGCTTCTCGATGTCTGCCATGTCAGCCTCCGGCCGCCGGTTGCGGCCCGGCGAGTATATCAACGCCGGACCGCCGGCGCGGCATGGGCCCGCACGGGACTAAAGTAGTCCGCCCGCGCACGCGAGCGATTCGGGCAAGCGGCGTAGGGTGAGCATGGCCGCCGCGCCCACGGCGGGCCTCCTGGATGCGTGTTCGATGTGGCGGGCGGGGCGCCTATCGCAGGGGACAAGATACGCCCAAGCTCGCCTGCTGGGGATGGGGTCAGAAGCCACCCGACTGCTAGAATGAATTCGGGCGCCCGTCGCCCGCGAGCGAGTGGGAACCATGGTCACCAAGCTGCTGAAACTCTTCTCCGGCGACCCCAACCAGCGCCACCTCAAGCGTTACTGGGCACTGGCTGCCGAGGTTAATGCGCTGGAGCCGGTGACCGAGAAGCTCTCCGACGCGGACCTGGCCGCACGCACGGGCGAGTTCCGCGACCGCCTGGCGGACGGGGAGGAACTGGACGACCTGCTCCCCGAAGCCTTCGCCGTGGTGCGGGAGGCGGCCCGCCGGGTCCTGAGTATGCGCCACTTCGACGTGCAGCTCATCGGCGGCGCTGCCCTGCATGAGGGCAAGGTGGCCGAGATGCGCACCGGCGAGGGCAAGACGCTGGTGGCCACGCTGCCCGTCTACCTGAACGCGCTGCGGGGCGAGGGCGTCCACGTGGTGACGGTCAACGACTACCTGGCCCGGCGCGACGCGGCATGGATGGGTACGGTCTACCACGCGCTTGGCCTGTCGGTGGGGTGCCTCCAGCACGAGTCGGCGCTCCTCTTTGACCCCGATGCCGACGGTGGGGACACCGGGCAGGCGCGTATGCGCAGGGCGAACCGGCGCGAGGCGTACGCCGCCGACATCACCTACGGAACCAACAACGAGTTCGGCTTCGACTACCTGCGCGACAACATGGCCACCGACCGCACCCAGCAGGTGCAGCGGGGCCTGCACTTCGCCATTGTGGACGAGGTGGACAACATCCTCATCGACGAGGCCCGCACGCCCCTCATCATCTCCGGGCCGTCCCAGGAGCCCACGTCGCTCTACGGGACGGTGTCCAAGGTAGCCACCCAACTGGTGGCGGAGCATGACTTCCGCATCGAGGAGAAGGAACGCCAGGCGATCCTCACCGACCAGGGCATCTCCAAGGTGGAGCGACTGCTCAACGTCGAAAACCTGTACGACCCTGCCAACTACGTGCTGACCCACTACGTAGAGAACGCGCTGCGGGCCGAGGCCATCTACCGGCGGGACCGCGACTACGTGGTGCGTGAGCGCCAGGTGGTCATCGTGGACGAGTTCACCGGGCGTCTGATGCCGGGGCGGCGTTGGGCTGATGGGCTGCACCAGGCTATCGAGGCCAAGGAGGGTGTCCCCGTCCAGCGCGAGACGGTGACGTACGCCACCATCACCCTGCAGAACTACTTCCGCATGTACGGCAAGCTGGCGGGGATGACGGGTACGGCAGCCACGGAGGCCGACGAGTTCTACAAGGTCTACGGGCTGGAGGTGGTGGTGGTGCCCACCAACAAGCCATCCGCCCGCATGGACGAGCCTGACCTGGTTTACAAGACCCACGCCGCCAAATTCCGCGCCGTGGCCGACGCCATCACCGCGCTGCACGAGGCCGGGCGCCCCGTGCTGGTGGGCACGGTGTCCATCGAGCGCTCCGAGGAGCTCTCCCAGATGCTGGAGCGCCGGGGCGTGCCCCACGAGGTGCTCAACGCCAAGAACCACGAGCGGGAGGCCCAGATCATCGCTCAGGCCGGACGGCCTGGCGCGGTGACCGTCTCCACCTCCATGGCCGGGCGCGGCACCGACATCATCCTGGGGGGCGACCCGGCCAGCGCAGAGTCCGTCGGGGCGTGGCAGGAGGCGCACGACGGGGTGGTGGAGCAGGGCGGGCTGTTCGTCCTGGGCACCGAGCGCCACGAGTCGCGCCGCATCGACAACCAGCTGCGCGGGCGCGCGGGCCGTCAGGGCGACCCCGGCGAGACGCGCTTCTACGGCTCGCTGGAGGACGACATCATGGTGCGCTTCGGCTCCTCCACGCTGGGCCGCCTGGTGGGCAAGGCGCTGCCGGAGGACACGCCGCTGGAGTCGGGGATGCTCACGCGCACCCTGGCCCTCACTCAGACCAAGGTGGAGGCCTACTACTTCGACATCCGCAAGCACCTGGTCGCCTACGACGACGTGGTGAACCGCCAGCGCGAGGTGGTCTACGCCGAGCGCCGCCGTGTTCTGGAGGAGGCCGACCTGAAGGCCAACATCCAGGAAATGGTGGGCGAGGAGCTCTCGTCCATCATCCGGGGGGGCCTGGCGGGTGACCCGGAGCACTGGGAGCCCGGGCCCGCGCTGGGAGAGGCGGGGACCATCCTACCGCTCCCCGCCGAACTCGACGAGGACTACGTCCACACCAATGGCGCCGAGGCCACCGAGGAGGCGCTGCTGGACGCGGCAGAGGTGCTGTACGAGCAGCGCGAGGAGGCGTTCAGCCCCGGTCTGATGCGGGCGATTGAGCGCGCCGTGATGCTCCAGACCGTGGACCGGCTGTGGGTGCAGCACCTGACGATGATGTCCAACCTGCGCCAGGGCATCGGCCTGCAGGCATACGGGCAGCGCGACCCGCTGGTGGCCTACCGCAAGGAAGGCCACGAGGCGTTCGAGGGGCTGTTGGCCCGCATCCGGCACGACATCGCCCACACCATCTACCACGTGGCCCCGGCGGGCCAGCAGCAGGCGGCGCCCGCCGAGGGGCAGGCGCGATTGGCCGCCGTGGACACCGCACGCACCGCCACCGTCATGTCCAAGCTCACCGGCGCACCCCGCCGGGAGAGCTCCACCCTCAACCCGGTGGACCCCAACGCCTCCCGGGCCGAGCGCCGCCAGGCTGCCCGCGCGGCGGGCTCTAGCAAGAAGGCGCGCCGCAAGGCCCGCCGGGACGCCCAGGACGCATGAGCGCGGAGTGGGGCAGCGGCGCCGGAGCGGGCTGCGCGCCCGAGACCGCCTTGGCCCACCTGCGCGCGCGCATTAACAAGGGCGCGCCGTGGGCCGAGGCGTTGCTGGAGGCCGTGGGCATGTGGACGGCCCCCCAGGAGACCGTGGATGGACAGGAGCTGGTCTACCTGATCGGCGGCGAGGCTTTTGACTGGCTGGCCCTGACCGCACGGCTGCTGGACGCAGTCCACGGCACCGTTCCGGAGGATGAGGCCGCCGCCCTCCTGGGCAACGGGCACCTGCCAGAAGCCATCACTCCCGCCGCCTTCAAGGACGCGCTGGGGCCCGCCAAGTACCGGGCACATCTGAACTACTTCTACGGTGTGGTGGTGGAGGAGGCGCTCCGCGCCGCCGTTGAGGAAGAGGTGCTCAAGGAGCGGGGGGTGCAGGGCCTCTCGTACGCTCAGGGTGTGGAGGACGCCGTGTTCGAGCGCCTCTACCGCGCCGAACAGCCCGCGTTGCTGCGTGCCTACCGACGTGAGCAGGGCCTCTCGCGCTCCGTGCGCATGAGCCTGGCCGAGACCAAGGCCTTCACCTACTGGTGCTTCAAGCGCCGCCTGAACCTGCTGGATGCGGCGCGGGTGGCCTCGGATACCCGCAAGGGGCTGCGGGTGTTGCAAGAGATGCACGCCCACGTGCCGGAGAGCGCATCGGGCGCGGCGCTGCCCGTGCCCGCCCTGGTCTAGGGGTTATCTACCCATCGCCCACCCACGGAGCCGGTACCGGCTCACTAGCGGGGGAGCCAGCGCGGGGTCTTCGCGGTATAGCGCTCGTAGGCTTCGCCGAAGCGCTTGCGCAGGTAGGCCTCCTCCGGCTCGATGGCGAGCCGGTTGGTGAGGCGCACCGCGGTGCCCAGGAGCCCCAGCGCCGCCCAACTGCCGCGCCAGATGGCGAAGGCCAGGTAGGCCAGGGCATATGCCAGGTAGATGGGGTTGCGGGTGCGCCGGAATGGGCCGTCCGTCACCAGCGCGGCCGCGGGCACCCACGGCTCCGGGTTCGTCCCCGCGCGCAGCATGGTGGCCGTGGCCCAGCCGAACAGCCCTACCGCCAGAGCGCCCAGCACCCTGGCCAGTGCGAGGCGTGGCCCGGCCCACCGGCGCATCCGCCTGCGCCTGCTCAGCACCAGCCCCAGCGCCAACGGCACCAGGAAGATTAGCGGTGGGAGCACGCGAACGTCGGCGTGGGCATTCCTTTCTGCCACGGGCTCAGTCCTCCGGCGCAGCCGGGGCCGTGGTGGGCGCGCGGGCCGCGGCACGCTCCGCCTCTTCCCGCGCGGCGGCCTCTGCGCGGGCCTGCTCGCGCAGGAAGCGCCGTCCCGCCGTCTCCTTGGCGAAGAGGGAGAAGACCACCAGCGGCACCAGCCACACCACGGCGTTGGTGGCGAAGGCGGCGGGGAAGGAAATCTCCTGCGCGATGAAGGTGAGCAGCACGGGCGATGCAGTGGCGGCCAGGTCACCGAAGGTGCGGTAGAGGCCGAATGAGGCGCCGCGCATGTTGTGCGGCGCGACGTCGCCCAGGTACGCCACGGGGGCCTGGCCTCCGGCGGCCACGGCGATGTGCAGGAAGATGAACATGGCGCCCACCTGCCACAGGTCGTGCGCCAGGGGGAAGGCGAACAGTGCCAGGCCCACCAGGATGCCGGCGGGGCCGATGAGCACCTTGCGCCCGTACCGGTCGGCGATGTGCCCAGAGGGGTAGACCATGACGCCGTGGATGAGCGAGGAGATGCTGAACAGGACACCCAGGGTGCCCGATGAGGCCCCGAATAGTGAGTCGGCGTAGAGGGGTATCAGCGCGTGCGAGCCACCGGAGCGGGTGAAGAACGTCGCCGCGCCCAGCAGGCCCACCAGCACGAAACCACGGTGGCGCAGCAGCGCCGGGGCGTCGGTGCGGATACCTCCTCCCGTGCGCACATGCTCGGCCACCGATTCCGGGCGCGTCTCCGGCATGCGCGCCAACGCCCAGAGGGCAAAGAGGCCCACCACCACCCCCGATGCGTAGAAGGGCATGCGCACGTTGGTGAACTCTGCCAGGAACCCACCGAAGGCAGGGGCGCCCAGTCCCACCACCAGTTGCATGCCATGCACCAGGCCCAGCACCCGTCCGCGGTTCTCCACGCTGGACAGGTCCGTGAATACCACGTTGCCCACGGTGATGGTCACCGCGGTGAACATGCCCGTCAAGAACCGCAGGATCAGGAACACCGGCACGCTGTCGGCCGTGCCGGTGAGGGAGCCAGCGATGGCCACGCCCAATCCGCCGATGGCGATGATGCGCTTGCGGCCGAACTTGTCCGCCATGATCCCAGCGGGGATGTTGGTGAAGAAGCGGGCCAGGTAGGAGACGGTGAGCGCCATGCCCACCACCCAGAAGGCCGCTCCCAGCCCATCCACGAAAGCGGGCAGCACCGGCACCACGATCATGTGCGTGGAGTGCGCTGCAGCCACCAGCCCAGAGATGCCGATGAGCTGCTCTTTGGGGATGCCCTGGAGGGCACCCTTTCCCGTCCCGCTCGCGTGCGCGTTCAACTGCCCGACGTCCTCCCGCGGTTCACCACATCGTCTCGTCCAGCGTGCGCCCCTCGATGGCATGCGCGGGGGCACGAATGCGCTAGCCCAGCTCCGTCAGCAGCTGGCGGATGCGCTCCAAGCGCGCCTGCCCGTCCTCCAGGCGTGCGCGCTCTCGCTCCACCACCTCGGCGGGGGCCTTCTCCACGAACTGCTCATTGGAGAGGCGTCCGGCCAGCCCCCTCAGGTAGCGTTCCGTCTCGGTGGCCTCGGCCCCTAGGCGGGCGCGCTCTGCGGCCAGGTCCACACCGGCCCCCACGTCCAGCATCACCGCCACGTTGCGCACCACCAGCTTCACCGCGCCCGCCGGGGCCTGCGCGCCGTCGGACGCGAAGCTCAGGGTGCCCACGCGGGCCAGGGCCCGGATGGCCTCGGCCTCGGCGCGCAGCACTCCCTCGTCACCGCTCACCGTGAGCACCGCGTCCAGGGGGGTGGCCGGGTCTATCTTGAATTCGGCGCGCACGTTGCGGACCGAGCGCACCACATCCAGCACCGTCTCCATCGCCTCCACCGCCGGGGCCTCGCCCGTCAGGCGCGCATCCACCGCCTCCTGGCCCAGGCGGCCCACCGGGTCGGGCATGGAGGCGAGCATGAGGCTCACCGGCGTGTCGCCGGGATCAGGAAGGCGGTCCTTCAGGTGCTGCCAGAGCTCCTCGGTCACATACGGCATGAAGGGGTGGAGCAGGCGCAGGCATCGCTCTAGCACGTGGGCCAGCACCTTGCGAGGGCGCTGGTCGCCCGCGCGCATGCGCACCTTAGCGAGTTCGATGTACCAGTCGGCCACGGTGCTCCACAGATACTCGTAGAGCACCCGTTGGGCCTCGGCCAACTGCAGCTCGGTGAAGGCGGCGTTCACCGCCACCGCCGTGGCCTGCGCCTTGGCCAGCACCCAGCGGTCCTCCGGGTGGGTGCGGTCGAGGCCAGGGCCCTCCCAGCCGGAGAGGTCATCGGCCTCGTCCAGCGCGGCCAGAACGAACCGGCCCATATTCCATAGCTTGTTGGTGAAGTTGCGGGCGGCCTGCAGTCGCGCCGGGGAGAGGCGGGTGTCGTTGCCAGGGGTGGTGCCCGTGGTCAGCGCGAAGCGCAGGGCGTCGGCCCCGTACTCGGCGATGGACTCCAGCGGGTCGATGACATTGCCCTTGGTCTTGGACATCTTCGCCCCGTCGGCATCGCGCACCAGCCCGTGCAGGTAGACGGTCTGGAACGGCACGTCGTCCACGTTCTCCAGGCCCATCATCATCATGCGGGCGACCCAGAAGAAGAGAATGTCGTAGCCCGTTTCCATCACCGTGGAGGGGTAGAAGTAGTCCAGGTCCGCCGTTTTCTGGGGCCAGCCCAGGGTGGAGTGTGGCCACAGGCCGGAGGAGAACCAGGTGTCCAGCACGTCCTCGTCCTGGGTGATGTAGGCCGACCCGCACCCCTCGCACGCCGCCGGGTCCTCGATCGACACGGTCACGTGCGCGCAGTCGGCGCAATACCAGACGGGGATGCGGTGGCCCCACCACAGCTGGCGGGAGATGCACCAGTCGCGGATGTTCTCCATCCAGTTGGCGTACACCTTCTCGAACCGCTCCGGCACGATGCGCGTGCGCCCGTCCCGTACGGCCTCCAGCGCGCGTTCGGCCAGGGGTTTGATGGCAACGAACCACTGGGCGGAGACGATGGGCTCCACGATGTCGCCGGAGCGCTGGCAGTGGCCCACCGAGTGCGGGTGCTCCGTCACCCCCTCCAGCAGCCCGTCTGCCTCCAGCCGGGCCACCAGCGCCTTGCGGGCGGCGAGGCGCTCCTGACCGGCGAAGGGCCCGGCCACCTCGTTGAGGGAGCCGTCGGGGTTGAGCACGTTGACGATGGGCAAGTGGTGGCGCTCGCCCGTCTCGAAGTCATTGGGGTCGTGGCCCGGCGTTATCTTCAGCGCGCCGGTTCCGAAGTCGAGCGCCACCGCTTCGTCTGCGATGACGGGGATGTGCTTGCCCGTCACCGGAAGCACCACACGCTTGCCCACCAGCCCCTCATAGCGGGGGTCGTCGGGGTGGACGGCCACGGCGGTGTCGCCGAAGAGCGTCTCCGGGCGCGTCGTCGCCACCACCAACCCCGTGCGCCCGTCGGGCAGGGGGCCGTCGGCGAACTCATACCGTATCTGATAGAGCGCGCCGGGCTCCTCGGCGTGGTCCACCTCCAGGTCAGAGAGCGCCGTGCGGCAGGTGACGCACCAGTTGGTGATGCGCTCGCCCCGGTAGATGAGGCCCCGCTCGTACAGGTTCTTGAAGGTGGTGCGGACCGCCAGCGAGGGCCCCTCGTCCAGGGTGAAGGTCTTGCGCGACCAGTCGCACGAGGCGCCCAGACGCCGGAGCTGATCCTCGATGATGCCCCCGTAGGTGCCCACCCACTCCCACACGCGCTTAACGAACGCCTCTCGGCCGATGGCGTGGCGCGAGGAGCCCTGCTTGGCCAGCTCACGCTCCACCACCATCTGCGTCGCGATGCCCGCGTGGTCGGTGCCAGGCAGCCAGAGCGCCTCGAAGCCCTTCATCCGGTGGTAGCGGGTGAGGGCGTCCTCGATGGCCGCGGTCATGGCGTGGCCCAGGTGCAGCTGCCCCGTGACGTTGGGCGGCGGCATGATGATGGTGAAGGGCTTCTTCGCCGGGTTGACCTGTGCCTTGAAGAAGCCGGACTCCTCCCACCAGCGGTAGAGGCGCTCCTCGACGGCGGCTGCCTCGTATGCCTTGGAGAGGGGCTCCCGGGGGGAGGAATGGGTGGTGATCATGCGTTCGCCAGGCGTTGGAATGGGGAGGCCTAGTCTACGGGCGCGCGGGGGCATTTTCCAGCACGCCTGCCTGCTATAGTGGCCGGGCGATGCAGTCCACCACACCCACACCCGCGGCGCCCTTCCCCTGGAAGCGCAACCTGGCGGTGCTGTGGGTGGCCCAGGTGGTCACCACCCTGGGCTTCTCCTTCACCTTCCCCTTCTTCCCCATCTACTTCCGCGAGCTGGGCGTGGCGGAGGTGGAGCGCGCTGCCTTCTGGGCCGGTGCCTCGGGGTGGATGCTGGGGTTGGGCATGGGGCTGTGCAGCCCGCTGTGGGGCGCGCTGTCCGACCGGTACGGGCGCAAGCTCAACGTGGTGCGCGCCATGGCGTTGGCGGGGCTGTTCCTGCTCCTCTCCGCCTTTGCCCAGAACCCGACCCAGCTGCTCATCTCCCGCTTCTTCGTGGGCGCCACCTCCGGCGTGCTGCCCACCATCATGGCGCTGGTGGCCGTCCACACCCCCCGCGAGCGATTGCCCTTCGCCACGGGCGCTATTCAGTCGGCCCTGTTCCTCGGCACGGCCATAGGGCCGGTGCTGGGCGGGATCATCTTCGACCACTACGGGCTGCGCGCCCCCTTCTACGCCACGGCGGCGGGCCTGTTCAGCGCGGCGGTGCTGGTGTTGGCGTTCACCCGTGAGAAGTTCACGCGCCCAGTGGGTGGCCCGCGCCACCCACTGGCGCCCTTCAAGGGGCTCTGGGGCATGATCACCGCGCCCACTTTTCTGCCGCTCATCGTGATGATATTCATGGTGCAGGCGGGGGTGAACGTGATGCTGCCGGTGCTGCCCGGCGTGGTGGAGACGATACCGGGCGGCTCCCTGGACGCTTCGGCCGCGGGCATCGCCTTTATGGCCCTGGGCATCGGCTCCTCGCTCTCGGCGGTGAGCATGGGCATGCTGGCCGGGCGGGTGGGGCTGCGGCGTGTGTTCCTCGCCGGCGCGGTGCTGGCGGCCATCGCCTCCCTGGGCCCCTTCTTCGCGGGCACCTACTGGCACCTGGTGGGGTCGGTGGGGCTGGTGGCGCTCTTCTATGGGGGGCTGGCGGGGCTGCTCAACGGCGTCATCGCCATGCGCACCCCCCGCGCGCAGCACGGTGCGGCCTTCGGTGCTTCGCAGACGGGCCTATCGGCCGGCGTTGCGGTGGGGCCGCTGGTCAGCGGGGCGGTGGCCGACGCCACGGGGCTGCGGAACGCCTTCCTGCTGAACGTGGCGCTCTTCGCGCTCATCACCGCCATCGCATCGCGGGCGGTGGGCCGCCGAACCGGCGAGGACGCGACGGACTAGCCCCGCTTGGCTAGCAGCGCCGCGACCCGGTCCCAGATGGCCCACGCAACCTGGTACTTGGGCATGCGGTCCAGCTGCTCGTCGCCCTGCGGGCCCACCAGCAGCACGTGGTTCTCGTCGGCCCCGAAGCCCGATCCCGCCTCGGTGATGTCGTTGGCCACCACCAGGTCCAGCGCCTTGGAAACCAGCTTGGAGCGCGCGTGCGCCGCCAGGTCCTCCGACTCGGCGGCGAAGCCCACTCGCACCAGGGAGCGGGGGGTGGCGGCCAGTATGTCCTCGGTGCGCTCCAGCGCCAGGGAGAGGGAGGAGGAGCGCTCCTTCTTCACCTTCTGCCCGGCGGGGTCGGTGGGCCGGTAGTCGGCCACTGCCGCTGCCATCACCAGGGCGTCGGCGTCCTTGCAGGCCGCCAGTACCGCGTCGCGCATGGCGGCTGCCGTGGCGGCAGGCACCAGCTCCACGCCTGCGAGGGCCGGCAGGGCGGTGGGCGCGCTGACCAGCACCACTCGCGCGCCCCTATCGCGCGCCACCTCGGCCAGGGCGTAGCCCATCTTGCCGGAGGAGCGGTTGGTGAGCACCCGCACCGGGTCCACTGGCTCAGCGGTGCCGCCCGCGCTCACCACCACGGTGAGCCCGGCCATATCGCCGTTCCGGCCCAGCAGGCCCGCCAGATGGCCTAGGATGACGGCAGGCTCCTCCAGCCTGCCCCGGCCCGTGAGGCCGGAGGCCAGGCGCCCCTCGGCGGGGCCCACCACCAGCGCGCCGCGCTCCGTGAGGGTGCGGGCGTTTGCCTGCACGGCAGGGTGCTCCCACATGTGGGCGTCCATGGCGGGGGCCACAAGCACCGGCGCCGCCGTCGCCAGTGCCAACAGGCTCACTGGGTCGTCGGCCAGCCCATGCGCAAGCTTGGCCAGCATGTGTGCGGTGGCCGGGGCCACCACCAGCGCCTCGGCTGCCTGGGCCAACGCCACATGCTCGATGGCCTCCGGCGTGTCCGGGTCGAACACGCCGGTGAGCACGGGCCGGTGGGTGAGTGAGCGGAACGCGAGGGGGGTCACGAACCGCTGGGCCGAGGGGCTCAGCAGCACGTCCACCAGCGCGCCCGCCTTGGTGAGGGTGCTGGCCAGTTCCAGAGCCTTGTAGGCGGCGATGGAGCCGGATACGCCCAGGGCGATGCGCTTGGCGCCGAAGGGCTGGTGCGTGCTCACGCCGTGCCCCCACCCAGCGAACCCAGCGCTGCGGCCGCATTGAGGGTGAAGATGTGGCGCAGCCCCTTGAGCGTCAGGTCCTGGTCCACCACCCCGATGGCCTCCACCAGCCCGCTCATCAGCGTGGCCAGGCCGCCGGTGGCGATGACCTGCGCGTCCGGGCAGCCCAGTTCGGCCCTGAATCGGCTCACCATCGCCTCCACCAGCCCCGCGTACCCGTACACGAAGCCGGACTGCATGGCGTGGACGGTGTTGCGACCGATGGCCGTGGGGGGCGCAGCCAATTCGACCCGGCGCAGCTGCGCGGTGCGCTGGAAGAGCGACTCGGCGGCCACGTCCAGCCCCGGCGCTATCGCCCCGCCCAGGTAGGCCCCGTCGGAGCTGACGGCGTCGAACACCGTGGCCGTGCCAAAGTCCACCACGATGGCGGGGCCGCCGTAGAGGGCCAGCGCTGCGGCGGCGTCCACCACCCGGTCGGTGCCCACGTCGCGCGGCGGGTCGTACAGCACGCGCACGCCGGTCTTGGTGCCCGCGCCCATTACCAGCGGCTCGGCCCGGAACAGCGTTCGGCACACCTCCACCAGCCCTGCGGTCAGCGGCGGCACTACCGAGCAGACCGCAACGGCGTCCACGTCGGCCATGGCGACGCTCTTGAGGGGCAGTAGGCCCTGCAACTGGAGGGCGTATTCATCCGGTTGGCGGCGCGTGTCCGTCTCGAGCCGCCATCGAGCGGCCAGGCGCTCACCTTCGAACACGCCTAGGGTGATATTGGTGTTCCCGATGTCCACGGCCAGCAGCATGAGCACAGTATACGCGCCTGTGCTCCGCGCCCTTTGGGCGCTCGATACAGGGGACACCCTCGCGCCCCCTGCGGTGGCTACCCCGTCTACGCGCCCTGCCGGGCGCTCAACGTGGGGTCTGCGGCCCCGCTTGCTGGGCGCTCGCTCATGGCAGCAGGCGCGTGGCCAGCACGCATACTTTTGGGTCGGGAGTGGGGCGCAGCCCCGAACACGCTGAGTGTCAGAGATGGTCCGGGCTAGCGAGGTGCATTGGGGGCCGTGGGGGGGGGGCGCGGGGGCCGAAGGGCCCCCGGAAGGGATCATTTCATCGTAGGCCCCCTCGGGGGCCGCCGGGGGTTCAGCACCCGCAGGGTGCCCAGGGGGTGTCCCCCATTAGACGAGTGAGCGCAGCGAGCGGGGAACGCGCCCCCTCCTGATGCCTGCGTGCGTGAGTCGTTCTCCCTGGTGAGCGCGATGGGGAAGGAGGCGCAGGATGCTGATCGCGATGCTGGCGGTCAATGCACTGGTGGGCGGCACGCTGTTGCTAGTAGTGGCCTGCGCCCTACGCTGCCGGCTGGGGGCGCGCCGGGTCGAGCCCATCCGCGTCCTGGCGCACCGGCGGCGCTAGATCCCTTCGCGCAGGACGCGCAGCACCGGTGGCAGCTCCTCCAGTAGGTCGGAGGCCATGAGCCCACCGTCGCCCCAGCCGGAGGAGATGACCTCGGCGGCGCGAGCGTGCGCCAGCACCCCGGCGACGGCGGCCCCGTAGGGGCTCGCCCCCTGGGCCGCAAGCGCGCCGATCACCCCCGCCAGCACGTCGCCCGTGCCCGCCGTGGCCAGGGCGGGGTTGGCGAAGGGGCTCACCGCAGCCTTGCCTGAAGGCAGCGCCACCACGGTGTGCGCCCCCTTGAGCACCACCACCTGACCGAAGGTGCGGGCCGCCTCCAACGCCGCGGCCACTCTGTCATCCTGCACCTCACGCACAGTGGAGCGCAGCAATCGCGCCAGCTCGCCGGGGTGCGGGGTCAGCACGGCGGGGAATGCGAGCCGCTCGCTCCAGCCCGGCACCCGCGAGAGCACGTTCAACGCGTCGGCGTCCAGCACTACCGGCACGGTGCGCGGCGGGCCCGACAGGAGGAGAGCCTCCACGAACCGGCCCGTGGGCTCCGTGTCGGCGAGGCCCGGCCCCACCACGCCGGCGGCGGCGGCCTCCAGCGCATCGCGCACCAGCCCGACGGATTCTACCCGCACAGTGCCCAGAGGGCTCTCAGGCAGCGGCAGGTGCACCTGCTCCAGCAGCCGGCCTGCCGCGATGCGGCTCACCCCCTCCGGGGCCGCGAGGCGCACCAGCCCCGCGCCGGAGCGGTAGGCGGCGCTTGCCGCCAGCACCGGGGCGCCCACGTAATTGCGCGAGCCGCCCACCACCAGCACCTCGCCGAAGGTGCCCTTGTGCCCGTCCAGGCGGCGCCGGGGCACCATGGGCGCGGCGATGTCCTCGTCGGCCAGTTCCAGTGATATACCGTCGTCGGCGCCGTCGGGCAGGCCGATGCCCAGCGTCTCCACCGTGCCCACGCAGGCAGCGGCGGGGAAACGGAACAGGCCGGTCTTGGGCGCGCCCAGGGCGAGGGTCACTGTGGCCTGGGCGCACGCCTCGTCAGCCGCGCCGGTGTCAGCATCGATGCCCGTGGGGATGTCCACCGCGTACACGTGCAGCTCCGGGTGGTCGTTGCGGATCGCCCGCAGCGCTAGCAGCAGCGAGCGCATCGTCCCCTCCAGAGGCAGACGCGCGCCGATGCCCAGGAGCGCGTCCACCACGGCATCGGCCAGGGGCACGTAGGAGCCCAGTTGCCAGTGGTCGGGGTCCTCACCCGCCTCAACCACGCGAATACGCCGCGCCGTGCAGTCGGCGAACTTGTCCTGGCGCCGTGCGGGGCTCGCCATGTAGAGCGTCACCAGCGCGCCCCAGTCGGCCAGGTAGCGGGCCGCCACCAGCCCATCGCCCCCGTTGTTGCCGGGGCCCACCAGCACCACCACGCGCTTGCCGCGGATGCCGTCCAGCCCCTGGCCCACGCGCCGGGCGACGGCCAGTCCCGCCGCCTCCATCAGCGCGTGCTCCTCCACCCCGGCGGCGGTGGCGCGGCGCTCCATCTCCCGCATCTGCGCGACGGTGACGATCTTCACGGCTTCCTCCCCACCACCGATGCTACGGCGTACTCGCGTGAGTGCGAGAGGCTGATGGCCAGCCGGTCGATGCCCAAGCGCTCGGCGCGGGCGGCGGCTCGGCCATGCAGGGCGACGCTTGGCGCGCCGGAGCGCTCGCGCGTCACCTCCACCTCGCGCCAGCCCACCCCGCGCGTGCCGGTGCCCAGCGCCTTCATCACCGCCTCCTTTGCGGCGAAGCGCGCCGCCATCTGCGGCGCACGGCCGCGGCAGTAGGCCGCCTCAGCGGGGGTGAAGATGCGCTCTACGAACCGCTGGCCGAAGCGTGCGTAGGTCGCCGCGATGCGGCTGATCTCGATGACGTCCACGCCGACGGTGATGTCCTGCACGCGGGCCTCCGGTTGGCCGGAAGTATATCTGGCCTTTAAGATGGCCCGGCACCCCAAACCCCACCCTCTGGAGGCGACGTGAGCGCGCAGATCATCGACGGCAAGCAGATGGCGGCGGACGTGCGCGCCGAGGTGGCTGAGGGGGTCGCCGCGCTCAAGGGGGCCCATGGGCTGACCCCGGGCCTGGCCGCCGTGCTGGTGGGGGACGACCCGGCCTCGGCGGTGTACGTGCGGAACAAGGGCATCGCCTGCGAGGAGGCGGGGATGTTCTCCAAGACGTTCCACCTGCCCGCCACCACCACCCAGGACGAACTGCTAGCCGTGGTGGCGGAACTGAACGCCGAAGCGCGCTTCCACGGTATCTTGGTGCAGTTGCCGCTCCCCAGGCAGATAGATGAGCGCACCATCATCCTGTCCATCAACCCCGACAAGGACGTGGACGGCCTCCACCCCATGAACCAGGGCCGGTTGCTGGAGGGGCGTCCGCGCTACCTGCCCGCCACCCCCGCCGGGGTGCAGGTGATGCTGGTGCGCTCCGGCAACGACCCATCCGGCAAGCACGTGGTGGTGGTGGGGCGCTCCAACATCGTGGGCAAGCCATTGGCGGCCATGCTGGCGCAGAAGGCTCCGGGAGCCAACGCCACGGTCACCGTGTGCCACACGGGCACCCGCGACATCGGCGAGTTCACCCGCCAGGCGGACGTGGTGGTAGCCGCCGTCGGCCGCCCGAACACCATCACCGTGGACATGGTGAGGCCAGGCGCGGTGGTCATCGACGTGGGCATCAACCGGGTGGAGGACGCCACGCGCAAGTCGGGGTTCCGGCTGGTGGGCGACGTGGACTACGCGCCCGTGTCCGAGGTGGCCTCCGCCATCACCCCAGTGCCCGGCGGCGTGGGGCCCATGACCATCGCCATGCTGCTGTCCAACACCCTGCGCGCCGCGCGCTACGCGGCGGGTGACATCACGGATTGAGACGCACCCGAAACCCACGGAAGGGAACATGAGCGAAGAGCGCACCACGGGCGAGTTGTACGCGGCGGCGGCGCTTTCCATCGGGAGGATCGTCGCCGGTAGTCGTCCGGAGGAGTGGTTCTGCCCACCCCCTGCACCGAGTGTGACCTGCGGGTGCTTGTGAACCACGTGACCTACGAGAACCTGTGGGCCACCGAGCTGTTCGCGGGCAAGACCATGAAGCAAGTGGGCGATCGGTTCGAGGGCGACGTGCTGGGCGCAGAGCCCCTCGCTGCTCACACCGCCAGCGTGGAGCCCGTCGCGCGCGCCGCGACCGCGCTGGGAGTGATGGAGGCGCTTTGCGAAATCTCCATGGGCCCCACGCCGGGCGCGGAGTACCCGGCGCAGGTGCTCCTGGACCTGCTGATCCACCGGTGGGACATCGCCAAGGACTCCGGCCAGGACGCGCGCAAGCCGCCGGACCTTATCGCAGCGTGCATGCCCATCGCCACCCGCATCTCGAACTTCCTGCGTTAGAAGGGCTGGGCCACCTATGGCACGAAGCTGGTGCCCGCCGGTGACGATCCGCAGACCCAGCTGCTCGCCATCATGGGCCGTCGCGCCGACTGGAAAGCCCCCGCCTAGAGCGGCCGGGTCGCTAGGAGCGGATGCGGTGCCCCGTGGGCTCGTCCGTGGGGAAGTTGGGCCAGGGCTGCGGGTCGCGCTCCACGCGGTTGCGCAGCACGCCGATCCGTTCTATCTCCAGCTCCAGCGTTTGGCCGGGGGCGATGTCCTTCTCGCCGTCGAAGGTGCCGAGGGTGATGACGTCACCCGCCTCCATGGGCGTCCAGTCGGAGCAGTAGGCCATCACCTCGAAGGCGTTGTAGATCATGCCGTCGGCGGAGCCCTCACGCTTCACCACCCCGTCGTTGCGTACCACCATGCGCAGCCCGTCCAAGGAGGGCAGTTCGGCACGGGTGACTATCCACGGCCCCATGGGGCAGAAGGTCGCCATGTTCTTGGCGTAGGAGTAGGGCTGGCCCATCTTGATGCGCTCGCGCTGGCGGTCGCGGGCTGACACGTCGTTGCAGATGGTATAGCCAAACACGTAGTCCGGCGCCTCCGACGGGCGGATGTGGCGCGCGTCGCGGGAGAACACCACGGCGGGTTCCAGCTCCTCGCTCACCCGCTGAGGGAAGGGCGGGAGCAGGATGGTCCCCTCGTGGGGCAGCAGGTTGGTGGTGTACTTGGGGAAGAGGATGGGCTCGTCCCGGTAGTGGGTGAACTCGCTGGTCTCGTTGACGTGGGCGTAGAAATTCAGCGCCACCGCCAATATCTTGGGCGGACGCGGGATGGGCGGGAGCCACGCGAAGTCTGTCACCGCCCGCGCGGCCAGCGTGCCTGCGGAGCGTGCGCGGGCGATGGCCCCGCCGCCAACGGCGTCCACGTCGATTCCGGAGCGTATCAGCGAGAGCATCGACGCCGGGTCCTCCACCGGGGCCTTGGCCTCGATCAGCAGGCCCGTCAGGTCAACGATGCCCTCGGGCTCAGCGGCGCCGATGCGCACCGCCCCGTCCTTGCGATAGCTCAGCAGTTTCATGCGGCCTCCCGTTCCGGGCTGGGGGTTACTCGACCTCGAAGAGCGATTCGACCTCGACCGCTGCGCCACCGGGCAGGGAACCGGCCCCGTACGCCACGCGGGCGTGGCGGCCCTTCTCCCCGAACACCTCCACCATCAGGTCGGAGAAGCCGTTGATGACGGTGGGTTGGCCGGTGAAGTCGGGCGTGGCGTTCACCAGGCCCATCACCCGCACCACCCGGCGCACCCTATCCAGCGAGCCCAGGGAGGCACGCGCGGCGGCCAGGGCCGAGACCCCGCAGGCGCGGGCGGCCTGGTAGGCGACTTCGGGGGCCATGTCCGCGCCCACCTTGCCGGTGATCATCTTCCCCTCGCCATCGCGCGGCACCTGGCCAGCGACGAAAAGCAGGTTGCCGCTCTGCACCGCCGGGACGTAGTTGGCCACGGGCATGGACAACGTGGGCAGGGTAATGCCGAGTTCCGCCAGCCGCTCGTCGATGGTCGCCATGAGGGGCCTCCGTCCGTGGGGTTGCGGCGGGCATGATACACGGGCCTCGCCCGCGTGCGTGCAGGGGTGGACGCCGGTGGGTAGAATCGGCCCACCTGAGCCTCGGAGACCCCTCATGGACACCCCCGCGACGCCCATCACCGGCCAGCAGGAGCTGGCCTCCTTCGCCACCCTGGACCCGTTCACCTTCCTGGAGCGCTCCGCCTTCGTGCACCCGGCGAAGCCCGCCGTTGTCTACGGCGAGCGCACCATCACCTACGCCGAGCTGCGCGAGCGGGTGAACCGGTTGGGGGGCGCGCTGCGGCAGGCAGGGGTGGGCTACGGCGATAGGGTCGCCTACCTGGTGCCCAACGTCCCGGCCATGCTGGAGGGCCACTTCGGGCCCATGGCCATCGGCGCGGTGCTGGTGGCCATTAACACCCGGTTGGGCGAGCGGGAGGTGGCCTACATCCTTAACCACTGCGGGGCCAAGGTGCTGGTGTTCGACGCCGAGTACGCCCCGCTGGTGCGCCGGGTGTTGCCCCAGGCCACGGGCGTCACCACCTGCGTGCAGGTGACTGACGATGTGCCCCTGGCAGCGGACATCCCCGGCCCGGACTACGAGGCGTTCCTCGCCTCGGCCCCGGTGGGGACGCACCGAGAGCCGCTGCGCTCGGAATTGGATGCCGTCGCCATCGACTACACCTCCGGCACCACGGGCCAGCCCAAGGGCGTGGTCTACCACGGGCGTGGGGCCTACCTGAATGCCCTCTCGGTCATCATCGAGACGCGCCTCTCGTGGCGCTCGGTCTACCTGTGGACGCTGCCGATGTTCCACTGCAACGGTTGGTGTCACACCTGGGCCGTCACTGCGGCCATGGGCACCCACGTGTGTCTGCGCCGGGTGGACCCTGCCCAGGTGTACGGGCTCATCGCCTCCCACGCCATCACCAACATCTGCGCTGCGCCTACCGTGCTCACGGGCCTGTACGCCTCGCCCGCCGCCCAAGGGCAGGACCTCTCGCGCCTCACCATCGTCACGGGCGGGGCTCCGCCCGCGCCGCAGGTGCTGCGCACCATGGAGGGCATGGGCGCAACGGTGATGCATATGTATGGGCTTACCGAGACCTTCGGTCCCTACACCATCAGCCCCGCCCAGCCGGAGTGGGACGCGATGAGCGTGGAGGAGCGCTCCTTCGCCAAGTCCCGCCAGGGCGTGCCCAACATCCACGTGGGGCTGGGGTTGCGGGTGGTGGACTCGCAGATGCAGGACGTGGCGCGGGACGCCCAGCAGATGGGCGAGGTGGTGATGCGGGGCAATGGGGTGATGTCCGGCTATTACGACGACCGGGAGGCGACCGAGAAGGCCTTTGCCGGTGGCTGGTTCCACTCCGGTGATTTGGCTGTCTGGCACCCCGATGGGCAGATAGAGCTGAAGGACCGGGCCAAGGACATCATCATCTCCGGCGGTGAGAACATCTCCAGCCAGGAAGTGGAGGCAGTGCTCATGGAGCACCCCGCCGTTCTGGAGGTGTGCGTCATCGGCGTGCCTGACAAGCGCTGGGGCGAGGTGCCCAAGGCTTTCGTGGTGCCCCGCGCGGGCGCCCAACCCACGGCCGATGAACTCATCGCCTTCTGCCGTGAGCGCATCGCTCACTTCAAGGCGCCCAAGCACGTGGCCTTCGGGGAACTGCCCAAGACCGCCACGGGAAAGATCCAGAAGTTCGTCCTGCGCGAGCAGGAGTGGGCCGGGCACGAGCGCCGGATACAGGGTTCACAGGTCTAGGCCTGGTTCCTGCCCGGCTGCGCCGGGCTCGGCAGGCGGCTTGTGAGCCAGCGCTCGCTCCGCTCGCTATGCGGGATCGATGGAAGGGGGGCTACCCATTCGGCACTGAAGCGCCAAACCCTGTCTCCGCCAGCTTCGCAGGTTCGATAGACATCGGCCGCCCTTAGCGCGGCCCAACAAGGGGCTTCGCCCCTGCGTGCACCACAGGAGAGAAAGCGGGCGCATGGGGCCACAGGCCCCCACATTGAGCCCGCCGGCAGGCGGGCGTAGACGAAGGTTCGGCGCCCATAGGGAGGGCGCCGAGGGGGTGTGCCCATTGAACGACCGAGCGCAGCGAGCGGAGCCTACGCCAAGAGCTGGCGGGCCGCCGCGGCCACTAGGGCGGCGGTCAGCAGCCAGAGTACGGTGCGCGGGGAGACCAGGGCTGCCAGGCGCGTCCCCATGAACCCCCCCGTCATGCTGGCCGCGCCCGCCGCCAGCGCCAGGGGCCAGGCGTCCAGCAGGTGTCCGGCCACCGCCAGCACCACCATGGCCGTCGCGGTCGTCGCCACCAGCACCGAGTGGGCCGTGGCCACGGCGACGCGCACGGGAACCCGAAGCCCCAGCACCAAAATGGGCATCTGCAGCACCCCACCGCCGATGCCGAAGAATGCAGAGGTGAAACCGGCGATGGGGCTCACCGTCGCAGCGAGACGCTCGTTCACCAGGTAGCGGTAGTGGTGACCCGTGTTGTCGCTGAAGTCCCGGTTGGCAGTTCCGGACTTGAGCACCGCGTCTGCAACCTCGCTCAACGCGCGCCAGGCAAAGAGGCCCGCCACCACTAGCATCAGCACTCCGAAGGCCAACTCGAAGGCCTCGCGCGGCGCATGCACCGTCACCGCCGCACCGCCCACCGCGGCGGGCACCGCCGTACTAGCCAGCACCAGTGCGGTGCGCCGGTCCAGCAGGCCCTGGCGCGCGTAGACGCGGGCGGACAGGAGCGCGTTCATCAGCACCGCGGTCAGCGAGACGGAGGTGATGGAGGCGGGCGCCCAATCGGGGAACAGGTAAAGCAGCACCGGCACCAGCAGGAAACCGCCGCCTACCCCCGCCATGGCCCCCACCACGCCGATGCACCCGGCGGCTAGCACCGCTACGGCGAACCCGGCGGGGGAGAGCTCAACCCCCACGGTCGCCTCAGTGCCCCTTGGCGGGCTGCTCGGGCGCGGGCTTCAGCGCCACGTGCAGCTCGTCCAGCTGGACTGTCTCCACCGTAGAGGGGGCGCCGAACAGCGGGTCTACACCCGCCTGGGTCTTGGGGAAGGCGATGGCATCACGGATCGACACGGCCCCATCGGCCAGCGTCACCACCAGCCGGTCGATGCCTCCCGCGAACCCGCCGTGGGGCGGCGCGCCGTACTCGAAGGCCTCCAGCAGGTGGCCGAACAGCTCGTTCACCTGCTCGGACTTATAGCCCAGCACGCCGAAGAGCTGCTCCTGCTGCTCGCGCTGGTGGATACGCACCGACCCACCCGCCAGCTCCGAGCCGTTGCATGCCAGATCGTACGCCTTGGCCGTCGCCCTGCCGGGGTCGGAAGCCAGCAGTTCCCAGGAGGCGTCGGTGGGTGAGGTGAATGGGTGGTGCATGGCGAACCAGCGCTTGGCGTCTTCGTTCCACTCCAGCAGGGGGAAGTCGGTTACCACGCAGAAGGCCAGAGTGTTCGGGTCGGTGAGGCCGAGGCGCTCGCCCATGTGCAGGCGCAACTGACCCAGCACGTGCTCCACGGTGGCCTGGGGCCCGGCGGCCAACAGCAGCAGGTCGCCGGGGCCGGCGCCCGTGGCCTGGGCGATGGCGCGCACCTCATCCAGCGTGAGCGCCTTGGCGGGGGTGCGGACGTGCTCGGTGGAGAGGGCGTCCAGGGAACCGGCCGCCTCGTCCAGCGCGATGGTTACCAGTCCCGATGCGCCGTTTGAGCGGGCCAAGGTGATGAGCTCGTCGGCCTGGCGACGGGGGATACCCGCCATACCCGGCACGCCGATGCCCTTCACCACTCCGCCGCCCGCCACCACGTTGGCGAACACCTGGAAGGGCGTGGCGCGCACCTGCTCGGTGCAGTCGGCAATCTCCATGCCGAAGCGCATGTCCGGCTTGTCCGAGCCGAAGCGGGCCATGGCCTCAGCGTAGGTGAGCCGGGCGATGGGGAGCACCTTCTTGTGAGGGGCTAGCTCGGCAGTGAGATTGGAGTAAAGGTCGACCATCAGTTCGATGATGTCCTGGGGCTCCACGAACGCCATCTCCAGGTCCAACTGGGTGAACTCCGGCTGGCGATCCGCGCGCAGGTCCTCGTCACGGAAGCAGCGGGCGATTTGGAAGTAGCGATCGGTGCCCGCCACCATCAGCAGTTGCTTGAGCTGTTGGGGCGACTGGGGCAGGGCGTAGAAGGAGCCCGGGTGCATGCGAGAGGGCACCAGGAAGTCGCGCGCGCCCTCCGGGGTGGACTTGATGAGGATCGGCGTCTCCACCTCGATGAAGCCGCGCTCGTCCAGATAGTCGCGGATGAACTTCACCACCCGGTGGCGCAGGCGCAGGTTAGCGCGCATGCCTGGGCGGCGCAGGTCGAGGTAGCGGTAGCGCAGGCGCAGCAGTTCGTCCACCGCGCTGTCCTGGCTCACGTCGAACGGCGGCGTCTTGGCCTGGTTCAGCACCGTGGCCTGTGCGGCCACCACCTCAACCCCGCCCGTGGGCAGGTTGGGGTTCACCGTTCCCTCGGGCCGGGGGCGCACCTTCCCGCGCACCTGCACCACCCACTCGGCCCTGAACCGGTCCGCGGTGGCGAAGGCCTCGGCCGCCTCCTCCGGGTGGAAGACCACCTGCACCAGCCCTGTTGCATCACGCAGGTCGATGAAGATGAGCCCCCCGTGGTCGCGGCGCCGGTTCACCCAACCGGCGAGGGTCACCTCCTGGCCCTGGTTCTCGGGGCGCAGGTCTCCGCAGGCGATGGACTTGAGCACGGGAGTACGTCCTTACGGGGAAGGGTGAGGGAATGGGAATCGGGGGAAGGCTACATCTCGCCCAGGGGGCCGGGTGCCGCATCGGCGGCGCGGTGGGCCTGGCGCCGGTGCAGCGCCTCGTGCAGGCGCACTAGTGCTTGCTCGGCGGGGCCCGCCTCGCCCTCCTCGATGCGGTCCACCACCCCGTCGAGGCCCTCGCGGACAATCTGCGCGGCGCCGCGCACGCCCAGCACGAAGATGGCGAGCCAGAGGAAGCGCAGGAGCAGGCGTATCAGGCCGATCACGGGACACCTCCGGGGAGAGCGAGCGTTCTTCACTCTACCGTATCGGCCTTGCGCCCTGCCAGCGCGCAGGGGACCCGGTGCGCCTCACTCACATGGGTGAAAACGGTTTGTCAAGTCTTTTGCCGTTGGGGGGTGCGTGTTATACATGAAGGTTAGAGACGGACCAGCAGGTGTGCGCGTGAAGATAACCGCTCAGGAGCAGGCGCCGCGCGAAGCGGTGCTCACGGTCGAACTAGATCCCGCCGACGTCGAACCCTACCTGGATCGCGCCTACAAACAGGTGGTGCGCCGGGTTAACATCCCTGGCTTCCGCAAGGGCAAGGCCCCGCGGCGCATCGTCGAGCAGATGTACGGGCGTGCCTACCTGCTGAACGAGTCCATGGACTCGCTAGTGCAGGAGCTGACCTACAAGGCGGTCGACGAGCAGGGCATCGACATCGGCGGCATCCCCCAGATCAACCTGGAGGAGTTCGACCCCCCCAAGTTCACCGCCACGGTGCCCCTGGTGCCCACGGTGGACCTGGGTTCGTACGAGACGGTGCGCGTGGCCCGCGAAGAGGCGTCGATCGACGAGTCCCAGGTGGACAACCTGCTGGAGCGCCTGCGCTCTGAGCAGGCTGTGTGGGAGCCAGCCAAGGGCCCCGTCCGCGAGGACGACCTGGTGAACCTCACGGTGGTGGGCTGGGTGGATGCGGACGGGGAGCGCAAGGAGTTCGTGCGCTCCGAAGAGACCGACTACATCCCCCACGCCGGCGGCACCTACCCGTTGCCCGGCTTCGACGAGGCCCTGGTTGGCCTGAAGGAAGGCGTGGAGCGCGAGACCACCGTCGAGGTGCCCGCCGACTTCGACAACGCGGAGCTGGCCGGTAAGACCGCCCACATCACCGCCACCGCCCACTCAATCAAGCGCAAGGAGCTGCCTGCCCTGGACGACGAGTTCGCCAAGGGAGTTGGCGACGGCTTTGACTCGCTTGAGGAGCTCAAGGAGCGTATCCGCGCCGACATGCGCGGGCAGGCCGAGCGCAACGCCGAGGCCGTCCACGAGGACGCCACCCTCTCCGCCATGGTGGAGGTGGCCTCCTTCGAGATCTCGCCTATCCTCATCGAGCACGAGCTTGAGCACTACGTCCACGACCAGGAAGAGCGCATCAAGTCCGGGCGATTCTCCATGGAGGACTACCAGCAGTTCCTCGCTTGGCAGGGCATGTCGGACGAGGAGCGTCACGCCGACGCCCGCCCCAAGGTGGAGGAGCGCGTCAAGCGCGCCCATCTGCTGCGTGTGGTGGCGGAGAAGCAGAGCCTGGAAGCCACTGAGGAGGACGTGGAGGCGGAGATTGACACCATCGCCACTGAGAACGGTGCCGAGGTGGACGAGGTCCGCAAGATCTTCATGGACCCGGAGCGGCGCGACTCGGTCCGGCGCATCCTGGTGAACCGCAAGGCCATCGGATTTCTGACGGGCATCTCTGGTCAGGCGGACGGCGCCAAGCCCAAGCGCGCCGCAGCCAAGGCCAAGAGCCCGCCCAAGGACGCAGGGGCAGAAGAGGCCAAGCCCCGCACCCGCAAGAGCCCCGCCGCTGGCGGGAAGAAGGCTGGAGGCAGCAAGTGATGAACAACTGGCCCATGCACGGCCCCCTGGGAGCCGATGGCTCCATCGCCCGACCCGAGGGCATGGTTCCCATGGTCATCGAGACCGGCGCCCGCGGCGAGCGCGCCTATGACATCTTCTCGATGCTGCTCAAGGAGCGCATCATCTACTTGGGCTCTGGCATCAACGACCAGATAGCCAACCTCATCGTGGCCCAGCTGCTCTACCTGGAGCGCGAGGACCCCGACAAGGACATCCATCTGTACATCAACAGCCCTGGCGGGGTCATAACCTCGGGTCTGGCCATCTATGACACTATGCAGCTGATCAAGCCCGACGTGTCCACCATCTGTGTGGGCATGGCGGCCTCGATGGGCACGGTGCTGCTGTGCGCAGGAGCCGCGGGCAAGCGCTTCGCCCTGGCCAACTCGACGATCCACATGCACCAGGCCTTGGGTGGGGCCCAGGGCCAGGCCTCGGACATTGAGATCGCCGCACGTGAGATCCTGCGCGTGCAGGACGTGATCCGCACCATAATGTCCAAGCACACGGGCCAGAGCTACGAGAAGATCGCCCGCGACTCCGACCGTGACTACTACCTGCCTGCGCTGGACGCCAAGGAGTACGGGTTGGTGGATGAGGTGCTCGGCACCCCGCTGAAGGGCGCCTAACCCACTTTCGCAAAGTGACCTCGGGAGGACGGCCAGCATGCCCAGCAATCCCTCCGGTAATGGCAAGGGGGAGCACGTCTGCTCCTTCTGCGGCAAGAACCAGACCAGCGTCAAGCGGCTCATCGCGGGGCCTGGCCGGGTGTTCATCTGCGATGAGTGCGTGCGCCTCTGCCAGCAGATCATCACCGAGGAGAACTCCTCCAGTTCGTCCGCACCCGCCGCACCGGCGTTGCCCTCGCGCGGGCTCTCGCCCCGTGAGATAGCTGAGCGCCTGGACGAGTACGTCGTCGGCCAGGAGCAGGCCAAGCGCGTGCTCTCCGTGGCGGTCTACAACCACTACAAGCGCGTCTGGTCCAACGCCGTCTCCGACGACGTGGAGATACAGAAGTCCAACATCCTGTTGGTGGGCCCCACGGGCTCCGGCAAGACGCTGCTGGCGCAGACCCTGGCCAAGATACTGGACGTGCCCTTTGCCATCGCTGACGCCACCTCCCTCACCGAGGCGGGGTACGTGGGCGAGGACGTGGAGAACATCCTGCTGCGGCTGGTGCAGGCGGCGGACTACGACACCGCCCGCGCCGAGCACGGCATCATCTACATCGACGAAATAGACAAGCTGGCGCGCAAGAGTTCTAACCCGTCTATCACGCGCGACGTGTCGGGCGAGGGCGTGCAGCAGGCGCTGCTCAAGCTCATCGAGGGGTGCCTGGCCAACGTGCCGCCCCAGGGCGGGCGCAAGCACCCGCAGCAGGAGTTCATCCAGCTGCGCACCGACAACATCCTGTTCATCTGCGGCGGCGCCTTCGAGGGCATCGAGCAGGTGATCGCCCGGCGCATCATGTCGAACCACCGCATCGGCTTCCATGGCGGGGAGCCCGCAACGGACGCCAAGGACGACATCCGCGCCAACGTGGACTCCGACGACCTGCTCTCCTATGGTTTCATCCCCGAGCTCATCGGCCGCCTGCCGGTGTGCGTGAGCCTGCACGGGTTGGACAAGGCCGCCATGGTGCGGGTGCTCACCGAGCCCAAGAACGCCGTGGTCAAGCAGTTCCAGCACCTGTTCGCCCTGGATGGGGTGGAGCTGGTGTTCACCCCCGCCGCGCTGGAGTCCGCCTCCGAGCAGGCCATCGCCCGCAAGACCGGCGCACGGGGCCTGCGCTCCATCATCGAGGAGGCGCTGGTGGACGTGATGTTCGAGCTGCCGACCCTGGAGGGCGTCACCCGTTGCCTCATCGACACCGATGGACGCGGGCGGCTGGGCACACCCCGGCTGCTCTCCTCCTCCGGTCAGGTGGTGGAGATCCACCCCCGCCGGGGGGACGCCAAGAGCGCCTAGGCGCTGACCGCACCGTGTGCGACCAGAGAGGCCAGGGCTCACTTCCTGGCCTCTTGCTCCGCCTCACTTGTTAAACGCATATTTATGCGTTTAATCCCCCCCTCCCTATGCGACGCATGCCTGGTGTGCTCAGACCCATCGAGGGGGGAAATCCTTGCCGCAGCGCTGCGCCTGCTCGGGCGCAGGGAAGAGGAGTTCCACGGTTTCCTCATCGCCAAGGAGATGGCGGACGGCGCGGGGGCAAGGACCTTGGCCGCGCCAGGGCCCGGTAGAGCATGCCCTGGCGCGGCTGGAGGCCGATGGGCTGCTGGCGAGCGCCTGGGAGGACCCCGCCGAGGCCGCGCAGGCGGGAAGGCCCATGCGCCGCCTCTACCACCTCACCCCCGCCGGGGTGCGTGCCGCCGAAGCCGCGGGTCTGGGCGTGAGGGCCCCCGCTCGGCTGAGGGAGCAGCCCGCATGTGGGGCGTGACGGCGGCCCGGCTGGTGCGGGCGTAGCTTTGGCTGTACGCGCTGGGGCTCCCCCGGTCGGTGCGCGAGGAGCCCGGGGGGAGGTCGCCTCGGTTACCACCAGCACCTGAGCGATGAGCAGGGTGGCGGAGCGCTGGGGCTGCTGGCCCGATGCGCGCGCGGGGCTCCGGCGGATCTGGCGTGGAGGATGGAGGCAGGGATGAACTCGGGAGAGGCGGGTATGTTGGGCGTGATGACGAACCCCATGAGCTACGTGCGCTACCTGCTGTTCATGGCGGGCGCGGCGCTGGCGGTGCCCGTGGGCATCGGGATGGGCGTGGCGGGGTTCATCATGGCGGTCGAGGCGATGTTAGCGCCTGCGGCGTTCTTCGCGGCGCCGGTGCTCTACCGCTTCAACGCCGTGAACATGGGCCCGTGGATCGTGGACACGCTGCCGGAGGCGCTGGTGCTCTCGGTGGCGGGCCTTGCGCTGTTCGCGGTGGAGCTGGTGGTGGTCAACGCCCTGGTGCGCCGTCTGCGCGGGGTGTACTCGCTGCGCATCGGCGGTCTGCGCCTGGGCCGCTAGCTCCGCGCGTCCAGCGCCGCTTCCACCTGAGCGGTCAGGTCCAGCGCACGGGTGCGGTCCTCGATGCCCATGCGTCCATCGGCGAGGGCACGCAGCGTTTGCACCAGCAGCTCCGGCTCCCGGCGCACGCCCGCGGCGCGTATGGCGTCGAACAGTGCGCCGCCCTCGTCCGCGGGCTGGTGCGCGGCCGGGTCAGCCCACAGCGCATCGAACCCCGGCCCGCGCAGCCCCACCCGCGTGTAGGCGAGCGACGGGCCCCGGTCCAGCTCCTCGGTCACCCGGAACACCGTGCTGCCCGTCTCGCGTGTGCCCTCGGAAATGAGCTGGGCGACGACCTTCTGCCAAAGCCCCACGGGCCCCTCGGGCAGGGCGGGGTGCAGGTTTACGAAGGGGAGCGAGCGGGTGAGCTCTGGGCTCATAATGAGCAGGTAGCCAGCCAGCACCCCCACCTGGGGCGCGTGGGGGGCTACCTGAGCCCACAGCGCCTGGTCGTAGGCGGCGCGCACCGGGGAAGTAAGCGTCCCGCCGTGCTCGGCCCGCCACCGGCGCGCCGAGAGCGTCTCCACTGGGATGCCCAGAGAGCGGGCGCGGTCCATGAAGGCATCGCTCCCCTCTCCCTCACCACGCTCGCGCTGGATGAATACGACGGCTATCTCGGCGTTCAGCGAGCCGTCGGCGATGGCCGATACGGCCCGCTCGAACATGCCGCGCGAGCCGGCCCCGCGGCCAGCGGTGAACCAGGCGAGGCGCAGCGTCACGGCAGCCGCTTGAAGCGCCGGACCAGCTTGTTGAGGGTACTCCACAAGTGCACCGTGGCACCGGCGGGCCTGCACACCAGACGCGCCTCGGCCAGTGCGGCCAGGAACCCGGCGGGCGTGCCATCGAAGTCCGGGAACTCGGTGTAGGTGCGGCCCAGCTCACCTGTGGTGTGGGCATCGCTCACCGCCGTCACCGGCAGGTTGTGCTCGCGGGCGAAGTCGGCGGCGGCGGCGTTATCCGTGCCCTTCATCGTTCGGGCGTTGAACGCCTCCATCAGGTCTACGTAGGGCAGCACGGCTTCCGCCGTGGCCTTGTCCAGCGCCGAGCGCCCGTAGCCGGTGAAGGGGTGCGGGATGGACACCAGCGCGCCCTGCGCCTTGATGGCCTGGGCCGTCTCCACGGGGCCCATGCCCGGTTCAACCCGCTCCTGAAGGAACAGCCCCGTGATCTCCCCGGCGGTTGACATGACCTCCTCGCCGGGTATCACCCGGAAGGGGGCCAGCGTTTGCACCTTAAGGGCCCCGGCCAGCTGGTTGTGGTCGGTGACGGCGATGCAGGTGAGGCCCACCGCCTGGGCCCGGCGCACCAGCGCCTCGGGGCTCACCAGGCAGTCGAAGGAGTGGTGGGTGTGCATGTGGAAGTCCCCACGCAGCCATTCAGTCATCGGCATCGGGCTCATCATCCAATTCAGAGGGCCGGGCCTGGCCCATCATCGCCATCTGCTCCCCGAAGGTGCGCTGGAGCTTGGAGATGCGCAACTCGGCGGCCGAGAGCAGCTCGTTGCAGGCCTTGGCCAGGCGCATGCCCTCCTCGAAGAGGCGCGTTGCCTCCTCCAGGGACAGGTTACCCGCCTCCAGCCGCTCCACCGTGGCTCGCAACTGGGTGTAGGCCTCCTCGAAGGAGGGCTGCTCGTTGGCGTCCCTGGCAGCCGTCTTGCGCTCCGCCATCACTCCCCTCCTGCGCCGTTGCGGGGGCTCGTGCGCTCCACCCGCGCATCCAGATGCCCGTCGCGTACCGATGCGCGCACCAGTTTACCCGGATCAACCCCCGCGATGGAGGTGATGGCCGCCCCGGTGCCCCCGTCGGTGAGGGCCGCGAAGCCGCGCTCCAGCACCGCCTGGGGGTTGAGCGCCGCCAGCTGGGCACAGGCGCCCGCCGTCTGCTCACGGCGCAGGCGCAGCATGGCAGCCAGGGCTGCCCGCCCGCGCTCCAGCACATCGTCCACCCGCTGGCGTGCGATGGCCGGGTCGGGGAGGTAGCGGCGCAGGTAAGCCACCTGCGTCTCCACGCCCCGTGCGCGGTGCGCCAGAGCGTTGGCGCAGGCGGCGTAGGCGCGCTGGGCCTGGGCGCGGATGTCGGCGGCCAGGGCGCGCACGTCGGGCGTTGCCGCCGCCGCAGCGGCGGAGGGCGTGGGCGCGCGCAGGTCGGCCACGAAATCGGCGATGGTCACGTCGGACTCGTGGCCCACAGCGCTGATCACCGGGATGCGCGAGCCGTGGATCGCCCGCGCCACCACCTCGGTGTTGAATGACCACAGGTCCTCCATGGACCCGCCCCCTCGGCCCACGATGAGCACGTCCAGGTCGTCGAGCCCGTTGAGCGTGGCGATGGCCTCGGCGATCTCCTCGGCAGCGCCCTCGCCCTGCACCGAGGCAGGGCAGAGCACGACCTCGGTCAGCGGGTAGCGGGAAGTGAGCACGTTGATGATGTCGTGGATCACCGCCCCGTGCTCCGAGGTCACCACCCCGATGCGCTTCGGGAATGGCGGCAGCGGGCGCTTGCGGCTCGGCTCGAAGAGCCCCTCTGCCTGGAGCTTGGCGCGCAGGCGCTCGAACTCTGCAGCCAGCACCCCCATGCCTGCGGGCACCACTGTGTCAACATACAGCTGGGTGTCGCCCCGGACGGTGTAGAAGCTCACCCGTCCGTGGACGTTCACCTGGGCCCCATTCACAACGTGCTCGGCGCCACCGCCGCCCCGGAAAAGCACGGCGCGCAGGCCGGCGTCAGGGTCCTTGATGGTGAAGTACCGGTGGCCCGCCGCCGAGGTGGAGAGGGACGAAACCTCCCCCGTCACCCACACGTCGCGCAGCGCAGGGTCACGCTCCAGCGCCACCTTGACGGCGTTCGCAAGCGCGCTGACGGAGAAGAGGTCCATGCCGCGCCGCTGCTACTCGTTGACCCGGGTGATGTAGGTGCTGGTGCGGGTGTCCACGCGCACGATGTCCCCGATGTTGATGAACATAGGCACGTTCACGGTGATGCCGGTGACCAGCGTCGCGGGCTTGCCGGAGCCCGAGGCTGTGTCGCCCTTGTAGCCGGGTGGGGTGTCCCTCACCTCCAGGTCCACGGAGGTGGGTAGCTCCACGGCGATGGCCTTGTCACGGAAGAACACCACCTGGCACTCGGTCTGGTCCACCAGGAAGTTGGCGGCGCTGCCCACCACGTCGAGGCCCAGCTCGTACTGGTCGTAGGTGGCGGCGTCCATGAAGGTGTAGATGCCGTCCGCCTCGTACAGGAACGTGCAGTCCTGGTTCACCACGGGGGCGCGCTGGAGCTTGAGGCCGTACCCGGAGTAGGACTTGTCGATGAGCTGGCCGGTGAGCAGGTTGCGCATCTTGATGTGGTACACCGGTGCGCGCTGCTGCATCTTCTGCTGGTAGTACTCTTCGATCTTGTAGGGGACGCCCTCCAGCTCAACGGTGGCACCGCGCCGCAGGTCGCCGAACTCCATCACCATCGCCGGGTTCTCCTTGCCACGAACTGCCCGCCACGGTGGGCGGGTCTCCTATGCTAGCAGCAAAACGGGTGCGCGCGGGCTAGAGCGCGACGGCATCGCGCTTGTGGGCGCGGGTGAGGACGCGGGGACGCCCGTTCTCCATCACCACCAGGTCCTCGATGCGCACGCCGCCCCAGCCGGTCAGGTAGATGCCCGGCTCCACGGAGAAAACCATCCCGTCAGAGACCGGCTCCTCGGAGTTGGGCCCCACGCCGGGCAGTTCGTGGACGGCCACTCCTATCCCATGTCCCAGGGAGTGGCCGAATGCCTCGGCGTAGCCGGCCTTCTCGATGACCGCTCGAGCGAGGCCGTCTATCGCCTTCCCCGTCATGCCCGCCAAGGCGGTGGCCTCCGCCGTCTCCTGGGCGGCCAGCACCGTGTCGTAGATGGCCCGGAACTTGGCGTCGGGCTTGCCCAGGAAGAAGGTGCGTGTGATGTCGGAGCAGTAGCCGTCGTACAGGGCGCCCATGTCGATGATGACGCCCTCGCCCGCGGCGAGGGGCCGGTCGGTGGGGTGGTGGTGGGCCTTGGCCCCGTTGGGGCCCGCAGCCACGATGGTCTCGAAGGAGAGGGCGTCTGCCCCCGCCTCGCGCATCGCCACCTCCATCGCCCAGGCCACCTGGCGCTCGGTCATGCCCGGGCGCAGGTCTGCGGCCACGCGCTCCATGGCCCCGTCGGCCAGGTCGATGGCGAGCTGGATGACCTCCAGCTCGCCGGGCTCCTTCACCGCACGCAGGGTGGAGGCCATCTGGCCGATGGGCGCCAGTTCCGGGGCGGGGTCCAGGTCATTGAGGCGCTTGAGGAAGCGGGTGTGGGTGGCCACCGACACGTCGTCGTCCTCGAAGCCGATGCGGCGGGTGCCGCCCCAGGCGTTGAGCACGTCCTTGAGCCAGTCGCGGCCGGAGCGCATCTCCTCCACCCGGTAGTCGGGCGCCTGCCCACCCGCCTGCTCGGTGTAGCGGAAGTCCGTGGCCAGCACGGCGTCCGTGGCGCTGATGAGCAGCGCGCCCGCCGAGCCCCGGAAGCCGGAGTAGTAGGCCCGGTTCTCCGGCGAGGTGACGAGCACCGCGTCCAGCCCCTGCGCGGCCATGGCGGTGCGCAGCCGGGCGATGCGGCCAGCCTTAGTGGTGGCGGTGGTGGTGCTCACGCCTTCCTAGCCTCGTTCGCCAGGTAGTCCAGCGCCAGCAGGTAGCCGCGCAGGCCCAACCCTGCAATGACGCCCACGGCCACCGCCCCGGTGAGGGACTGGTGCCGGAAGGGCTCGCGGGAGTGGATGTTGGATACGTGCACCTCCACCACCGGGGCGGGCAGGGCCGCCAGGCAATCGCGCAGAGCGATGGAGGTGTGGGTGAGCCCACCGGCGTTGAGGATGATGCCATCGGCGCTGAACCCCTCCGCCTGGAGGTGGTCTATCAGCGCGCCCTCGCTGTTGGACTGGAAGAACGCAACGTCCACG
Source organism: Chloroflexota bacterium (assembly GCA_038109085.1). GTDB lineage: Bacteria > Chloroflexota > Dehalococcoidia > Lucifugimonadales > Australimonadaceae > Australimonas. Next base: position 42,463 of record JAYNIL010000001.1, read on the forward strand.
CTCAACTCTCCGGCGTGGTGGCGCACGGCCTTCTCCACGTCGGCCAGGGTGGTGGTGCCGTAGATGTCCGGCTCGCGCCGTCCCAGCAGGTTCAGGTTGGGGCCGTTGACGACCAGTATCCTCATATTTCCTCCGGCGGGTCGGGAGGGTCGGCGGGGTCGGCTTCCCCGCGAGCCATTGGATGGGCCGCCAGGTACGTGCGGCGGGCCTCCTGCTGACTCACATGAGTGTACACCTGCGTGGCCGTGGGTGATGAATGGCCCAGCAGCTCCTGCACCACCCGCAGGTCCGCGCCGCCGTCCAGCAGGTGGGTGGCGAAGGAATGGCGAAGCGTGTGGGGGTGGACGTCCTCCCGCAGCCCCGCCGCCGCCGCGTACCGGCGCACCAGCGCCTGCACCGCACGGGGGCCCAGCCGCCCGCCGCGCTCGCCCAGGAAGACGGCCAGCCCGGAGCGGTGGCCCGCCAGCACCGGACGTCCGGTGGCCAGGTACGCACGCAGGCGCTCGACGGCAGGGGCGCCCACCAGGGCCTGGCGCTCCTTGGCACCCTTGCCCAGCACCCGGACGGCCCCCTCCTCCAGGCGCAGCGAGTCCAGGTCCAGTCCCGTTGCTTCGGACACGCGCAGCCCGGCTGAGTAGAGCAGTTCCAGCAGCGCCGCGTCCCGCAGCGCGAGCGCGCATGAACGCTCATCCGCCTCGGTGGGGGTGACGGGCGCTTCCACCAGCCGGGCGGCCTCTGGCGTCGAGAGCACGTCGGGGAGGCGCCGGGCAGTGCGAGGGGTGTAGCGGCGCATCAGCCGGGAGCGTGCGGCCCACAGCGGGGCGTCGGGCAGCAGTTCACGGCCCACCAGGTATCGAGCGAACGACCGCAGCGCCGCCAGAGAGCGCACTACCGACCCCCGCGCGTGCCCGGCCTGCCCGGCGCGGCGGCCCGCCGCGAGGGGGCGGCGCTCCAGCAGCCAGGCGACGTAGTCGCGCACCAGATCGCGGGCGACGCCCGCCACACGCCCCGGACCCTCGCGCTCGATGAAGGCCCGCAGGGGCCCCGCGTTGTCTCCCAGAGCGATTCCCTGAGCGGTCAGGTACTCGGTGAAGGGGCCCAGGTCTGCTAGGTAATTGCGCACCGTGGCCGGGGATAGCACACGTGCGCTCTCCAGGTGCTCACGGTAGGCCCGCAGGAGGGGCGCGGACGCATCCACGCTACACCGCGCCCGCCGGTTCCTCCTCCGGCACGGGGCCGACGTAGGCGCAGTTGGTGCACTTCGCCCGGTTGCGGCCCGCGCTAACCAGGAGGCCTTCGCACTCAGGGCAGGCCTCGGGCAGGGGGCGGGAGCTCACCGTGAAGTTGCACGCCGGGTAGTTGGAGCAGCCGTAGAAGGTGCGGCCCTTCCCCTTGCGCTCCAACAACTCGCCCCCGTCCACCGGGCACTTGGCGCCCGTCTTCTTGCGAATGGGCCTGCTCGTCTTGCACTCCGGGAAGCCGGTGCAGGAGAGGAACGGCCCGAACCGGCCGGACTTGATGACCATGGGGCGCCCGCACACCTCGCACACCTCATCTGTGGGCTCCTCGATGCGCACCCGGGGCATCTTCTCCTGTGCCTCCTCCAGCTCCTTGGCGAAGGGGTCATAGAAGCCACGCAGCAGCGGCACCCAGTCCTGCTTGCCGTTTGCCACCTGGTCCAGCCGCTCCTCCAGTTGAGCGGTGAACTCCAGGTTCATGATCTCCGGGAAGTGGGCCATCAGTTGGTCGCACACCACCTGTCCCAGCTTGGTGGAGGTGAGAACGCTGCGCTCCCGGTTCACGTACTGGCGGCTCACCAAGGTGGAAATGATGGGTGCGTAGGTGGAGGGGCGGCCGATGCCGTGCTCCTCCAGCGCCTTGATGATGGACGCCTCCGTGTAGCGCGGCGGGGGCTGGGTGAAGTGCTGGGAGGGGTTCAGCTGTGAGCAGGTGAGCATCTCGCCCTTGGTCAGGGCGGGCAGGTCGGCGTCCCGCTCATCCTCGTCCTCGTCCTCGCCATCGCGTGCCGGCTTCTCGTCCTGCGCCTCCATGTACACGGCGCGGAAGCCAGGGAAGCGCAGCACCGAGCCGGAGGCGCGGAACACGTAGCCAGCGCCAGTGCGCGGTGTGGCCAGCACTTCCACGCGTGTGGCGTCCAGGATGGCGTCGGCCATCTGGGAGGAGACCATGCGCTTCCACACCAGCTCGTAGAGTCGGAACTGGTCGCGCGAGAGGTGCGCCGCCATCGACTCCGGGGTGCGGGGGATGGAGGTAGGGCGGATGGCCTCGTGGGCCTCCTGTGCCACCTTGGACTTGGAGGTGAACATCCGCGCCGTGGTCGGCAGGTACTCCTTGCCGTAGGTGCGTTCGATGAACCCGCGCACCTGGGTCAGCGCTTCGGGGGCCACCTGGGGCGAGTCAGTACGCATGTAGGTGATGAGCCCTACCGGCCCGTCGGCCCCGCCCAGGTCTATTCCCTCGTAGAGCTGCTGGGCCAGCTGCATGGTACGCGTGGCCGAGAAGCGCAGGTGGCGGGATGCCTCCTGCTGGAGGGTGGAGGTGATGAAGGGAGGCGCGGGCCGGCGCTTGACCTCACGCTTGGTGACGGCGCGTACGGCGTAGGCCGCGCCGCGCAGCTCGCTCATGATGCGCTCGGCGGCGGCCTGGTCGGCGATCTGCAGCTTGCCCTTCTCGCCGTCGCGTGAGTGCAGCGCCGCGCTGAAGCCGCCGCCCTGGGCCGCCAGGGCAGCCTCGATGCTCCAGAACTCGCGGGGGGTGAAGGCGTCTATCTCCCGGTCGCGCTCCACCACCAGCCGCAGCGCCACGGACTGCACGCGCCCGGCCGACAGCCCCCGCTGCACCTTGCGCCAGAGCAGCGGGCTCAGCTCGTAGCCCACCAGCCGGTCCAGCACGCGGCGGGCCTGCTGGGCGTTCACCAGCTGCATGTCGATTTCGCGGTGGTTGGCGAAGGCCTCCTTGATGGCCTCCTGCGTGATGGCGTGGAAGACCACCCGGCGCACCGGCTTGGACTTCCACCCCGCCGCCTCGTACAGGTGCCAGGAGATGGCCTCGCCCTCGCGGTCCGGGTCGGTGGCCAGGTAGATATCCTCGGCGTTCTCAGCGGCCTTTTTCAGATCGGCGATGACCGTCTTCTTCTCCTTCATCACCTGGTAGGAAGGGGTAAAGGAGTTCTCCTTGTCCACGCCCAGCTGCCCCTCGGGCAGATCGCGCACGTGGCCCATGGAGGCTTTGACGGTGTAGTCGCGCCCCAGCATCCGGCCGATGGTGGTCGCCTTGGCGGGCGACTCCACCACCACCAGGTGGCGTCCACGCCCCCCAGTGGCGGCGCCGTCATCGCGGGGTGCGCGGTCGGTGCGCCGGGCGGCGGGACGCTTCAGGGTGGTCTTCTTGGTGGTCTTGGAGGTCTTGGTTGAAGTGGGCATCTTTTCCACGATACGGGTCAGGAGCCGGGGATTGTCAAGGCTTCGGGTCGCAAGCGTCGGTGGGAAGCGCGGCCCGGAGCGGCTAGTGCCGCTCCGCCACGTAGTGCATCGTCCCCACCCCCTGGCCAGCCCGCGCAGCACCAGCAGCGCCAGCGTTCCGGCCACCTGGGCCACCGGTGCGCCCATGGCCCGCGCCAGCTCGTCCACGTGCGCTGGCTCGGGGCCCAGCGCCTCCAGCACCCGGCGCTCCTCCTCCGATGCGTCCAGAGGCTCCGGCGGTTCTGGCGTGGCCTGACGCTCCGGTTGGTCTGCCACCCCTCGCAGGGCAGCGGTGCGGGGCAGCTCCTCCAGCACTTCATTGGGGCTGGATACCAGCTTGGCGCCCTAGCCGATCAGCCGGTTGGTGAGGGCACTGGTCTCTGAGAATACTGAGCCGGGCACGCACAGTACGTCACGCCCCTGCTCCAACGCGAAGTGCACCGTGGAGAGGGTGCCGGAGCCCTCCGCCGCCGCGACCACCAGCGTGGTGAGGCCCATCGCGGAGAGGATGTGGTTGCGCCGGGGGCAGTGGGCTTGCAGGGGTGTGGTGCCGAGGGGGAACTCGGAGAGCACCGCCCCGTTGGCGGCGGCCTGCGGCGCCAGTCCCGGTGCTCGCGGGGGTAGATGATGTCCAACCCCGACCCCAGAACCGCTATGGTGCGTCCGCCCGCCTCCAGCGCCGCGCGGTGCGCCGCACCATCAATGCCCCGCGCCAGCCCGCTCACCACCGTGACCCCGGC
>JAYNIL010000001.1:46784-74166 GCA_038109085.1 Chloroflexota bacterium
GGTGCGCCGCACCATCAATGCCCCGCGCCAGCCCGCTCACCACCGTGACCCCGGCGCGCGCGAGTTCCCCGGCCCGGTAGCGGGCTGCCTCGGGCCCATAGGTGGTGTGCTTACGGTTGCCCACGATGGTCAAGGCATAGGCGTCGGCGGGGGAGGGCAGGCCCTGCGCATACAGCAGGGGCGGAGTGATCTCCACCCCCCGCAGCCCCGCCGGGTAATCCGGGCTGTCCCACGCCAGGGCGATCAAAACCCGGCCCGCTCCACGCGCTCGGCCTTGGCAGCCGGGTCCAGCGTGCGGCGCGCCTCGGACAGGGACGTCACGGCGCGCCGGTCGAGCCCCGCCTCCTCCCATGCGGGGGCGGTGGCCTCCCTGGCTGCACGGGCCGTGCCGAAACGCTCGAGCAGCAGGGCGAAGCGCACGGGGCCCACCTCCCCCACACGGGAGAGGGCTATCCAGTAGGGCAGGTCGGCGTTCTCCGTGGTCTGCGCTATGGTGGCCACCGCGCTTCCAGCGCGCAAGCGGGGAGTGGCGGAGAGAGCGGGATTCGAACCCGCGAGAAGCTTGCGCCCCTACACGATTTCCAGTCGTGCCCGTTCGACCACTCCGGCATCTCTCCGCGCGGGTCGGGGGAACGGAACCCCTATTGCATGGGACGGGGCCAGCGCCTGGTGCGGTTGGCCCTCGATGAGCGTGCTGGCGGAGAGAGTGGGATTCGAACCCACGGTAGGGCAAGCCCTACAACGGTTTTCGAGACCGTCGCCTTCGTCCACTCAGCCATCTCTCCGAACTTAGCCATCATACCTGCAACCCGCCGCAGGCTCAACGGTGCGCCCCGCGCCCTCCGGCACCCGGCCAGCGGGGTGCCACCTTTATTGACAGTCCTCTCTGGCCCCCCATACCATCGCCATAGATGTCCCGTGCACCAGTGCGGGGCCTGGGGTGGGGCACAGGCGCTGGCGCGCTGCGGCCGCACCACCCCGCAGGAGGAGCACGGGTCACCCGCCCTGCCGGACCTTTCCGGCGAGGGGGAGCTCAACCCATGGACGGTTGGACAGCTATCGTGCTGGCCGCAGGCCGGGGGAGCCGCATGCGCTCCAATGTGCCAAAACCCCTCCAGCCCATCGCGGGTTCGCCGCTGCTGGTTCACGCGTTGCGCACCCTGCGAGAGGCGGGTGCTGACGCGTGCGTCGTGGTGGCATCGCCCGCTGATGCGGACGCACTGCGGACCGTGGCTGAGGATGCCACATTGGTTGAGCAGGCCGAGCCGTTAGGCACGGGTGATGCGCTGCGCGTGGGCCTGAAGGCCCTGCCCCCCACCGCCCGCTTGGCCGTGGCCATTAACGCCGACGTGCCGCTGGTGCGCCCCGGCAGCGTTCAGGCGCTGCTGCACGCGCACAACGCCGATGGGGCGGTCTTCGGCCTCCTGACGGCGCAGGTGCCCCGCATGCAGGCCGCCGGCCTGGGCCGGGTGCGCCGCGACGCCGAGGGCGCGCCGGAGGCGGTGGTGGAGGCGCAGGACGACGCCGGTGGCACCGCCGATGCCGAGGTGAACGTGGGCTGCTACAGCCTGGACGTGGGGTGGGCCCGAACGGCGTTGGCCGCGCTGCCCTCCCACCCCTCCGGTGAGTTCCACCTCCCTGCGCTGGCGGCAGCCGCGCGCAAGGATGGGCATTTCGTCGCCGCCGTGCGGGTGGGCGAGGCGTCCGAGGCGCTCTCGGTGAACACCCGCGCGGACCAGACCAGCGCGGAGGCCGCCATGCAGGCACGTCTGCGCAGCCGGGCGATCGAGGCGGGGGCCAGCCTGGTTGACCCCGCCTCGACGTACCTGGACGCTGACACGGTGCTGGAAGCCGATGCCGTCATCCAACCCAACACTGCGGTGCGCGGACGCTCACGGGTGAGCGCCGGGGCGCTGGTGGGCCCCAACGCGGTGCTGCACGATGCCATCGTCGGCCCCGGCGCACGCATCGCCGGCGCGGTGGTGGAGGGCGCCGAGGTGGGGGAGGGCGCTCACGTGGGCCCCTTCTCCTACCTGCGGGAGGGCACGGTGCTGGAGCCGGGGGCCTACGTGGGCTCCCACGCCGAGGTGAAGGCGTCCCGCATCGGCCGGGGTGCCCATGTTGGGCACTTCTCCTATGTGGGCGATGCCGAGGTGGGTGCGGGCGCCAACATCGGCGCGGGGACGGTCACCTGTAACTACGATGGCCGTGAGAAGCATCGCACCATCATCGGTGAGGGCGCCTTCATCGGCTCAGACAGTCTGCTGGTCGCTCCGGTGCGCGTCGGCGCCGGGGCGCTGACGGGAGCGGGCGCGGTGGTCACCGAGAATGTGCCGGATGGCGCTCGGGTGGCTGGCGTGCCCGCTAGGCCCCTGGCACGACGCAACAGACCCATGGCCGGGGGCGAAGGGGAGCGAACGCTTGGATAGTGGCAGTACGATAATGCTGATACTGTGGGCGTTGGGGGTACTGAGCTTCTTCGGCCTGCACATCGCCGATGCAGCTCTCCCGGTGCTCCGGCGCACCGTTGTGCGCGAGGCGCTGGGAACCAAGGGCCTGCGCGCCAGCGCCGCCACCCGCCTGCGGGCGGGACGCGCATCCTACGAGGACCTGATCTGGCTCCTCACGCTCCTCAACGTGGCGCTGGTGACGGGCCTGGGCCTTGGTCTCCTGGCCCGTGCCACCACACTGGCTGCAGCAGTCATCGCCGCCATCATCGCCGCCCAGTGGCTGGTTCTGTTCGTGGTGGTCCCACCTTTGGAGCGCACGACCGTCCACCTTTCCACGCGCACCCTTGCCAGCCTGGGCGTGGTGGTGCAGGCGGGGCTCTGGCCGCTGCTGCCCCTGCGCCACCTCACCCGCTCCGGCCTGCGGCTGGCCAGCCGTCAAACCGAGCCCGCTGCTCCAGGCGTAGGGGGTGCGCCGGGCACCACGGGTCAGCCGGTGGAGAACGTCGAGCAGCACGGTGACATGGATCTGGGCCAGGAGCTGGAGGAAGAGACGCTGGGGCGGATGGAGCAGGCGATGATCCACGCCATCCTGCACCTGGACGAGACCCCCGTGCGCGAGATCATGGTGCCCCGCGTGGACATGACCTCCGTAGATGTCGGCACGCCGCTCGAGGATGCGGTGGTGCGGGTGCTGGAGAGCGGTCACTCTCGGGTGCCGGTGTTCGAGGAGCACCTGGATAACGTGGTGGGCGTTCTCTACATCCGCGACCTGCTGGCCGCTGCCACCCGCGGGCGCGGTGCCAGCCCGCCCACCCTGCGCGAGCTGGTGCGCCCCTGCTTTTTCGTGCCGGAGAGCAAGCGCGCCGATGAGATGCTCACCGAGTTCCAGGAGCGCCACGTGCAGATCGCCGTGGTAGTGGACGAGTACGGCGGCGTGGCCGGTCTGCTCACCACCGAGGACCTCATCGAGGAGATCGTCGGCGAGATCGAGGACGAGTTCGACATCTACGAGCCCCACGTCGAGCGTGATGCCGCGGGCAACGCCGTGGTGGACGCCCGTATGCCGGTGGACAAGTTCAACGCAGAGTTCGGCTCGGCCATCAGCGCCGAGGGGTACGACACCATCGGCGGCTTCCTTTACACCCGGCTGGGGCGCATCCCCACCGCGGGCGACGTGGTAGATGACGGCGGCCTGCAGATGCAGGTGACCACCACTGTGGGACGGCGCATCAAGAAGGTGCGCGTGAGCCCTCGCCCGCCGGAGGACCCCGCAACCGACGCACCCGCCCTCACCGGCGGCAAGTAGCCCCCCCCACCGCCCCGCCCGCCCCTCGTAAGGGGCTTCTGTGGGCCCGTGTTGGCTCCCTGTGCTGCTGACTCCGCGCCCGCCGCTGCCGCCCACCTGCCTGGCCTGCGGGCGCTCGGTGCGCACTCACTGCTCCGGCCATCCCTCCTATGGCTGCGCTGCATGTGCGCGCCCGCAGCGCCCCTAAGGCGCCCTGGGCTGCTTGCGGGTGGGAGATGCCCAGGGACGCAGCGCACCCCTGCGTGCGGCGGGACGCGGTGCGGGGTGCCGGCAATCCGACCAGATCAAGCTCGGATGCATGCCTACGGGAAAGTGGCCGCTCTCGTGAATAAAGAGAAGGCCCCCGGCTGATGCCGGGGGCCTTCGTTCAGGTCGGGAACGGGGGTTCTTACTTGGCCGCAGCGACCAGGGCGGCGGAAGCCTTCACCGTACCGGCGGTGGCGACGATGGAGTGCACACCCGCGGACAAGGCCGGGATGGAGGCGCTCACCGAGAAGATGCCACCGGCGTTGGCGGTGCCGGAGCCCAGGCTCACCGAGGAGCCGTCACCGCTCACCAGGGCGAGGGAGACGGAGGAGCCGGAGGTCCAGCCCGTGCCGTACACGGTCACAGTCGTGGCGGCCCCGGAGGAAACCGAGGCGCTGGACAGGCTCACGTTGGCGGCCAGGGTGGGGCCAGCTGCGCCAGCGGCACCGGCAGCACCCGCAGGACCCGCAGGACCCTGGGGACCAGCCGCACCGGCGGCGCCAGCGGCACCCGCAGGACCGGTCGGGCCAGCAGGGCCCTCGGCGCCGGCGCAGGCCGCAGCCACCAGGGTGAGGATCGTCAGCACGAGGACCAGGGCCATGCTCTTGACGCTGAGGAAGCGGTTCATCGAACCCCCTTTCCAAACATTTCCGAAACTGGGTGATGTGCCGTCGGGAGTGCGGAAGCAGGCCACCACCGACTCCGTTCAAACCTCGGGTAATGATAGAGAGCCGTTTTTATACGTGTCAAGGACTTTTCGTACGCGAGCACGCGTTTTCAAGCGTACTCGTGGGCACTCACCCCTCACACCATCGTGCGCTCCGGCCTGTCCCTCGTCTATACTTCAGGCGTAGTGCCCCCGTAGCTCAGCGGATAGAGCACCGGCCTCCGGAGCCGGTGGCGGGAGTTCGAGTCTCCCCGGGGGTACCATCTGCGCCGTGCGTCAGGCGCCCCTCTCTCCGCGCTAGTACTTTCCCTGACTCGCCCAGGCCGCACCGTCCACTGGCAGCCAGATGCCGCTTATGAACCGCGCCTCGTCCGAGTGCAGGAACAGCGCGGCGTAGGCAACGTCCCACGCGGTGCCCATGCGCTTGCCCAGCGGCACGCGTGCGTTGCGTGAGGCCACCACCTGCTCGCGGGGCGTGCCCGCGGCAACGCGTGCCTCGATGGCCATGGGCGTGTCCATGAGCCCCGGCAGCACCGCGTTCACCCGTACGCCGGCGTCGGCGTGGGCGCAGGCAAGGTTCTGGGTCATGGCGATGAGGGCCGTCTTCATCGTCTTGTAGCCCAGGTAGGGGTAGGCCTCCAGCACCGCCAGCGAGGAAATGTTCACGATGCTCCCGCCGCCCTGCGCGCGCATCAGCGGGATGGCGTGCTTGCAGGTCAGCCAGTGGCTCTTGAGGTTCACGGCGAAAGAGCGGTCGAACGCCGCTTCCTCCAGGTCCAGCGCCACCGCATCGCCCAGCGCGAGCGATGCCCCCACATTGTTGTGCAGGATGTCCAGCGAGCCGTGCCGCGCGTGGACCCTAGTGATGAGGTCGCGGACTGAGCTCTCGTCCGTGGCGTCCACCGCCGCCGCCTCGGCCCGGCCGCCCTCGGCGCTGATCATCGCCACCGTCTCCTGGGCAGAGGCCGCATCGCGGTCAGTCACCACCACGGTGGCGCCCTCGCGCGCCAGCACCATCGCCGTGGCCCGTCCGTTGCCGATGGTCGCGCCGGGCGTCTGCCCCGCGCCGAACACCACCGCCACCTTGCCGTCGACGCGTCCTGCCATCAGGGCCTCCCTTGCCGCGGTCTGGGGGTGCGGCTGGCGCACTATACAGGGCTGATTTGACCGTGGTGTAGGCTGAACCCGATATCACATGTATGCGACGGCTACGAGCCGGGTTCGAGCTTCGACGAGATGTTCGGGGGGGCCCGCCACGCCCCACGTCATCATCGGCGAGTCCCGCTACAGCAAGCCGGTGCTGGATAGGTTGTGGAGCTACGAGGACAGCCTCACCGTGGGGCTGCGGTTGGGGCTCCTGGCGTTCATCGAGACCAAAGCCTCGGCGTCCAACGTGGACTACCCGCTCGATGTTGCCCTGCTGGGCTCTGGCAGCAACCATGTGCAGGAGATCCAGGTGAACCGGGACGACGGCGCCCCCATCGATGAGGCGAGGCACCACGCCCTCAGCGCTGCCGCCGCCAGCGTGGCGATGCTCACCGAGCCCATGTTCAAGAAGCTGTTCGCCCTGAACTAGAAGCTGGACATCGTGCTCCTGGAGCCCCCGGTGCAGGGCGAGCCCTAGTACCAGGCGCCGGCCTTCGCTCCCCTGGAGCCCCTGGTTCAGGGTGAGTCCGAGAACCAGTCGCCCGCCGCCGGGTAAGGCCCCACCGTCCGGCTTCACCTCCGCGCTCGTTCGTGCATAATGCCGCCCATCACGCGGATGGAGGCGGCGGCATGATCATCGATGCGCATCAGCACCTGGTCACGGGTGCGCAGATCGGCCAGTACCAATCGTTCCTGCTCAACGGGCGCGGGTTCCACGGCAAGGGGCACATCGGCCTGACGGCCGAGATGGTGGCTTCGTGGAAGATGGCGGGCAAGACCCACTCCCAGCTGCTGGACGAGGTGGGTACGGACGTGGCGTTCCTCTCCCCGCGCCCCTTCTCTCTGATGCACTCGGAGAAGCCGGACAAGATCGTCCACTGGTTCTGCGAGGTGAACAACGACGCCATCGCCCTGGCTGTGAAGAACGAGCCGAAGCGCTTCCGTGGGGTTGCCGGCCTGCCCCAGTGCGACGGCGCTCCGGTGAGCGATACCTTCGAGGAGATTGACCGGGCCATAAAGGACCTGGGCTTCGTGGGCATCATGATCAACCCCGACCCTTCGGAGGGTCAGCATCGCACACCCACCATGGGCGATGAGTACTGGTACCCGCTCTACGAGAAGATGGAGAAGGAGAACATCCCCGCGCTGATCCACACCGCCGCGTGCAAAGACTTGCGCGAGTCGTTCCACAACCACTTCATTACCGAGGAGTCCATCGCAATCCTCTCGCTGGCCAGCTCCCGGGTGTTCGATGACTTCCCGAACCTGAAGATCATCATGAGCCACGGCGGCGGTTCCATCCCCTACCAGATCGGACGCTGGCGCGCCCGCATGCGTGGGCCCAACGGAGAGGAGACGTTCGACGGGCACGTGCGCAAGCTCTACTACGACACGTGCCTCTACACACCGGAGGCGCTGGAGCTGCTGTTCAGGACGGTGGGGACGGACCGGTGCCTCTTCGGCACCGAGCGCCCCGGCGCGGGCTCTGCCCACAACCCCCGCACCGACGAGTGGTACGACAACACCAAGCCGTACATCGACGCTATGGGCTTCCTGTCCGACGCGGACCGCAAGGCCATCTACGAGGGGAACGCCCGCTCGGTGTACGACCAGCGCTTCTCCTAGGCCGCGCAGTACCTGCAAGAGGAGGCGGTGATGAGCAACATCAAGGTCCACATGGAAGCCCAGGGCTCCATGCCCAACTTCCGGCACGACATGATCCAGCCGCTGGTGCAGGGCCGCATCCCCTTGGAGGGGGTGGACCTGACCTTCTCCGCGCCCATGGAGACGGCGGGCATCTTCGAGAACCCTCGGTTCAAGAACGGGGAGTTCGGCCTGCTGGACACCAACATCGGCGACGTTATCCCCGCCATCGACGCGGGGTGGGACTTCGTGTGCCTGCCGGTGATGATCAAGCGCAAGCCCGTATACAACTACGTGTGGGTGCGCGCCGATAGAGGTATCGAGACGCCCAACGACCTGGAGGGCAAGCTCATCGCCGCCTCCTCCTGGGGGGTGGTTACCACCTACACCCGGGGCATGCTCCAGCGCTTCCACGGCGTGGACCTGTCCACCCTGCGCTGGGTCACCAACCCCAGCCCGTGGCAGCTGTTCAAGCCGGTGGACGTAACCTACCCGGACGATAAGGCCAAGCGCCAGTGGGACCGCCTCCTCGACGGTGAGGCGGACGCCTGCACCGGCGATATCACCGTGGCCAAGGCGTGGGCCGCGCTGGAGGGGAACCCCGGCAAGGTCAAGCGCCTCTTTCCCAACTACCGGGAGCTGCACCAGGACCTGTGGCGGGAGCACCACCTCATCACCCCCTCCCACATCATCGTCATGGGCGGTAAGACGGTGCGGGAGAACCCCGGCCTGGCCCGGCGCCTCTACGATGCCTTCGAGCGCTCCCGCGAGATGGCCTACGACGACGCCCTGGGCGACGGCACCTCCTACTCGCTGCTCATGGACGCGCGGGAGAAGGTACGCGACCAGATCGGGGACATGGGGGACATCTACAAGCACGGGGTGTCCGCCAACCGGGCCAGCATCGACATGATGCTGGACTTCTACCACGAGCACGGGCAGACGAGCCGGCGCCTCTCCCTGGAGGACGTGTTCGCGCCCGACACCCTGGATACCTAGACCTGGGAATACCTCAGCCTGCGGAGGTGGCGATGGCACGGCTCTCGATATCCCTGGCCCTGGAGCACTACGACCGGCACATGCCCTTCGTGGACGGGAGCGTGCGGCCCAACGGCTTCGACCTGCGTGCCATGTTCGTGGGGCAGTCGGGCGAGAACGGCGGCCGGCACGAGCGCATGCTCCACCACCTGGAGTTCGACGCGGCCGAGCTCTCCCTGGGCTCCTACGTCATGGCCAAGGCACGGGGGGCGGCGCTGACGGCCATCCCCGTGTTCCCCCGGCGGCTCTTCAGCCCCTCGCAGATGTACGTCAACGCCGAGGCTGGCATCGAAACGCCCGCCGACCTGGTGGGCAGGCGCGTGGCGCTGCGCACGTTCCAGACCACCCTCTCGGTGCTGGCAAAGGGGGACCTGGCCACCGAGTACGGGGTGCCCCTGGAGGGGCCCACCTGGGTCACCACCGCCGCCGAGCCCGTGCCCTTTGACCCCCCGCCCGGCGTGCGTATCGAGCGCCTGGCCCCCGGCCGCTCCCTGGGCGAGGCGCTCACCAGCGGGGAGGTGGCGGCCTACCTCTCGCCCCGCCCGCCGCGCCCGTTCCTGGAGGGCTCGCCCAAGGTCCGCCGCCTCTTCGCCGACCCGCGCGCCGAGGAGGTGCGCTACTTCGAGAGCACCGGCTTCTACCCCATTATGCACGTGGTGGCGCTGCGGCAGGAGCTGGCCGAGCAGCACCCGTGGCTGCCGGCCCACCTGATGGAGGCCTTCGAGCAGTCCAAGGCCGCCTGGTCGCTTTACCTGAACGACCCCAACTGGAGCCAGCTGGCCTGGAGCGCCTACCACCGCCAAGAGCAGCGCGCGCTGCTGGGCGCCGACCCGTGGCCCTATGGCCTGACGGCCAACCGGGCCAACCTGGAGCGGTTCATCGGCTACGAGCACGCCCAGGGGCTCATCCCGCAGCGCTTCGCGGTCGAGGATCTGTTCTTCCCCACGGTGCGCAAGACCTAGCGCCACCGGCCCATCGGCTCGGCTACCATGGGGGCATGGACGCCCCCGCACCGGCTCTGGAACTGCGCGACGTGACAAAGAGCTTCGGCCCCGTGCTGGCCGTGGACGGGGTGAGCCTGTCCGTTGGCCGGGGCGAAGTGGTGGCGCTGCTGGGCCCCTCCGGGTGCGGCAAGACCAGCGTGCTGCGCATCGCGGCCGGGCTGGAGCACGCTGATGGGGGGCAGGTGCTCCTGGGCGGGCAGGTGGCCAACGGCCCCGGCGTCTTCACCCCGCCCCAGTGCCGGGGTCTGGGCATGGTGTTCCAGTCCCACGCCCTCTGGCCCCACATGTCCGTGGCGCAGAACGTGGGCTTCCCCCTCTCCGTTCGCCAGGTGCCCGCCGCCCAGGCGCGTGAGCGCGTGGGGGCCATGCTGGAGATGGTGGGCCTGGAGGGGCTGGGTGAGCGCCCAGCAACGGCCCTCTCCGGCGGGCAGGCGCAGCGCGTGGCCCTGGCGCGCGCACTGGTGGCCGAGCCCGCCGTGCTGCTGCTGGACGAGCCCTTCGCCAGCCTGGACACCGACCTACGCGCGGGACTGCGGGACGAGCTGCGCGAGCTCCAGCTCAGGCTGGGTGTCAGCGTGCTGCTGGTCACACATGACCGTGCCGACGCGCGTGCCCTGGCCGACCGGGTGGCGCTGATGCGCTTGGGGCGCATCGAGCGGGTGGGTGCCCCTGGTGACCTACTCCCCCCGACTGGCGGCTAGCTCGCGTCCTCGCGGACGAAGTCGGCCACGCGCTCCCCGATCATGATGCACGTCACGTTGGTGTTGGCGTGGGCGACCGTGGGCATGATGGACGCATCGGCCACCCGCAGGTTGTCGAGCCCGTGCACCAGCAGGCGGTGGTCCACTACCGCCTCCGGATCCGAGGCGGGGCCCATCTTGCAGGTGCCCGCGCCATGGTGGTAGGAGCCGTACCCGGAGCGGGCGTACTCGCCCCAGTCCTCGCCCTGCCCTGGTGAGAGGAGCGGCCCGTAGAAGGGGGCCATGGACGGGTGGCTCACCAGCTCGTGCAGGAAGTCCATCGCCGTGAGCATCGCCTTCAGGTCGTCGGGATGCTGTAGGCCCGCGTCCTGCACCAGCGGCAGCTCGTGGGGGTCGGCGGAGGCCAGGAACACCCGGCCGCGGTCACGCTGCTCCAGCAGGTTGGCCGAGACGGGCATCATGCGTTTGAGGCCCGCGATCTCCACGGGCGGCCGCATGAACATGTGGAAGTCGGAACTCTCGCGTGAGGGGTCGGACTTGAAGGAGAGGCGGAAGCGCGGCACCACCCAGTCGGGGCTAAATTCCGCACGCCCCTCGTAGGTCAGGTCCAGCGTCGCGTGGTCCTGGTAGTTGAGGCCCACGCCCTCGCGCACCAACGTGGGAGTGATGCCCAGCCGCTTGAGCTCCGCCTCCGGGCCGATGCCGGAGAGGGTGAGCACCTGGGGCGAGTGGTACGTCCCGGCGCACAGCACCACCTGGCCCGCCGTGGCGGAGTGGCGCTGCCCGCCCTGCTCATACACCACCTCCTCCACCCGGCGCCCGCGAACCGCCAGGGAGAGTACCTTGGCCTCTGCCTGGATAGTGAGGTTGGCGCGCTCGCGTGCCGGGTTCAGGTACGCCACTGTCACCGACTGGCGCACCCCCTCCTTGATGTTGTAGGCCGACCCGCACACACCGAAGGGCTCCGGCACGTTCAGGTCTGGGCACAGGGGCATGCCCATCTGCTGGGCACGCTCGATGAAGGCGCGCACCGGGGCGGAGGGCTCCATGTCCAGCCGCCACGGGCGCTTAACGTAGAGCGGCCCGCTGGTGCCGTGGTAGGGGGCCTCCGGGTAGTCCTGCTCCGATTCCAGCTTCTTTAGGTAGGGCAGGCAGTCATCGAATCCCCAGCCGGGGTTGCCCAGCGCCGCCCAACCGTCAAGGTCGCCCTTGGTGGGGCGCACCACGGCCATGGCATTCACGGACGACCCGCCGCCCATCACCCGGCCGGTTATCTTGTAAAAGGTCGAATCTTCCCCCGGCCGCTCTGTGGGGTACATGAGCACGTAGGGCGACTCCAGCACGGCGCGCACGCCCTGGGAGCCATCGGCGATCATCTCCGGGATGGGGTCCGGGTCGGGCCCCGCCTCCAGCAGCAGCACCCGCCGGTGCGGGTCCTCGGACAGCCGCGAGGCGGCTACGGCTCCCGTGGAGCCGCCGCCGATGATGATCACGTCGTAAGCATCACCCTGGGCCATGCGTGCCTCCCCAGGCCCCTGCGGCGGCGTCGGCCTCGACGCGCTCACGCAGGCGGTTCAAGAACTCTTCTATCACCTGCGCGCCCGTTGCCCGCAGCACCATGTCGCCCAGGATGCCCAGACGGCCCTTAATGTTCACCTTGGACTGGTAGGCCAGGGCCGTGCCCGCAGCGCCGTCGGGGGCGAGCTGCATGGTGATGTCGGAGACCATCATCGACTTGGTGAGCGAGTCGGTGCCCTCCACCCGCGCCGTCAGTTTCACGGGGGCCTCGGCATCCACGATGCGCGCCTCGAAGGCGAAGCTCGAGGCGATGGGGCCGACCTTAGCCTGCATTGTCCCCGCGAAGGTCTCCTCGTCCACGCGGCGCAGGTCCTCCACACCGGGGAAGCAGGAGGCGAACCTGTCCACGTCCAACACGAAATCCCACACCACCAGCGGGGGGGCCGCCAGGCTCACGTTGCCTTGGTAGTTCATCGGGTCTCCCGGTCTCGTTGCGGCCCCGCGAACGGGGCCGCTGCCTTGATACACCGGCAGGGGGCTCCGGCGCAACGGCGTGGGGTTAGTCAGCCGCGGCCCGCAGCGTCTCCAGGATGGCCTCCAGCACCCCGCCCAAGAGCACCACAGGCGCGCCCGGCCCGCCCGCGTCCTCGAAGTACACGCGGCGTCCGTCCAGCGGGTTGGTGGCGAAGGGCATGGGCACCTTGCGGCGGGATTTGGAGCATGGTGCCACGGGGCCCGGAGCATGTCCATTGACAGCCCCCGAGGCCTGTGCTATCCCACGGCGCGCCAGAGGATACGGCAGCCAGCGAGCTTCAGCGTTGTGCGTTGCGGCCCGATTGTGCCTGGCGAGTGCGTTATCCGTTGCGTTGAAGGGCGCCAGCGACGCTCAGACGCAGGACGAACAATCTAGGGAGGGCCGTGATGCGCAAGGTTCTGTTGGGGTTCGCATTGCTGGTGAGCCTGGCCGGCGTGCTGGCGGGCTGCGGCGGTTCCGACGAGCCGAAGGAGGTCATGACCCTCCGCGTGCTGTCCGCCTGGGACCAGAACAACACCTCGGTCAAGTCGATGCTCAACATCTACAAGCCGGCTATCGAGGAGGCCACCGATGGTCGGGTGACCCTCGAATACGTGGCGGGCCCTGAGACGGTTCCAATATTCGAGCAGGTGGAGCCGCTCAAGCAGGGCATCTTCGACATGGTGCTTCAGACGGACGGCTACAACCAGATCAACGCCCTGGCCGCGGCGCTGAACCTGAACCTGGCCCCCTACTCGGTGGCCAAGGAGTGTGGCGTCGTCGACTTCATCGACAACCGCTACCAGACCCTGGGCGGGGTGAAGTACTTCCCCCAGATCCACGGTTTCGGCAACGTGCTGCTGCTGCGCTCGGACGTGAACGTGTCTGACCTGACACGCCTGGACGGACTGACCCTGCGCACCTACCCCACGGTGGACGCGTGGGTGAAGAACCGTGGGGCCGAGCCCGTGGCCATGTCCGGCGGCGATGCCTACACGGCCCTCGACCGTGGCGTCGTTGACGGCGCGATCGGCGGGTCCATCGACTTCGCCGAGAACTTGTCCTGGAACGAGGTCACCGAGTACATCGTGATGCCGGAGCTGGGGGCCACCGTCGCCAACTTCCTCATCAACATCGATGTGTGGAACTCCATGGGGGCTGACCTGCAGAAGAAGTTTGAGGAGGGCTTCGCCAAGGCCTCCGCCGAGCACTTCACCTACTCTGCCGAGCAGCAGAAGGAGTCCCTGGAGCGCATGAAGGCCGAGGGGCTGCAGGTGGTGGAGCTCACCGCCGCGCAGAAGAAGGCCTGGGCTGACGCCTGGTTCGAGGCCACTTCGCAGTCCACTGTCATCTCCCGCGACGCCGTCGAGGGACCGAAGGTGGTGGAGCTTGCGGCCTGTGTGAAGCAGAAGCTCGAGTCGGGGAGCTAGTCCCCGGCCACAGTGGAAGATGGAGCGGGCGTCCCCGGTCAAGCCGGGGACGCCCGTGCTCATCCGGGAGCGTATCGTGAACACAGTGCGGACCGTGGGTACGGTGGCGGTGCGATGGTTCGACCGACTGACCGACGCCGCCTACTACGCGACGCTGGGCTTCCTGCTGTTCCTGGCGCTCTCCATCGGCCTCAACGTGTTCATGCGCCGCGTACTGGACCAGCCCTTCGGCTGGGTCATCCAGGGTGGCCAGTACACCCTGGTGTACATCACCTTCTTCGCCTCCACCCGCCTACTGCGCCAGGGCGCGCACACGCGCATGACGCTGCTCTCGGAGCGGCTAGGGCCGTTGCCCGCCGCCTGGCTCAGCCTCAGCGCCAACGTGGTGGCACTGGCCATTTGCGGGGTGCTCACCTGGGAGACGGGCTCCTCCACCGTGGGCAGTTTCGCCGATGGGGCCACCTACCGGGGCAACTTCGACATCGCCCAGTGGGTCATCTGGTGGGTGATGCCCGTGGGCTTCGGCTTCCTAGGCCTGGAGTTCATCCGCCACCTGGGGCGCGACGTGGCGGAGCTGCGCCGCCTGCGTGCCCACCCGCACCAGGGCAGCGGGGAGCGCGATGCGGATGGGCACCGGCCCGGCGAACAGGGGCACCTGTGATGGGCAAGTACATGAATCAGCGGGGCAGGGGGTAAGCCATGGAATGGTGGATGATCCTCATCCTCATCTTCGTGGCGCTCCTCGCCTCGTTCCTGACGGGCATGCCCATCGCCTTCGCCTTCATGGCCATCAACATCGTGGGCCTCATCTGGGTGACGGGTGGGCTCAAGGGCCTCTCGCTGCTCTCCGGCAGCGTGTTCGAGTCGGTGAGTGGGTTCGAGCTCATCGCCATCCCCATGTTCTTCCTGCTGGGAGAGGTGCTATTCCACTCCGGCGTCGTGTCCATGGTCATGGACGCCGTGGACAAGTGGATAGGCCATCTGCGCGCACGCCTCCTCCTGGTCTCCCTGGGAGCGGGCACGGCGCTCGCCACCCTTTCCGGGGCGGGCATCGCTGACACGGCGCTCATCGGCTCCACCCTCTATCCGGAGATGGAGAAGCGCAACTACGACCGCAAGCTGGCACTGGGCACCATCACCTCCTCGGGCCTGCTGGCCGCGCTAATCCCTCCCTCTGCCCTGGCGGTGCTGCTGGCCTCCATCGCCGAGAAATCGGCGGGACGCATCCTGTTGGGGGGAGTCTTCCCCGGGCTGATGATCGCGGGTCTGTACACCATTTTCGTGCTGGTGATGGTGCGCCTGAACCCCAAGCTGGCGCCCGCCTACGACTCGGCCTCGGTGCGGCTGGTGGAGAAGTTGTGGGCCACGGTGAAGCTGACCCCGCTGCTGCTCATCATCTTCGCGGTGATGGGGTTCATCCTGCTGGGCATCGCCACGCCGTCCGAGGCGGCGGCCACCGGTGCCCTTGCCGCCATCGTGGTCACCGCCATGTACCGGCGGCTCAACGGCCGGGTGCTGTTAAAGGCGCTGGACGGGGTGGTACGCATCACCGGGATGATCCTGCTCATCATCGCGGGGGCAAAGGCTTTCAGCCAGCTACTGGCTCTTTCCGGGGCTTCGCGGGAGTTCTTCAACTTCATCACCAGCCTGGACATGGACCCCTTCTGGATCCTGGTGGCCATCCAGGCCACCGTGCTGCTGTTGGGCCTGTTCATGGACTCGGTGGCCATCATGCTGGTGGCCGTGCCCATCGTTGACCCGGTGGTGGTGGGCTTGGGGTGGGACCCCACCTGGTTCTACGTGCTGTTCCTCATCAACATGACCATCGGCCTGGAGTCGCCCCCCTTCGGCCTGGCGCTGTTCGTCCTAAAGGGGGTGGTGCCCCACGTTCCGCTCATGGACATCTTCAAGGCGCAGATACCCTTCATCGCCATGGACGTATTCGCCATGCTGCTGGTGATGATCTTCCCGGCCATCGTCACCTGGCTCCCCTCCAAGGTGTTCTGACCGGGCCTGCGCACATCTTCATGACGAACAGAAGGGCGCCCCATGGGGCGCCCTTCCTGCGTCTGTTGGGTTATTGAGGGTGCGCTAGTAGCGCGCCTTCATCTGGACCGCCACCTCGGGGTTGTCCTTGAACGCCTGTTGGGAGTCCAGCAGCGCCGTCCAGGAGCGCACCCCGAACACCTCCCCGCTGCGTGCCGCCATGGGCTCGGTGCCGTCGGCCGCAAGGGCCTTGGCATCGTTCACCAGCCGCCGGCGCATGGCGATGACGGGCAGGTCTGAGGTGCCCAAGTGCTCGCGCCAGCGGCGTGCGATGGCGCCCATGCCCTCCACCACGGCGGTGTCCTGCTCGCGCACGCCCACGATTCCTGAGTAGAGGCCCTTGCGCTGGAGTTCGCGAGACTGGAGGAAGTGGTTCTCCTTGGTGGCCCGCAGGCGCCCCGTCACTGGGTCCTTGGTGGCGATGTGAGGCAGGGGGCCGCCCTCCACCAGCAATCGCTCGCCCTGGGATATCTCCTCATCGGGTGCCCACTGCACGCACCAGACCTCGGTATGCTCGTCGTCTAGCGGCACCCACATGTGTCCGTGGGCGCGGCGCTGGTGGATGGCCGGAGGGATCATGGTGACGAATGGCTCCAGCCACTGGTTGATGCGCCAGTAGTCCTTGGACGGGTCCTTGGTGTTGCGTTGGGCCGCCAGCATAACGCCGTACTCGGTGTTCTCCACGATCCAGCGCGGGGAGGTGTCGAACATCAGGTGCTGGATGTCCTCCTGGGAGGCGGCCATCTCCTGGCCCAGTGCGCCCCGGTGCAGGAAGCCCACGTGGGAGGAGTCGATATCGCCCTCCAGCGCCTGCACCCAGTTGCACTCCTGGTTGTAGCGCACCATGTGCACCTGGGAGGCGTTCAGTTGCGCCCACTCCAAGTGGGGCAGGCCGGGAACCTTTTCCTTGGGCCCCATGTAGGCCCACAGGACGTTCCCCATCTCCCGCACGGGGTAGGAGACCAGGCGCACCTTGTCCTTGAAGTTGGACTTGGCCGGCTCAGACGGCATTTCCAGGCACCGCCCGTCCACGTCGAACTTCCAGCCGTGGTAGATGCAGCGCAGCCCGTTTTCCTCGTTGCGTCCGTAGAACAAGGGCGCACCGCGGTGGGGGCAGAAGTCCTCCACCAAGCCGAGTCGCCCTGATGAGTCGCGGAAGCCCACCAGGTGCTCGCCCAGCAGGTGCACCTCGATGGGGTCGCAGTCTGGCGACGGCAGCTGGTCCACCATGGCGAAGGGGATCCAGAAGCGGCGGAGCATCTCGCCCATGGGCGTGCCCGCCGTGGTCTGACAAAGCAGCTCGTTGTCCTCACGGGTCAGCATCGTTCCCACCCTCCACGGTGACGATTGCCATCCACATCATTCATATCCGCGCATACACCGCGCACGCGCGGCACGCGCGGGATGCCGCCACGGTACGCTGCACCCGCGAGCGATGCAAGCGCACCGTGCGCACTCTAGCGGCGGCCCAGGTTCCCGTGCCAGACCATCTGCACCCGGCTCATCTCCTCACGGGTCAGGGGGCCGTAGGTGGTGTTGGTCACCATCTCGTCCAGATGCGAGAGTTCGGAGAAGCCGCCGTTGACGGTGATGATGCCCGGCGTGTGGAGCACGAAGCGGATGGCCGCCTGCTGGAGGGACTGGCCCTCCCTGGACAGGAAGCCGAAGGCGCGCGCGTTCTCCTGGGCCGCCTTCCACGCCAGCTCATTGCGCGAGAGCGCGCCCGCCGCCACGGGGTGGCGCGCCCCGCCCTTGAGGGCGTGGTCGGTGAGCGCGCCGCGCCCGTGCGGGCCGATGCACGCCACGCCCACCCCGCGCTCGCGGGCGTGGGTGATGACGTTGGCGAAGTCGTAATCCACCGTCAGCCCACGGGGGACGGGTATGGAGGCCGAGGGGTTCAACAGGTTGAACCAGGCGTTGATGAAGCGGAACTCGCCCGTCTCCAGCACCGCGTCCACCGCCTCGATATCCAGGCTGTCCAGGGTGAAGCCGAAGAAGCCCACCTTGCCCTGCGCGCGCAGCTTCTGGAGGCCCTCCAACGCACCGCCGGGGCCGATCATCTCGTTCACCGACAGGCCGATCCACCCCGGCGCGTCCAGGTCCGTCTTCAGGTGCGGCGGGTTGTGCATCATCACGAAGTCCACGTAGTCCACGCCCAGGCGCTGGAGCGATGCCTCCACCGATGCGATGACGCGGCCCGAGACGTCGGCCAGGTGCTCGGGCATCACCTCCACCTTGGTGCACAGCACGGGGCGCTCGCGAATCTGCTTGAGCGCCTCGCCCAGGTGTGTCTCCGCGAGCCCCTTGCCGTAGTCGGGGGCGGTGTCGAAGTAGTTCACGCCCAAGTCAAGGGCACGCTCCACGGCGCGCAGTCGCTCCTTGGGCTCGCCCTTGACCATCAGGCCGCCGTTGTCGCCCGTGCCGAAGCCCACCACCGAGATCTCGATGCCGGTCCCCGGTACCTCCCGGTACTCCATGCCGCCCTCCCTGGGGGTGTGTTAGTCGTTGCCCATGTCCGCGAGCCAGTCGGAGACGGGCCCGTAGCCGTTGTAGAGGTTCCAGTCGCCCACGAAGATGACCTGTCCCGTGACACCCGTGCTGGCGGTCTGGGCCGCCAGGAACTTGGCCAGGGGCACCACCACCTCCGGCCGGGCCGGCGTGGAGGGGCCCATATAGGCCCGCCGCAGCCGGTCCTGCTCCTTGGTGCCGGTGGTCATCACGTGGGGCGGGAATATGACGTTCACCGCGATGTTGTGCTCGCGTATCTCGTCGGCCAGGTAGATGGACAGGTTGGTCACCGCCGCCTTGGAGGCCATGTAGGGCTGCTCGCGCGAGTGCGGACGGTACCAGCGCGGCTCCGTCCCCGTGGTGGACACGTTGATGACCGAGCCTGCCTTCTTGGCGATCATCGGCTGGATGAACGTCCTGATGACCTTGAGGGTGCCGAAGACGTTCACCTCGAACATGGCGCGCCACTGGTCGAGGCTCAGGTCCAGCACCTTGCCCTCGCCCATGGTGCCCAGCAGGTTGCGCTGGCGCATGGCGGCGTTGTTCAGCAGCACGTCCACGGTGCCGAAGGCGTCCAGCGTGGCCTGATAGGCGGCGGCTATCTGCGCATTGTCCGTGATGTCCAGCTCCACGGTGATGCCGTGGCCGGAGCCCTCCACCAGGCGCCTCGTTTCCTCGGCGCCTTCGCCCGTCCACGAGCGGTCGGCGGCCACCACCTTCGCACCCTCGGCCAGGAACCCCGCGGTGTGGGCGCGGCCCATGCCGCGCGCCGCGCCGGTGATGACGACCACCTTGTCTTGCAAGTCTTGCAACGAAGCCTGCTGCGCCATGCGCGCCTCCTGGGGCCTAGAGGCCGCCATTCATGTCGATGCCGAGGAGGCCTAGAGGCCTCCGTTGATGTCTATCACTGACCCCGTTATCCACGCCGCCTCGTCAGATGCGAGGAACAGGGTGAGCGAGGCCAGGTCAGCCGGGGTGCCGAAGCGGCTCATCGCTATCTTGGCCTTGGTGGCCGCAACCTCGGCCGGGTCGCGCCAGGCCATGACGCGCGGGGTTTCGATGTCCCCGGCGGACAGGCAGTTCACCCGTACGGCGGGTGCCCACTCCAGCGCCATGACGCGCGTGAGCTTGTGCAGCGCCGCCTTGGCCGTGGCGTATACGCCCAGGGGGGCGTTGGGCGCCCGCCAGTCGCCCGCCATCACCGACCCGGTGTTGATGATGGCCCCGCTCCCGCGCTCCAGCATGCCGGGCACGAAGGCCTTCGACACCAGGAACGCCGAGGTGACGTTCACCGCCAGGCACGTGGCGAAATCGGCCTCCTCCAGCTCCAGCAGCGGCCCGTTGCGGAAGGTGGGGCCGAAGGAGCCCCCCGCGTTGTTCACCAGTACGTCGGCCCGGCCGAACTCGGCGTGCGTGGCCGCTGCCAGGTTCGCGACGGAGGCGGCATCGCTTACGTCGGTGGGCACGGTGAGCACCCGTGCGCCGGTGGCCCGCAGGTCCTCTGCGGCCTCGGCCAGCTTCTCCGGACGCCGAGCAGCAATGACCACGCTCGCCCCGGCCCGGGCGAAGCCCAGGGCTACCCCCTTGCCGATACCGTCGCTACCGCCCGTGACCACCGCCACCTTGCCAGAAAAGTCCCACCGGCCCGCGCCCTGCTGCTCAGCCATGTGTCAACGCCTCGGCCGCCGGATGCGGCGCGGTGATTCTAGCGCAGGCCGTAGAGGCGCTCCGCGTTGGTGGAGAGGATAGCCACCTTGTCCGCCGTGGTCAGGTGCCGGTTCTCGCGCAGCTCGGCTATCTCCGCCCGGCACGTCTCGTTGTTCACTTCATGGGGGAAGTCGGAGGAGAACACGTAGGGCTTGGCCGAGGTGAAGGAGACGGCCGCGGGCAGGGTCAGCTCATCGCCCTCCACCCCCACGAAGATGCGCCCCTCGTCGATGTGGCGGCAGATGTAGTCGGCGATGGACTCGTTCTTTCGCAGCTGGAGGAAGCGCCCTCGTGGGTCGTACTGGACGTGGGAGGCCCAGGAGCCGGCGAAGCGCTCCATGCAGGTGAGCAGCCACCCGCACCCGGCCTCCATGAAGCCAATGCGCACGTTCGGGAACTTGTCGAAGATGCCGTTGAAGATGATGCCGGCGAAGTTGACCATCTGCCCGTATGGGTGGCCCAGGGCGTTCACCGGCGCATAGGGGCTCATGTCGTCCATGAGCATGTTGTCGTGGGCCCCGCCGTGGATGCCGATGGCGCATCCCAGACGGCTCGCTTCCTCGTAGATGGGCCAGTAGCGCTCGTTGCCCAGATGCGACTGGAGTCCCGTGGCCCCGGTGGAGGGTAGCATCGCCCCCGCCATGCCCAGGTCCTGCACGATGCGCCGCAGCTCGGCGACGGCCTCGGACGGCTCCTGGAGGGGGATGAGGCCCATGCCCACGAAGCGCGGGTCATCGCGGGTGTACGTCTCGTACAACCAGTCGTTGTAGGCACGGGCCAACTCGATGGCCCAATCGCGGGAGACCACCTTGCCGAAGGTGAGGCCCCGGGTGGTGTACAGGACCGCGCGCTCCATGCCCAGGTCCTGTATGAACTCGCCCCAGCCCTCCACGCCCACGCGCGCGAAGGCCCCAGGGGGCAGGAAGTGCTTGTTGGAGGAGTGCAGGTGGTCGGAGGGGGGGAAGGGGTCGCGGATGGCGCTGCCGCTCCGGTAGGCCTCCGGCAGGTGCCGGATGATGGCCTCGATGTCCTCCATCACGTGCCCGTCGCCGTCCACCACCCGTTCAAGTGTTTCGGTGGCCATTCGCGCCTCCTTGAGGGGTTCCTTGCGGCACAGCGGGGTATGGCCCCGGCTTGCGTGGGCGCAAGCATACCCGCACGGCGAGAAGCGTCAACCGTGGGCTGCGGGGCGGGCGCTTGGCCCGCCCCGGCCCAGGCCTATTCGGGCGAAGCCATGCGCATGGAGGCCTGCTGGGCCTCGGCGGAGAGCACCGGCTTGCCGGTAAAGGCCTTCAGTGAGTCCGCCTCCACTGTGAAGGGGTCG
Source organism: Chloroflexota bacterium (assembly GCA_038109085.1). Taxonomy (GTDB): domain Bacteria; phylum Chloroflexota; class Dehalococcoidia; order Lucifugimonadales; family Australimonadaceae; genus Australimonas. The sequence goes on from JAYNIL010000001.1 coordinate 68,034, forward strand.
ACACCCTCCGGCTGGATGGTGGTCATGGTGCGCACGGCGTACGCGTTCGGCTCGTCCACCCCTGGGGGGACGGTGCCGGCATCGCGCAGCGCCTTGGCAGCCGCGATGAGCCGGCGGCGCACCCGGATGATCATGGCATCGGCGGTGCCCAGGTGTTCTCCGGTGCGGTCCACGATGGAGCCCATGGACTCCAGCAGCGCCTTGTCCTGCAGGTTGATGGACGGGATGCCGTTGAAGCGCTTGGTCAGCTGGGCGTCGTAGTCGTTCAGGTAGTCGTTGGAAGCGTCGGCCGCCAGACGCCAGTGGGTATAGGGGTCGCCGGTCTCCTCCACGAAGCCACCGGGGTCGGGCAGGAAGAGCCGCTCGCGCTCCTCCTGGGTTATCGCCCGCTCCGGGTTCCAGCGCACGTCCCACTTCATCACCGCCCCGTCGTCCAGCGGCACCCACCACTGGATGGGGCACTCACGCAGGGAGACGGGGGCGAACATGCCGTAGAAGGGGAAGAGGAACTGAGTGACGCGCCAGTACACCTTGCCCGGCTCCTCGCGCCGTCCGGCCCCGTACATCACCCCAACCTGGGTGTCGTGCGTCTCCATCACCGGCGCGTTGTCCACGTAGTAGAGGCCCCGGTTGGCGGGAGCCATGCCGGCGAAGTCCGCGCTGCCGTTCGCCTCCAGCCGGGTGTGCAGGAAGGAGAGGTGCGAGGAGTCGATGTTCCCCTCCAGCCCCTGGAGCCAGTTGGTCATCTGCATGTCGCGCCGGATGGTTATCTGTTCCGGCGGGATGCAGTTGAACTCCAGGTCCGGCAGTGGGGGAGGCGTCTCACGCGGGCCCATGTAGGTCCAGATGATGCCGTTGCGCTCCTGGACCGGGTAGGAACGGATACGCACCTTGTCCTTAAAGTTGGAGGCCGCCGGCTCGTTGGGCATGTCCGCGCATCGCCCGTCGGCGGCGAACTTCCAGCCGTGGTAGGCGCAGCGGATGCCGTCCTCCTCGTTGCGTCCCCAGTAGAGCGAGGAGCCCCGGTGCGGGCACACCTCGGTCATCAGCGCGGCACGCCCGGAGGTGTCGCGGAAGATGATGAGGTTCTCGTTGAGCAGCTTGACGCGCCGGGGCTTGGAGTCGTTCTCGGCGATGTCCGATGAGAGGTACATTGGCAGCCAGTACTGGCGCATCAGATTCCCCATGGGCGTGCCAGGGCCCACGTGGGTGATGAGATCGTTTTCTTCTTGGGTCAGCATGGGTGCCTCCTCTGCTCCATGACAGCCTGCCTATCCCTATCCAGGGCCGCTGGTCTCCTCGTGCGCGCTAGCGCAGGCCGGGGATGACTTCCTTGCCGAACAGTTCCAGGGACTTCTCCACCATAAAGTGGGGCATCCGTCCGATGTGGAACTTGCCCGCGAAGTGGTTGTAGCCGATCTTTTCCCGTCCCTCGGCAATCTTGCGGGCCACCGTCTCGGGGCTGCCGACCAGGGCCAGGCCGTTTTCGATCCAAAAGTCGTAGGACTTGGAGCACTCCCGGAAAACGCGCCCACGCTCACGGATGTCCTCAGAGTCTTCGCGGCCCATGCCGCGCGGGTTCTCGCCGAAGCCCACCTTGGAGGCGGCCACCAACTCGCGGCCCAGGGTGTTGGCCTCCATCAGGTACTGCTCGGCCTGCTCACGGGCCTTGGCGTCCGTCTCCGCCACGTGCACCACGCGCATCAGGAACTGGCGCGGGCGCGGGCCGGGGTGGTTGAACGATGCCCACAGCTCGCGCCAGTGGGCGAACTTCTTGACCATCGTCTCGTCAGTGTCGATGTTCAGCGCCATGTGGTAGTTGTGGCGCGCGGCGAACTCGATGGACCGGGGCGAGTGGACGGCGGCCCAGATGGGCGGGTAGGGCTTCTGCAGGGGCACCGGCTGCACCAGCGCCTCCTCGAAGTTCCAGAACTCGCCCTTGAAGGTCACCTTGCCGGTGGTCCACGCCTGGTGCAGGACCTCCAGCACCTCCTCACCCATCTCGCGGCGCTTGTAGAAGTCCAGGCCCCAGCGGATGAACTCGTGCTCGTGGACGCCGATGCCCGCGCCGAACTCCACGCGCCCGTTGGACAGGTGGTCCAGCATCGCGATGTCCTGGGCCAATCGCACCGGGTGGTGGAATGGCGTCTGCCAGATCATGGTGCCCAGACGGATGCGCTCCGTCGCGCGGGCCACGGCCAGCAGGAACATCTGCGGGGAGGTGACGGCGCCCACGTAGGAGCCCTGGTGCTCCAGCGTCCAGTAGGTGTCGAAGCCCACTTCCTCCATCAGCTTGGCCTGCTTGATGTGCTTCTCGTACACCTCGCGGGCGGTGCTCGCCTGTTGTACCTCGTAGGTCTGCATCTGGTCCCAGACACCGAACTCGAACGGCTGCTCGCTCACGAGACACCCCTGCCGCTGGTTGCGGCGCGCCGATACTAGCTCACCCCAGCCCCGCAATCTAGCGAGGGAAGCGCGCTCGCATTCCCGTGCGCGCCCGCATGCAAGCGATGCGCTGGCCGCGGGCCAGGCGTCTGGCGTAACGTGGGGCCCGTCCACCAGGGCATCCGGGGTAGGGGAGGAGTAACCATGAAGGCACCGCGCGTCGCGATCGTGGGGAGCGGGCACACCCGCTTCGGGCGGTTGGAGGAGCAGAGCCTGGAGGACCTGATCGTGTCCGCCGGGCGGGAGGCCATCGCCGACGCGGGCATCGAGCCCGGCGCCATCGACGCGGTATTCCTGGGCCACTTCAACTCCGGCCTGGTCCCCGACGGCTTCGCGTCATCTCTGATCCACCAGATATCGCCAGACCTGCGCTTCAAGCCGGCCACCCGCTTGGAGAATGCATGCGCCTCCGGCTCGGCGGCGGTGTTCGCGGGCATCAGCGCCATCGCGGCAGGGCAGGCCGAGGCGGTGCTGGTGGTGGGCGCGGAGAAGATGACCAACAACTCCACCGCCGACGTGACCCGCGCCCTGTGCGGTGCGGGCTACCAGCACGACGCCGACGAGGCGCAGCTCAGCTTCCCCCAGGTGTTCGCCCTGGCCGCGCGCGCCTATGCCGAGCGCTACCAGGACCCGCTGCCCACCATGGCCGCCATCGCGGCCAAGAATCACGCCAACGCCCTGCGCAACCCGCTGGCGCAGATGCACAAGGATTTGGGCTTCGAGCGGTGCAACACCGTCTCAGACTCGAACCCCCTCATCGCCCCGCCGCTGCGAATGACCGACTGCTCGCTCATCACCGACGGTGCCGCAGCCGTGGTGCTGGTGCCGGAAAGCCGGGCCGGCGAGTTCCCCCGGCACGTGCGGTTCCGGGCGGTGAGCCAGGTGAACGACCTGCTCCCCTTCTCCTCACGCGATTTCGTGGCCTTCGAGGGCCCGGAGCGGGCCATGAAGGGGGCGTTGGCCGATGCGGGGGTGGGGCTGGATGACGTGGACTTCGCCGAGGTGCACGACTGCTTCACCATCGCCGAGCTGCTAATCTACGAGGCGATGGGGCTCGCCCCCCACGGGCAGGGACACCGCGCCATCGAGGAGGGCACCGTCTACCGTGACGGCGCGCTGCCGGTGAACCTCTCGGGCGGGCTGAAGGCCAAGGGCCATCCGGTGGGCGCCACGGGGGTGTCGATGCACGCGTTGGCGTTTCGTCAGCTCACCGGCACGGCGGGCGATCTGCAACTTGGCGGTGCGGAGCTGGGCCTGGTGTTCAACATGGGCGGCTCCGCCGTCGCCAACTACGCCTCGGTGCTCGAGGTAGGGCGGGCCTAGGAGGGAGCGGTGAACATCGCTTCCTGGCTCCACGCCACGGCCCTGGTGCAGCCGGACGCCCCCGCCCTGCTGGAGGGCGAGCAAGCGCGCGCCACCTACCGGGAATTCGCCGCCGGGGCCCGCGCCATCGCGGGCGGCATGAGCGCGCTGCACGGGGTGGGGCCGGGCCAGCGGGTGGGCCTGTTCATGGAGAACCGCACCGAGTACCTGGAGGCGCTCTACGGGGTGTGGTGGCTGGGTGCGGTGGCCGTGCCCATCAACTACAAGCTGCACCCCAAGGAGGCCGCCTGGATCATCGAGAACGCCGGTGCGACGGTGTTGCTCACCGGTGACGGCGCGCTCTCCGAAGCCGTGGCGCTGCCCGCCGGGTGCGCCGAGGTGGGCGTGGGCACCCCTGCCTGGGACGCCCTGCGCACGGCAGGCACGGGCCCGGACGCCCCCGCCGCTCTGGGGAACGATGCGCTGGCGTGGCTCTTCTACACCTCCGGCACCACGGGCCGCCCCAAGGGGGTGATGCTCACTCACCACAACCTGGCGGCCATGTCCACCTCCTACACCCTGGACGTGGACGAGGTGTCTGGAGCGGACGCCGCGCTCTACGCCGCGCCCCTCTCCCACGGGGCGGGCCTCTACAACTTCATGCACGTGCGCCGCGGCGCTCGCCACGTGGTGCCGCGCTCCCACGGCTTCGACCCGGCCGAGATACTGGATCTGGGTGAGCGGGTGGGGGGCCTGTCCTTCTTCGCCGCGCCCACCATGCTCAAGCGCCTGGTGGAGGAGGCTCGGCGCACCGGGCGCACGGGCGAGGGCATCAAGACGGTGGTCTACGGCGGCGGGCCCATGTACTTGGCGGACATCGAGGAAGCCCTCGCGGTCATGGGTCCGCGCTTCGTGCAGATCTACGGGCAGGGCGAGAGCCCCATGACCATCACCTCCCTGCGCCGCGAGGTGCTGGCCGATAGCCACCACCCCCGCTGGCGCGAGCGATTGGCCTCCGTGGGCACGGCCCAGGGGTGCGTGGAGGTGCGGGTGGTGGACGAGGCCATGGCCGATCTGCCCCCGGACACCCCCGGCGAGGTGGTGGTGCGCGGGCCCACGGTAATGGCGGGCTACTGGCGCAACGAGCAGGCCACCCGCGAGACGCTGGTGGACGGGTGGCTGCGCACTGGGGATGTCGGTCGCTTGGACGCTGAGGGGTTCCTGACGCTCACCGACCGCTCCAAGGACGTCATCATCTCCGGCGGCACCAACATCTACCCCCGCGAGGTGGAGGAGGTACTGGTGCGCCACCCCGCCGTCTCGGAGGCCGCGGTCATCGGCCGGTTCGACCGGCAGTGGGGCGAGTCTGTGGTGGCCTTCGTGGTGGTGGCGCAGGGCGCCTCGTGCGATGAGCGCACGCTGGAGGCCTGGTGCCGGGGGGAGATGGCCTCCTTCAAGAAGCCGAAGACGTACGTCTTCTGTGAGTCCATCCCGAAGAACAACTACGGCAAGACGCTCAAGACCGAGCTGCGCCGCCTGCTGGCGGAGCGCGACGGCACCGGGTCCGATCCCGCCTAGGGAGCCCCACCCACGGAGGAAACATGCCTGGACGGCTGGCTGGCAAGACAGCGCTTGTGGTGGGGGCAGGGAGCATCGGCCCCGGCTGGGGGAACGGCAAGGCGGCCGCGGTGCTCTTCGCCCGCGAGGGCGCGAGCGTACTGTGCGTGGACATCAACGAGGCCGCGGCCCGCGAGACGGCGGACATCATCCGTGCTGAGGGCGGCGTGGCCGAGGCCATGGGCGCCGATGCCTCGAACTCAGACCAGGTGAAGGCGGCGGTGGACCGGTGCCTGGAGCGCTTTGGGCGCATCGACGTGCTGGACTCCAACGTGGGCATCGTGGAGGTGGGCGGCGTGGTGGAGCTGCCGGAGGAGCGTTGGGACCACGTGTTCAACGTGAACCTCAAGAGCGCCTTCCTTGGCATGAAGCATGTGATACCGGTGATGGTGGAGCAGGGGGGCGGCTCCATCATCAACATCTCCTCCATCGCGTCCATACGCTTCCTGGGTGTGCCCTACGCCACCTACTATGCCACCAAGGCGGCCATGAACCACCTCACCCGCACCACGGCGGTGGAGTACGCGGCGCGGGGCGTGCGGGTGAACGCCATCCTCCCCGGGCTGATGAAGACGCCCATGGTGGAGCGTTCCGTGGGCCTGGCGCACTCCTACGCCGGGGGCGACGTGGAGGCGATGTGGCGCGCGCGCGATGCGCAAGTTCCCATGGGCCACATGGGCGATGCGTGGGACGTGGCCAACGCCGCGTTGTTCTTGGCCTCGGACGAATCGCGCTACGTCACCGGCATCGAGCTGGTGGTGGACGGGGG
>JAYNIL010000002.1:0-9388 GCA_038109085.1 Chloroflexota bacterium
CTCAAGCGAACCGGGCTGAGGCGCACACGGTTCATCGGGCCAGCTCCCGCCGCACGGCCCTGCTCCACATTTCAACGAGGACCATCAGCAGCGCCAGCACCCACACGAATGCCCAGGCGCGGGAGAAATCGAGGTCGGCCAGGGCTATCTGAATCTGGAAGCCCAGTCCGCCAAGACCCACGAAAGAAAGGACAGCGGCCGAGCGTATACCGCACTCCAGCCGGTAGAAGGTATAACCGATGGCGTCAGGGACGATGAGGGGCAGGCGCCCGTGGGCGAGTACCTGCGCCTCCGATGCACCGGCCCGGCGCAGCGCTTCCAGCGGGGCCGCCTCAACATCCTGGAGAAGCTCGGCCAGCACCCGGCCCAGTATCCCGGCGTAGGGGAGTGCCAATGCTAAAACCCCCGCCCAGGGCGAGAGGCCTACGGCGGCGACCAGCAGCCACGCCCACACCAGCTCATGCACCGCCCGCAGCGCGCCCAGCAGCCCGCGCGCTCCGCCGATGCTGGCCCAGCGCATCAAGCGCGTGTGGGCCAGAACGCCGGATGCGACGATGCCCAGCGGCATGCCCAGCGCCAGTGCCAGGGAGAGGCCCGCAACGGCGTAGGCCAGCGTGCGCCAGGCCGCCGCCACCGCCGTGCCCGCCAGAGCCCACGAGAGTTCCGGGCGCAGGGCGGCCAGCGCGATGTCCCCGGCCGCGCGCAGCCCACCCCCGTGCAGCAGTCCCTCGCGCCAGGGCACAGCCAGTAGGCTCGCGGCGAGCATGCCCAGGAGAACCAGCGTCAGGGCGCGGCGCCCCTCCATATGTGAGCGCAGGGTGCTGGGCAGCGAGCCGGAGCGGCTAAGCACCGGGCACTGCCAGTGCGTAGAGCCCGGCCAGGTGCGCATCGCTCACCTGCGCTGAGGGCAGGTCGAAGGCCACCTGCCCGGAGCGCAACCCCACCAGTCGGTCGAAGTGCGCCCGCGCTGCGCCTACGTCGTGTAGCGATGCCACCAGCGCGCGGCCCTGCTCGCGAGCGATGCCCGTCAGGAGCGCCAGCACGTTGGCACCCCGCGCGGGGTCCAGTGATGAGACCGGCTCGTCGGCCAGCAGCAGCGCAGGGTCTTGCACCAGCAGCCGGGCGATAGCGATGCGTTGGCGCTCACCTCCGGACAGCCGTCCCGTGCGCTCGTCGCCGCGTCCTGCCAGCCCCACTCGCGCCATCGCGGCCTCGGCGGCGGGGCGGCCCTGTGGCAACAGCAGCGAGAGCAGCGAACGCACCAGGCTCCAGCGGCCCAGGTTTCCCGCCAGCACGTTCTGGAGCGCTGAGAGGGTCGGCACCAGGTCCAGCCCCTGGGCCAACATGCCCACTCGCCCCGCCAGCTCGCGTCCCGGCCCCAGGCGCACGGGGTCAACGCCGCCCACCCGCACGGCCCCTTCGTCGGGGGCCAGCGAACCGGCCGCCAGGAGAAGCACGGTGGTCTTGCCCGCGCCAGACGGGCCAATCAGCGCCACCGCCTCGCGGGGCTGGACGGTGAGGGAGAGCCCTGCCAGTGCGGTGCGCGCTCCGTAGCGCTTGCTCACGCCATCCATCGCTAGGGCAGGGGGGCTAGGGGGTGATGAGGTCAAGGCGCTCCGCCACGTACTGGATCTGGTCGTAGTTCGAGTTGGTGGTGGGGATGAACCCATCCGTCCGGAAGGCATCCGCGATGGCGCGCGCCTCCGCGGATGCATCAGCGATGATGCCCAGAAGCGCGGTGCGCACCCGCTGCGTCGCACCATCTCCCAGCCGCTTATCCAGGTCGGGCCGCACCAGCCAGTGGTAATCGTAGTACGAAGGCGTGCGATACACCTCAACCACCTTGGAGGTATCCACTGCACCCGCGCCCACGCGGGCGTCCCACACCGCCTCGTTCAGTGCGCCTACCTGGTAGGAGCCCGCCTCCACCAGCTTCCAGGTGGCATCGTGGGAGCCGGAGTAGTTGGGCGGGCCGTCCAGGCCCGTTTCCGGGTCCACGCCTACCTCCAGCAGGAAGGCGCGTGGCATCAGGTGGCCGGAGGTGGAGCTCTCGGACCCGAAGGTGAGCGAGTGTTCTGCGATGTCAGCAAGGCCGCTTATTCCCAGCCCGGGGCTGGCGACGAACACCGAGTGGAACTGAGCATCCTCGGGACGTTGCGCGATGGCCTGCGCGCCGGGCGTTAGCAGACGGGCCTGCACCCCGGTGAGCCCGCCGAACCAGGCGAGCTGGATGTCGCCGTTCCGGAATGCGGTTACCACGGCCGCGTAGTCCACCGAGGGAACGTAGCGCACCTCATACCCGGTCTTCTCCGACAGATATGCGGCCAGGCCATCGAACCGTTCTTGGAGCAGCGAGACATCCTGGTCGGGAATGCCGCCGATGACCAGCACCGGTCCCGGATCGCCAGCGGCGCAGCCCGCCAGCACGCCGCTGAGTGCCAAAGCGAGAACGACGGTGATTAAGCATGTGCGTATGGGGCACCTCCCGGTGGGTGCTTGCAGCATGGGGGGTGCGGCGCTAGCCTGCTGTCGGCCCGCCGACACTGGGTCAGGAGTGTTCCCGATGCAGCCGATCGCCCTCAACACCGCCAGCGTCCGCGCCGTCTCTCTCGGCGAGCTGCTGGGCTTGGACGTGGTCGCTGCTGAGGCCATTGCCGCCTCCGCCCGCATCAGCACGGTGCGCGCGGGCTCCGTGCTCCACGCTCCCGGCTCACCGGCCAGCGGACTCCTGGTGCTGCTGGACGGCAGCGTGCGCATCTACAGGATGGATGTCTCGGGCGCCGAGACGGTGCTGGGGATGGTGGAGCCCGGCGATGTGTTCGGCGAGGCCCACAGTGGGGTGCATGCATCCTATGCCGAAGCGATGGCCCCGTCAGTGGTGTGCACGCTGGACGCTCCGGCGTTGGAGCGCCTGACCGGGGCGCACCCACGGGTGGCCCTGCGGTTGCTAGCAGCGCTTGCCGAGCGCATAAACGGCATGGCCGACCAGCTGGAGCGAGCTGCCCGTTGGGGGGTGCGCGAACGCCTCATTGCCCTGCTTCTGCGCCATGCGGGCCCCAACTGCGAGGTGCGCGGGCTCACGCATGAGCAGGTGGCAGCGTCCATCTGGGCCTCGCGCCAGACCGTTACCCAAGAGCTCAGCGCCCTGGCTGCCGATGGCCTGGTGGCGGTGGGACGGCGGCGGGTACTGCTGCGCCAGCCTGCGGCGCTTCGAGCGCTGATAACCGGGGACTCGCCGCCGCGCCGGGGTCAACGGCAGCGCTGACGAGCCCACGGGCGCTAGGCTAGCGCCCCAGATCTTCCAACCGGGCAACACCTCGCGGACGCACGTACGTGCACTTGGGTCGCTACGTATAGCCGCTGGACCTGCGCGCGGTCATCGGGCACCTGGGCCAGGTGCGGCTGCACCTGGAGTGCGAGCAGCCAGACGAGCTCACCCTGCTGGGGCAAAACTAAGGAAGCGGCTTCGAAACCGCTGCCGTGCCGCGCCACCGTGGGCTGCAGGGCATCGCCGCATTCGTCCGGTTGTGCGGAGGCCACAAGTCCCTGCGTTCCTACGCAGATTCAGGCACCACTCTCACGGTCACGCTGCCGGTGTGATGAGGGGTTGAACCAGCCCCATCGCGGACTAGAATGCCGCCATGCCCCCAATCATCTCGGTCGAGAACCTCGTCAAGCGCTACAGTCAGCTGACGGCTGTTGGCGGCGTCTCCTTCAGCGTCGAGCAAGGTGAGGTGTTCGGCATCCTCGGCCCCAACGGCGCGGGAAAGACCACCACGCTGGAGTGCATCGAGGGGCTTCAGGCGCCCACCGGCGGTGCCATCACCGTGCTGGGCATGGATGTCGCCGCCGACCCGCGCGGGGTGAAAGGCCGCATCGGGGTGCAGCTGCAGGCCTCTTCCTACTTCGACTACCTCACCCTCACCGAGATATTGGAACTGTTCGGCTCTTTCTATCCCCAACGCACGCAGCCCATGGAGCTGCTGGCACGCATGGGCCTTGAGTCCAAGGCCAGTGCTCGGGTGAATCAGCTATCAGGAGGGCAGAAGCAGCGCTTCTCGGTGGCGGCCACGCTGGTGAGTGACCCGGAGATCGTCTTCTTGGACGAGCCGACCACGGGCCTGGACCCCCAGGCGCGGCGCAACCTGTGGGAGGTGGTGCAGGGTATCCACGCCGAGGGACGCACCGTTGTGCTCACCACCCACTACATGGATGAGGCGCAGCTCCTGTGTGACCGGGTGGCCATCATGGACCAGGGCAAGCTCATCGCCCTGGACACTCCGGCCCGCCTGGCGGAGACGCTCCCCGCTCCCTACACCGTACGCGCGGCGACTCCGACGGCTCTGGACGCCAACGCCCTGCTAGGCCTGGAAGGCGTGCTGGACGCGGAGATGTCCGACGGCACCCTCACGCTCCACTCGTCCGATGCCACCCGCACCGTGCCCGCGCTCATCGCACTGGCCGATGGGGGGCTGAGAGAGCTGGAGGTCTCGCTCGCGACACTGGAAGACGTCTTCCTGGCCATGACGGGCCACAACCTGCGGGACTGAGGCGCCGATGCCCTTCGTCGAACTGTTCAAGGCCAACATCCGAACCCTCCTGCGCAATCGGCAGGCGCTGTTCTGGTCGATGGCCTTCCCGCTCATCTTCGTCTTCGTCTTCGGGCTCTTCTTCGGGGGCGACGTGCAGCGCACTACGCTGTTGGTGATCGACCGCGCGGACGACCCCATCTCCCACGGGCTGGTTGCGCAGCTGGAGGCGTTGGACTCCTTCAGCGTGGAGACACGGGGCGATGAGGCTGCGGCGCGTCAGGAGGTGCGGGACGGCGATGCGGGTTACTTGCTCATCTTCCCGGAAGGCATGTCCAGTATCGTGAGCGCCGGTGGCACCGCCCGCCCGGTGCTAGTGTATGACCAGGGCAACGCCTCGGCGCCCATAGTCATCGGTGCAGTGGGCCGGATGCTCGATGCGATAAACCTGCAGGCCTCCGGCTCAGCCCAGCTGCTGGCCCTGCACGCGGAGGGGGTTCAGGGACAGGACCTGAGCTACTTCGATTTCCTGCTGCCCGGCTTCGTCTCCATGGGCATCATGACCTACTCCATCATCGGGATCGCCTCGGTGATGGCCCTCTACCGCGAGCAGAAGGTGCTCAAGCGCCTGCTCGCCTCACCCTTGCGGGTACGCCACTTCTTCGCCGCCATCGTCCTGGCCCACTTGCTGCTGTCGCTGGTGCAGGCGGTGGTCATCGCCGGCGTGGGCATGCTGGTGTTCGACGCGCAGGTGCGCGGAAACGTGGCGATGCTTTTCCTCGTGGTGCTCTTGGGGAACACCGTGTTCCTGTCCATCGGGTTCATCATCGGCGCGCTCTCACGCACAGTGCAGGCGGCCAGCGGCCTGGGTAACGCCGTTGCCATGCCGATGATGTTCCTATCAGGGACGTTCTTCCCCCGCGACACGCTCCCCTCCGTGCTCAAGGCGCTGGTGGACTTCCTGCCGCTCTCGGCCATGGTGGACCTGCTGCGGGGCATGGCGCTGGACGCGCGCCCCCTTTGGGACTTCCCCGAGTTGCTGGCGCTGCTGCTGGCGTGGGCGGTGGGCTCGGCGCTGGTAGCCGTGCGCGTCTTCCGCTTCTCCTAGACCGTGGTGTCGCAGCGGCCCGGCAGGTGCAGGCGGGAAAGCCGGGCGCGCCGCACGCCGAAATCACGCCGGGTGAACAGCCACACGGCTAGCGCCAGCGCCTGCACCGACCCGCCGAAGGACTTGACCAGTCCCCGCGCCTCGATGGCCGGTGTGCCGCTGGTGCTCATCTCACCCGATGCCCGCCGTGGTGATGAACCGCTCGACGGTGAGGGGCTGCTTGCCCGTGGCCTTGGCAGAGGCGCCGATGACCGGACCCAACTCCGCCGGGTCGAGGCGCGCTACGAACCGGCCGTTGAGGGAGCGGCATGCGCGCTGAGCGCGCTCGGGGCTCACCTTCCAGCGCTGCTGGATGAAGGCAACTGCCTCGGGCCGCGCCTGATCAATCCAGGAAGCGACCTCCCGGTGCGCCTCCACCAGCGCGCGCAGGGCAGTGCGGCGCTGGGCCACGAAGGCTTCCGTGACAACCAGCCCATGCACCAGCGTGTCCGGGTAGCGCTCGCACAGGTCCAGTAGGGTGTGATAGCCGCGAGCGTCCAGCACCTCCTGCTCTAGGGTGCGGGCTATGGCCGCGTCCTCCCTGGGAGAGGGGCCGTCCTCGGTCCAGCCAGGATGCGCGCGCTCGTAGGTGAGGGTCACGTCAGTGTCCGGGTCGAGCCCGCCCTCGCTGAGCCAGCGGCGCACCATGAGGTCGGGCTCCGAACCCGGCTGGGCGGCCTGCACCAGCTTCCCGCGCAGGTCGCCCTGGTCCTGGATGCCCGCGCGAGCCATGAGCCAGTGGGGCGCGTTGCGGTGCACCATCAGCGCCACTCGCAGCGGAGCGCTCTCTTTCATGATGGCTCGCGCAGCGGCGCCGATGGAGACCACCACGTCCAGCTTCCCCGCCTGGAGGGCGTCGGTGCTCTCCTTGCCCGCCAGCGTGTCGAACGTCACGTCCAACCCGTGGGAGGCGTAGATGCCCCCCTCCTGCGCAAGCTGGAAGTCGAGCATGTTGATGGTGCGGTTGATGATGCCGATGCGCAGCGGTTCCATGCGGGACTCCGTGAGGGTGGGGTGCTAGGCCTTGCGGACGCCGTCAGCCGCGAACTGGGCCATGCGGGCCTGGGCCGCGCCGCGCTTGCCGGCGGGTATCTCCTTGGCCCCGCCCAACAATCCGGCATTCATGATGATCTCGGCGGACTCTTCGATGACCATGTTCGCCTGGATCGCCTCGGCGATGACCTCCCCAAACGTAAGAACACCGTGGTTCTCCAGCAGCAGTCCCCGTCCGGTGCCGGGCTGATCCAGCACCTTGGTGATGTTCTCCACCGACTCCTGCGAGCCCCGGGGGCCGTAGCCCGCCACCGGCACGCCGTCGTTGAAGCCGAAGCGTACAAGCGGCTCGTATGCCACCGGCAACGCGCGGGAGGCGACGGCGAAGGCCGTGGCGAAGGGGGAGTGGGTGTGCAGCACCGCGCCGGAACCGGGCCGCTTGCGGTAGACAACGGCGTGCATACCTACGATCTCGGCGCTCACCGGTGCGACGGAGCCACCAAGGAACTTCCCGTCCATGTCGAAGTGAGCGATGCCATCGGCCGTTATCTCGCGCAGGTTGCTCACCGCCGTGAGCAGGAACGTCTGCGTGCCCGGCACCAACAGGGAAATGTTGCCGTGGAAGGACTTAGTTAGGATTCCGGAGTCTGCAACCTTGTTGGCGGCCTTGACGATCTGCTGCTGCAGTGCATCGTGCTCGCTGGGCATCATCACGCCTCCGGTTCTGCTGCGCGCATCCTACTACCGGGGCCGGGGATGGACTATCCGTGGCCCAGCAGGTGCTCCATGAAACGGGTGCGCTGCTCCACCTGGGCGTAGGGGCCTTCCGGCCGGTAGGGCGAGGCCTCTGGCTCGACGCGCAGCACCAGCAGCGCCGGGCCCTGCGCATCAAGCAGCTGCGCCACCATTTGGGCGCCCTCATCCGGGGTGGCCGCATCGCCCGCCCACCGGATGCCCGCGCCACGTGCGAGTGCCGCGAAGTCCACACCTTCCCCGCCCGGAATGGGCGCGCCGCCCCCCGTCTCGTAGCGTCCGTTGCGCCAGACCACCAGCCGCAGGTTGGCGGGGGCCGCCCCGGCAATCGTGAGCATGACGCCCAGGTTCATGGCCCACTCTCCATCGCCCGCGATGAGCAGAACGGTGCGCGCCGGCTGGGCCAGCGCCAGCCCCAGCGCAAGGGACGGCGAGATGCCCATTGGGTCAGAGGCGGCGTAGGAGAGCTGCGTTGGCTCCGATTCGCGCCAGGCGCGCCCCGCCGTGCCCAGCGAGGTGATCACCAGCGCGTCGAAAGCCAGCGCATCGCGCAGCAGCGCCGCTGCCTCGACGCGCTTCATCAGCTCGCCTCCGGCGCCGTGCGCAGCGCATCGCGGTGCGCCAGCAGCACCACGGGGCGGCGTGAGAGCCACGCCTGGCGCGCGGCGTCAGGGATTATGGCCGCGTCCTGTGGCGTGCTCAGCGTGTGGTGGGGCAGGCCCAGTGCGTCCAGCACTGGAACGGTCACCCGGTGCTTGTAGGTCTGGTAGTAGTAGGCATCGTCGTGGCCGCCGCGCAGCGCCGCCAGCACCAGGAAGGGAGTCTGGTGGTGCTGGGCGTACCCCGCCAAGGCGTTGGCAGAGAGCAGCAGCCCCGCGCTCTGGCACACCAGAACCGCGCGCTGGCCGCCCAGGTAAGCCCCGGCGCAGATGCCCACGCCGTCGTCCTCGCGGCCCACGCGCACCAGCCGGATGGCCGGTTCCGCCTCAAGCGCGCTGATAACCCCACCTAGCCACTGGTCGGGCAGGGTGGCGGCAATGGTGATACCCGTTTCCCGCAGGAGGCTGACGATGCGCAGGGCCTGAGGATCCATGACGCGGCACGGTACGGCGCACCAGGGGGTGTGTCAACGCGATGCGATGGGGTAGGGCGGGAGGGGTGGCCGCCACCCTGACCGATGGCGGCCACCCGCTCGGGGGTAGAGAACCTCGTTTATGTTTTCAGTAAACCAGGTTACCGTAAAAAACTCTAATATCTTAATTCTGCTGACTTCTGGGATACCAGCGCCAGTAGTAGCAGCCTTCCCTGGCGGGAACCGGGGAGAGCAGGTAGGCTAGTGGTGCGCTCCCCCTGGGGGCCAGAGAATTTACATGCGCGCACCTGCGCGTTCACACGGGAGGCTCCCCAATGCCCGCAGTTATCCGCGAAGCACGCACCGTCTGGAACGGAGACCTAGCGAAGGGGAGCGGCGCCCTGACCGCCGTCTCCTCCAAGTCCTTCTCCGACCTGCCCGTTACCTGGGCGGCCCGCACCGAGGCGCCCGAGGGCAAGACCAGCCCTGAGGAGCTGATTGCCTCCGCTCACGCCTCCTGCTTTTCCATGGCACTCTCCGCCGGCCTGGGCAGGGCGGGCACCCCGCCCACCAAGCTGGAGGTGAGCGCGGCGGTCACCTTCGACAAGACCGACGCAGGTTTCCGGGTCATCTCCTCCGCTCTGACGGTGGAGGGCACCGTCCCAGGTATCAGCGCCGAGGACTTCGCCAAGGCAGCCGAGGGAGCCAAGGACGGCTGCCCCATCTCCCAGGCGCTCAAGGGCAACGTGGCCCTGAGCGTGAAGGCAATCTTGGCCTAGACAACAAGAGAGGGGGCCCCCCCCCCGGCCCCCCGAGTGTGGGGGTGGAGGTGGCCACCCCCCACCGGGGACAACCCACCGACACAACCCCCCAGGGGCGCGGGGCAGACCCCCG
>JAYNIL010000002.1:9398-40878 GCA_038109085.1 Chloroflexota bacterium
CCCTGTGCGTTACGGCATTGTTGGCATTGACAACCAGAGTGGGGCCCGCACCGCGGGCCCCTCTCTTGTCTAATTCTAGTCTCCCTCGCTCATCGGGTCAGACCCAGCTCTCCAACGCCGCCTGGGCCGCGGCGATGCACGCGTCCGGCTCGCCGGCCTGAAAGGGCGCGAAACGCCTGCGCGCCAGGGGGTTCGCTGTGACGGTCTTCGCACCGGTGTGCAGCGGCAGCGTGATGGCCCGCGCATGCGCCGGGTCACGGAAGGTGTTCATGGGGTCGCGCCCCTCGGCGGCGGCCCGCGCCTGCTCGAGGAGCGTGCGGCGCATGAGGATGATGCCCCGGTCGGATTCGCCCAACTGCTCGCGGGTGCGATCCATGATGGGGCCCTGACCCACCCAGGCCACGATGTCCTGGTTCACCGTGTTGCGGGATAGGAACCGGCCACCCTCGTCGTACACCAGCCCGCGCCAATACGGGATGGTCTCCTGCACGGGTGCCGCGTGGCCCGGCGCATACCGGTGCACGAACCACATGACAGAGAGGGTGCGCTCATCGTCCATGGGCACGCGCCACTCGAAGTGGCAGGTGCGCTGGGTGCCGGTGAACAGCGCCTCCGGGAAGAGGCACGTGCGACCGATGGCCCAGTCATCGTCCTCTTCCGTGGACCCGTCCACCACGCGCCGGTAGATGATGCCGTGCTCGAAGGGCGTGAAGCCTACCTTGCGATGGCGCTTGGCGGGGTCGAAGCCGCTCACCTCACCCTGCACCTGTGCCCAGTAGGCGTGGAGCCACTCAGTGTGCACCGGGTCGATGGAGTTCTCCTGGCACTGGAGCCAATTGCAGTCCAACTCGCTCACGCAGATGTCGCGGAAAGAGTTCTGCCAGGTGAACGGCTCCCACTCCGGCAGCAGCGGCGCGGGGGCGGGGCCGAGGTAGGCCCACAGCAGCCCCCATGCCGCCTGAACGGGGTAGGCGCGCACGCCGGTCTTCTCCTTGAAGCGCCCATGGGGGTGGACGGTCTCTTCGAAGGGTTGCTCGGTGCAGGCGCCCGTCTCATCGAACAACCACCCGTGGTACATGCAGCGCAGGCCGTGCTCCTCGGGGATGCCATATGAGAGGTCCACCCGCCGGTGCGGGCAGGAGCGGTCGATGAGGCCGTAGGTGCCGGAGCCGTCTCGATAGGCCACCAGCTCCTCACCCAAGAGTGTCACGTCCTTGGTGGCCCGCTCATCCAGCTCGCCCTGCGCGGAGAAGGGGTGCCAGTAACGGCGCAGCAGTCCGCCCATGAGGGTGCCGGGGCCCACCTGGGTGAGTTGGGCGTTCTCCTCGGCGCTGAGCACGCTAGGCTCCCTTCACCACGGACAGCACCTCCTCGGCGTGCCCCGCGGCCTTCACCTTTGCCCACACGTGGGCGATGCTGCCCTGCTCATCGATGAGGAACGTGCAACGGTTCATGCCCATGAAGGTGCGCCCGTACAGCTTCTTCTCGCCCCATGCCCCGTAGGCCGTGGCGACGGCCGCTCCCTCGTCGGAGAGCAGCGGGAAGTTCAGGGACTGCTTGGAGGTGAAGTTGTCGTGGGACTTGATGGAGTCGGCGCTGACGCCCAGCACCACCGCACCTGCCTTGGTCAGCGCTTCGTGGTTGTCACGGAAGGAGCACGCCTCGGCGATGCACCCTGGGGTCTGGTCCTTGGGGTAGAAGTAGAGCACCACCTTCTTGCCCCGCAGCCCCTTGAGGCTCACGGTCTGCCCGCCAGTGGCGGGGAGGGAGAAGTCGGGCGCAGGGTCGCCGGGCTTGAGGGTGATGGGCATCGGGGCACCTCCACATGAGCGTTGCCCGCATCTTAGCCCAGCCCGCAAGGGCGTGACGCACTAGCGCCGGCGAGTGCTGGCGCGCTCCGCCCACCGGCGGCGTGGCACTTTGAGCTTGAGGGTGCGCTCAATCTCCCGCCACTTGGGTCCATCGTCCTCACAGATGAAGGTGATGGCCTCGCCCTGGCGACCCATGCGCCCAGTGCGGCCAACGCGGTGGGTGAACAGGTCGGGCGAGTCGGGCAGGTCGTAATTGATCACCCGTTCCACGCCTTCCACGTCGAGGCCTCGCGCCGCCACGTTGGTGGCCACCAGGATAGGCGTCTCGCCGGTGCGGAAAGCGGCCATCACCCGCTCGCGGGCGTTCTGACTCAGGTTGCCCTGTAGCGCGCCCACGGGGTAGCCGTCGGCTGTCAGCTGCTTGGCCAGCTTCTTCACACCGTGCTTGGTCTTGCCGAAGACGATGACCGGCCCCTCGCCCCGCTCGTCCAGCAGAGTGCGCAGCGCGGAAGGCTTGTCCGCCTTGGGCACGTCGAACACTAGCTGTTCGATCTCGGGCGGGCGCTCGCCAGAGGTGTCCGCCTCCACCCGCACCGGCTTGCGCTGGTGACGAGCCGCCATCCCCGCCACCCACTCCGGCATCGTGGCCGAGAAGAGCGCCGTCTGGCGTTCGTGGGTGGTGTGGGCCAAGATGGCCTCAACGTCGCGGGCGAAACCCCGGTCCAACATCTCGTCGGCCTCGTCCAGCACCAGCATCCGCACCCCGTTCAGGCGCAACGCGCCGGAGCGCAGGTGGTCCAGGGTGCGCCCAGGCGTGCCGACGACGACGTCAAGCCCGCGGGCGATGGCCTTGCGGTCGTTCACTAGGGAGCGTCCGCCGTATAGCAGCCCCACGCGCAGCCCGCCCCGCGCCGTAAGCGCCTCGAGCACCCCGGCCACCTGAATCGCCAACTCACGGGTGGGCACCAGCACCAGGGCGGCTATCTCTTTCCCGTTGGGGCGCACCCGCTCGGCCATGGGGATACCGAAGGCGAGGGTCTTGCCGGATCCGGTGCGGGCCAGGCCGATGACGTCTTCGCCCTCCAGCAGCACGGGTATGGCCTGTGCCTGGATAGGCGTGGGCTCGCTGATACCCATGGCCTCCAACGCCGCGGCGGTCGCGCCGGAGATGGGCAGGCCACCAAACGCTCCGGGGCGGGCGGGTGCTTGAGGAGGAGGGGGAGCGCTGGCGGATGGAGCCGCTGACGCTCCGGAGCGCTGGGTGGCGAAGCAGCTCTTGCAGTAGATGGGCCGGTCACCGGTGGGCTTGAAAGGGACGCGGGCCTCGGCGCCACAGGAGGCGCAGGTGCCGGTGTGCCCCGCGCCGCGGGAGCGGCGGGGACGGTTGGTGGTTGCGGGCATGGGGTTCCTTGGGGGAGTGATGCGGCGCGCCTTCCAGCTGCGCTCCTCCATTGTACCAGGAGCTCTGCTGCTACTCGGCCAGTTGGGGTGCGTTTTCTGGGCTATCCCCGTGCCAGGGTGATGAACCGGGCGGCCCGCTCTAGTTCGGCCTCCAGAGGCCCCTCCCCCAGGTGCACCTTAACGTGGGATGCGCCCTGCTTGCCCCACCAGGCCAGCAGGCGGCGCCAGTCATCGGGGCCGCCCTCCGGCAGCTCGACGCGCCCCTCCATGCCGATCGCGTCCGGTTCGCGTCCCGCCTCCAGGGCCGACGTGCGCAACAGCGCACGCTCCTGGGCCAGGTTGTCCACGCGGGAGGAGGGTATCCACCCGTCGCCGATGCGACCGATGCGTCGGAGCACGGGAGCCGAGGAGCCGCCGAACCAGACGGGGATGGGGCGCTGCACCGGCGGGACGGTAAGGCTCACGCCGTCGAGGTGGTGCTCAGCGCCGTGGAACGTCACCCAGTCCTGGGACCAGAGCTCGCGCATCACCGCCACCTGCTCCTCGATGCGCCGACCTCGCGTGCTGAAGTCCGCTCCCATCGCAGCGTACTCGTGGTTGTTGCGCCCCACGCCCACGCCGAGCCTCAGACGCCCGCCCGACAGAGCGTCCACCTCAGCCGCCTGCTTGGCGGCCAGCACCGTCTGACGTTGGGGGAGCACTAGCACCGCCGTCGACAGGCCGATGCGCTCGGTCACCCCGGCGATGAACGCCATGGTGGTGAACACCTCCCGGTACGGCTTCTCCGCGGGGTGCGCCTCACGGCCGGGCCGGGCCACCGGTGTGGTACCCACCACGTGCTCATACAGCACGATGTAGTCGTAGCCCAATCGCTCTGCCTCCCGGGCGAAGGTGCGCATAGACGCTGGGTCAGAGCCGATGGACTCCACGGGTATCTGCACGCCGATCTGCATGGGGCCTCCTGATGCTGGGGGAGCGATCCCTCACGCATACCATAAGCGGGAGCGTGCAGCCAGCGTTTACCCGCCGGGCGCTTAGGCAGATACTGCGCGCGCCGCAACGGCCCTGGAGCCTCATGCTCGCCTTCTGGCAGTCCCTCGGTCTCATCTTCGCCGCCGAGCTGGGCGATAAGTCCCAATTGGTGGCGCTCGCCTTCGCCACCCGCTATCGGGCCCGCCTGGTCATCAGCGGCGTCTTCGCCGCCACGCTGCTGGTTCATCTGGGCTCGGTGGCCCTGGGCCATTCACTAAACGTGCTGCTGCCTGACCCGTGGTTGGGCGTTGGCGCGGGCGTCGCCTTCATTACCTTCGGCATGTGGACGTTGCGCGGTGACCGGCTGGATCAGGACCCCACCCGGCGGCGGGGACACTGGGGGCCGTTCCTTACCGTGGCCGGGACTTTCTTCATCGCCGAACTGGGCGATAAGACGATGCTGGCCACCGTGACGCTGGCGGCGCGAGATGCCTCCTTCGTCGGCATCTGGCTCGGCTCCACGGTGGGCATGGTGGCTGCTGACGCCGTGGCCATCTGGGCGGGGGTGGCGCTGGGCCGCCGCCTTCCCGTGCTTGCCATTCGCTACGGGGCCGGGGCCGTGTTCATCCTCACCGGCGCCCTCACCATCCTCAGCGTCCTCTCCTAGCCCGAACCCGGCCCTTGACGAGCCAGCCGTCCTGTGGTCTCTTATCGCAAGTATTCGCAGGAGCGTCCACTTGCAGCAGGAATTGGCAGCGGCAGCCATCCGCTCGGCGGGCAGGCGCCTCACCCCCCAGCGCATGCTGGTGTTGGAGGCTGTGGGGGCGCTGGGCGGGCACGTGCCCGTGGAGCGCATCGCTGCCCGCGTGCAGGAGCAGGCTCCTCAGGTGGATCTGGCCACGGTGTACCGCACGGTTGCGCTCCTCTCGCGCCTGCATCTGCTCAACGAGGTACAGGTGGGCGGGGTGAGCCACTACGAGGCCACCGATCCGGCCCGCCGGCACGGCCACATGGTGTGTGAACACTGCAGTGCGACCTTCCACTTGCCGCCGGGCTACCTGGACGGACTGCGCTCGCGGCTGCTGACCGACACCGGATTCGAGCTGCACCCGGAGCACGTGACACTGAGCGGCCTGTGCCCCGAGTGCCGCGCCGACGAGCAGCACTCCCACTCCGGTCACACGCATACGGGTGCCTCATCCCACTCACACCCCAACCCGGAGGCCTAGCCCTTGTCCCGCCTGCACCTGCCCCTGGTCCTGCTTGCCCTGGCGCTGGCCGCCTGCGCCGGTGCGGATGAGACCCCCGCGGACGGGCGGCTGCGGGTGGTGACCACCGTCTCCCCCATCACCTCCATCGTGGAGCAGGTGGGGAACGGGCGCATCGCCCTCACCGGCATCGTGCCGGAGGGTGCCAACTCCCACACCTACGAGCCATCTCCCTCGATTGCGCGCACTCTGGCTGAGGCAGACCTCATCGTGATGAACGGCCTGTATCTTGAGCAACCCGCGCTAGAACTGGCCCAGGCCAACCGGCGCGAGGGCGTGCCCATCCTGCTGCTGGGGGACGGGGCCATCTCCAGGAGCGAGTGGGTGTTCGACTTCTCGTTCCCTCAGAGCGCGGGGCATCCCAACCCCCACCTGTGGACCAGCCCTCGGTTGGCGGCTCGCTACGCCGGGTTAGTGGCCGACGCGCTCAGCGCCCTTGACCCGGCCAACGCAGCTTCCTACGCCGCGAACCGGGAGGCGTTTGAGGCGCGCATCGATGACCTGGACTCTCGCATCCGCCAGGCGGTGGCCACCGTGGCTCCGGAGCACCGCAAGCTGCTCACCTACCACGACTCCTTCCCGTTCTTCGGTGCCGATTACGGCTTCGACATCATCGGCGCGGTGCAGCCTGCGGACTTCTCCGAGCCGTCGGCCCGCGAGGTCGCCGCCCTCATCGAGCAGATGCGCACGACGGGAGTGCCCGCCGTGTTCGGCTCCGAGGTGTTCCCCAGCCCGGTGATGGAGCAGATCGCCCAGGAGGCCGGCGCGGAGTTTGTGAACACGCTGCGCGATGACGACCTGCCCGGTGAACCTGGCGCTCCGGAGCACTCGTACCTGGGCCTCATGGCCGCCAACGTCCGCACCATCACCAGTGCGTTGGGGGGCGATGCCTCGGCGCTAGATGGCTTCCCGGTCGGCCCCGTCTTCGACGGCTCCTCCGATGCCGTCTACCCTCAGTAGTCATGCTGCATCCCGGACACCCCACCCACAGCACGGCAGCCCCACTGGTCCAGGTGCTCGACCTCACCTGCGGTTACGACGGCACGCCCGTGCTCTCTGGCGTGAACCTGACCGTGCGCCAGGGTGAGTTCGTCGCGCTGCTGGGCCCCTCCGGCTCCGGCAAGACCACGCTGCTGAGCGCCATGCTGGGCGCCGTGCCTGCGCTGTCCGGAGCGGTGAGCGTGGCGGGCCGCCCTGCGGGTGCGCGTACCGCCCCGGTGGGCTACGTGCCTCAGCTGGCGGACATCGACTGGGACTTCCCGGTGACAGTGGAGCAGGTGGTGCTCATGGGCCTCACCGTCCAGGCGCCCTGGTGGCCCTGGCACCGGCGGGAGGCGCGTGAGCAGGCCCACGCGGTGATGGAGCGGCTGGGCATCGGCCACCTTGGCGCGCGGCTCATACGGGAGCTGTCCGGCGGGCAACAGCAGCGCGCGTTCCTCGCCCGTGCACTGGTGCGCCGCCCCTCGCTGCTGCTCCTGGACGAGCCGACGACGGGGGTGGACATCCGCACGCGGGACGAGGTGCTGCACCTGCTCCACGAGCTGAACCACGATGGCGCGGCCATCGTCATCGCCACTCATGAGATCAACGCTGTGGCCGCGCACCTGCCCCGCGTGGTGTGCATCAACGGCGCGCTGGCGGGCGCGGTGGTGGGCGACGGCTCACCCGACGAAGTGTTCACGCCCCAGGTGCTCCAACGCACCTACGGGGCGGAGCTGCACGTGGCGCGAGTGGACGGCCTGACTCTGGTGACGGAGATGCCGCACCGTTTCGGCCGTCACCCCGGAGAGGCCGACGGCCACGGACACGACGCGGCGCACCAGCACGAGGGGCCGTCCGCCCACACCCACAAGCACGGGGCAGGGGAGCACCACCACCATGCTTGAGCCCTTCGCCTACCCGTTCTTCGTGCGGGGCCTGCTGGCGGCGGCGCTGGCGGGCGGCGTGTGCGGCCTGCTGGGCGTGTTCATCGTCCTGCGGCGCATGGCCTACATCGGCCACGGCCTCTCCCACGCCGTGTTCGGCGGCGCGGTGGTGAGCTACGTGCTGTCGGTGAACTTCCTGCTGGGCGCCAGCCTGTGGGGGTTCGTCTCGGCGCTGCTGATCAACCAGGCCACGCGCCGGCGGCGCATCGCGGCGGACGCGGCTATCGGCGTCGTGACCACTGCATCGTTCGCGCTGGGCGTGGCGCTCCTCTCACGCTACCAGGGTTTCACCCGCTCCTTCGACGCGGCGCTTTTCGGCAACATTCTGGGCGTGGACGGGACGGACATGGCGGGCATCGCGCTGGTGGCCGCCGTCTCGGTGCTGACTGTTCTTGCCGCCTACAAGCTGCTGCTGTTCGCCACCTTCGAGCCGCAGGTCGCCCGCTACTACGGCGTGCCCACGGGGTGGGTGGACGCGGTTTTCTCCCTTGTGCTGGCGGCGGCCATCGTGGTGTGCTTGCGGGTGCTGGGCGTCACCATGATCGCGGCGGTCATCGTCATCCCGCCGGTGACCGCGCGGATGCTCACCCGCGGGTTCGGCCGCATGATGGCCCTCTCCACCGTGCTGGGCGCAGCGTGCGGCGGGGTTGGCGTGTACGCCTCCTACTACGCCGACGTGTCGTCGGGCCCCGCCGTGGTGCTCACCGCCGCCGCCATGTTCGTGGCCGCCTACGTTTGGACGGGCCGGCGCGTCCAACGGCGCACCGGCGGTGGTAGCCTGCCGTCGTAGCCCCGTTGGGGAGTCCGCAGGAGGGCCGTCATGAAGTCTCGCTACCGCCCCAAGGAGCGCAACGGCGCCCCCGCACGCTTCCTGCGTGAGCCGCTGCGCGGTGGCCCGGCCCGGCGCCTGGCCGAGGCACGGGAGAACGCCGCCAAGCCCTTCGTGGGAATAACCGCCGAGGGGACCCCGGAGCGGGGCCTCTTCACTCTCGCCAACCCCGGCCTGGGCTTCGCGCTGGACACGTTGGCGGCGGCGGCGCGAGGGTGGCTCAACTCGTTGGAGCCCGAACAGCGGGAGGCCGCGCGCTTCGTCGTGGACGCGCCGGAATGGCGCCTGTGGTGCAACATCCACCCGTTCCTGGTGCGCCACGGGCAACTGCTGGAGTCGCTGGACGGGCAAGGGCGCGAGGCAGGGCTGGCGCTGGCCCGCGAGGCGCTGAGCCCGGCGGGCTTCCAGACGGTGCGCGACGTTATGCGGTTGAACGAGACGGTGCGCGAGCTCACAGGCAAGGACGAAGAGTACGGGGAGTGGCTCTACTGGCTCAGCCTGTTCGGCGAGCCGTCAGCCTCCGGCCCCTGGGGCTTCCAGCTGGATGGGCACCACCTGAACCTGAGCGTGCTGGCCCTGGGCGGCCAACTGGTGCTCACGCCCACTTTCCTTGGCTCCGAACCCGTGGAGGCTGACGCCGGAGCATACGCGGGCACCCGCGTCTTCGCGAAAGAGGAGGCGCTCGGCCTAGCGCTGATGCGCGCGCTTCCTGCCACGCTCCAGCGCCAGGCTACGGTTGGGCAGGAACTGCCGGATGACGTGCTGGGCACGGCGTTTAGGGACAACCTGGTGCTGGGATACGCCGGTGTGCGCTTCGCGGACATGCCGGGCGATGCGCAGGCGCTGGCGCGCCGCCTGATGGCTGTCTACATCGGCCGTGCCCGAGAGCCGCACGCCTCGGCCTGGCAGAAGCAGGCCGAGGCGCACCTGGGGCAGACGTGGTTCGCGTGGATGGGTGGCATCGGCGATGCCGACGCCTTCTACTACCGGCTGCACAATCCGGTGCTGCTAATCGAGTTCGACCACCAGGATGGGCTGGTGCTGGAGTCTGATGGGCCCTCGCGGCACCACATCCACACGCTTGTGCGCACGCCCAACGGCAACGACTACGGGACTGACCTGTTGCGTCAGCACCGCGAGCGATTCCCGCACCCGCACTAGTCGACGGGGGCTAGGTCCCGTGGCACTTCTTGTACTTGCGGCCCGACCCGCAGGGGCATGGCTCGTTGCGCCCCACCTTGCGTCCGCCGCTGGCCGCCTGGAAGCGTCGGTCCGAGGCGCGCCGCGCATCACACTCCACGCAGGTGCAGGTCAACGGGTGGTCGGAGTACCAACTGGTGCGCTCCTTGCCGATGACCATTGTTACTCCTCCGTGGACTGATGCAGACGAGCGCACCGAACACAAAACATCGGCGCACCACGCAACTGCTGCACGGATGATAGCAGAGGGTTAAGCGGCGGAGGTCTTCGGGGGTTGCCGGTGCCCCGACAGAGTGTCAGCGCGCTTGGCCAGCGCCCTGACGTGGGAGGAGAGGTCGGAGATATCGCGGGACATGCGCAGCGCTTCCTCGCCGTTGGTCGCCTGCGTCACGGCGTGCTCACCGCTTCGGCCGATGGTCGCATCCAGCAGCGTGCGGATCGACGGATCGTCGTCCGCGATGAGCACATTAAGGGAACGCTTATCCACGGTGCGCATCTCCCTCCCGGCTGCACCGGGCGGTTTGCTCCCCCACTCCGCGACCAGTGTCGGTGGTGGAGTGGGGGAGGCGCATCGTCCGAAAGGGCAGGTCCGCTACTGCTCCATAGCAGAAGCGGCGAACACCTCCTCCAGCTTCATCAGCCGAGGGGTCAGGCCCTGCTCGTAAGAGTACTGGGCCGCCGTCTCCAGCACCTTACGGTTGGCGACGATACCGTGCTCCACCAGGGGCCGAGCGACGATCTTGTTGCCATCCGAGCCGAGCAGCCCGGCCTCT
The DNA here is from genome assembly GCA_038109085.1 of Chloroflexota bacterium. Taxonomy (GTDB): domain Bacteria; phylum Chloroflexota; class Dehalococcoidia; order Lucifugimonadales; family Australimonadaceae; genus Australimonas. The sequence continues at coordinate 19,578 of JAYNIL010000002.1, forward strand.
ACGTAGTAGTCCATGTGCGCCTTGCGCCGCTTGTTTGCCACCTCATTGGCCTTCACGTACGCCTTGAGCAGGTTCAGCACCACCCAGGGGTGCTGCTCGGCGATGCTCCGGCGCACCACCATGCCGTGGTTGATGGGGTAGATGCCCGTCTTGGCGTAGTAGCGGGCGCCCTCGGCCTGCGCGTCCGGGAAGAGCGGAGCGATGTCGGGGTGGCGCCACAGGTCGATGGTCGCCCGGTCCACCAGGTTGGGCTCGTTGAGGTAGAGGAGCGTGGCATCCAGCTCGCCTGCCACCATCATGGAGCCGATGTTCTTGTCCAGGGGTATCTGGTTGATGGTCACCCCCTCAGGGGCTTTGAAGCCGGTGGCTCCGCCGTGGGAGTGCTCCGGCACGCGCTCCATCCAAAAGGTCATATCACGCGGGCGCACGCCGAACTCGTGCTCCAGGACCCCGCGCGTCCAGAGCGCGGCGGTCTGCTGGTACTCCGGCACGCCCACGCGCTTGCCCTTCAGGTCGGCAGGCTTGTTGATGCCCGCGTCCTTGCGCACCAGCACGCCGGTGTGAAAGAAGCGCCGGGTGGTGAAGATGGGCAGGCCCACCCAGGTGTCATCGCCGCGGGCCGTGGCCATCATCAGCGAGGAGAAGCTCATCTCAGATACGTCGAACTCGGCGTGCTTGAGCTGGCGCCAGAAGATCTCCGACCCGTGGATGACCGAAGGGATCAGGTTGATGCCGTCGGCCTTGACCGTCCCATCGATGATGGGCCAGGTGCGGGGGTTGTCCGCCATTGCGATGGAGAGCTGCAGTTTCATGGGGCCTCCTGTTCTGGGGTTGCTGCACTGCGTGAGAGAGCTACATGACCGCGCCCTGCTGCCAGGGCACGAACTCCTCGGAGCCCACTCCGAGCTCCTCCGACTTGGTCTTCTGCCCGGAGGCTATCTCCAGCAGGCGGTTGAAGATAACCTCGCCCATCTCTTCCACGCTGGAGACCCCGTCGGCGATGACGCCGCAGTTGATATCCATGTCACCCTCCATGCGCTGGTAGAGCGGCGTGTTGGTGGCCAGCTTGAGGGAGGGAGCCGGGACGCACCCGTAGGCCGAGCCGCGCCCTGTGGTGAAGCAGACGATGTTGGCCCCGCCCGCTACCTGTCCGGTAATGGAGACTGGGTCGTTACCGGGGGTGTCCATGAACACCAGCCCCTTGGCCGTGACGGGAGCGGCGTAATCGGCGACCGCCTCCAGGTTGGTGGTGCCGCCCTTGGCCACGGCGCCCAGCGACTTCTCCAGGATGGTGGTGAGGCCGCCTTCCTTATTGCCGGGGGAGGGGTTGTTGTTCATCGCTCCACCGTTGCGCGCGGTGTAGTCCTCCCACCAGGAGATCTTCTCCAGCAGGCGCTGGGCGGCCTCCTCCGAAGCAGCTCGCCGGGTGAGCAGGTGCTCCGCTCCGTATATCTCCGGTGTCTCCGAGAGGATGACCGTGCCGCCCTGGGAGACGAGGATGTCCGCCGCCGCGCCGAGAGCGGGGTTGGCGGTGATGCCGGAGTAGCCGTCGCTCCCGCCGCACTGGAGGGCTAGCACCAGCTCGGAGGCGGGCATCGGCTCGCGGTCCACGGCGTCAGCCGCCTGGAGCAGCGTGCGGATGCGTTTCTCGGCCTCCTTCACCGTTGCGGCGGTGCCGCCTGACTCCTGGATGATGAGGGGGATGACCCGCTTGTCGGCCGTCAGCCCCTCGGCCTCCAGCAGACGGGGAAGTTGGTTCGCCTCGCAGCCCAGGGCCACGATGAGGACAGCGAAGAAGTTGGGGTGGCGCGCGTACCCGCCGATGGTGCGGCGCAGCAGGTCCATGGGCCGGCCCTCGGACGCCATGCCGCAGCCGCTCCCGTGGGTGAGCGCGACGACGCCGTCCACGTTGGGGAAGCGGGCCAGCGCATCGCCCCGGAAGCGGTCGGCGATCATCCGGGCCACGGACGCCGAGCAGTTAACCGTGGTGAGCACGCCGATGTAGTTGCGGGTGGCGATGCGCCCGTCGGGGCGGCGGATGCCCATCCAGGCTGCGCGCCGGGGGGCTTTGACGGTGGGTTGCGCGTCAGCGCCCACGGCGTAGTCGCGTCCTTCGGTGGACATGCCCAGGTTGTGTAGGTGGACGTGCTCACCCGGCGCGATGGCGGCCATTGCCTGGCCGATGACTTGTCCGTACTTGCGTACCAGTGCCCCCTTGGCGATTGCGGCGGTGGCGAGCTTGTGCCCCGGGGGGATGTCCGCCTGGGCGCTCACGCCCTCCTCCTCCACCGCCGTCCCCTTGGGGATGGCCACGCGGGCCACCACGACGTTGTCCGCACTGTTGAGACGTATGGTCAGCCGATCGCTCACGCGCGCACCTTCCACGCCCTGGCTGGGCCGCCCAACGGTACCACCGCTAGCGCCAGTAGGGCAGGGGTTTGCTGGGGAGAGCCCATCGAGGGGGAACCCATGTGCCCGCTGGTCGCTGGAGCACTCACTCTGTGCCTGTTCTCCGCCTCCGGGGAAGATGCGCCACGTTTACCCCCGGTGAACCAGGTGGTGCAGTAGGTGGCAGGCCCCGACGCGTGGCCGGAGGTGTGGAGCTCCAACGGATTCGACGAGGCCACCTACGAGTTCAAGAGCAACTGCTTCGACGAATACGAGGCCCTGGAGGCGTGCCCTTTGTGGGAGGGCACGCGCGTAGCTGTCCAGACGCTAGGCGGGCAGGTGCATGAGCAGGAGAAGGACTTCAACGTCATCGTCTACTCCGGAGAGGTGACGCGCCGCTGGGTGCTCTACGGCCCGGCCGGGGCGGGCCTACCCACCCCGGGCGTACACACCTTCCGGTACTACCAGGGCGATGAGGTTGCATAGGAGCAGACGGTGGAGTACCCGCCCGACACCTTGGGCTATCCCACCGGCGTGGCGTAAACGTGGCAGGGCTCTGACATGCAAGTGAGGCGGACGCTACAGGAGGGCGTACGCAAGGGCATGTGGTAGAAGGTGCTTATGTTCCCCGATGAGGACGAGCTCATCAGCCCGGTGTTCGCGTGGGACGCGGCGCATGCGTCACTGCCTGCCATCCCCCGGGCCGACGGAGCCGGCTTAACCCTCAACGTGGCTGCCTACTTCGAGGCGAGGTACGCCTACTCGGATTACCAGTACTTCACCTGGTAGCGGCACCGTTGCGCAGCACCCTGCCGGGGTAGGCGCCGGTGTGCTCGCCGTGTTCGTACAACACCTGTCCATTGACCACGGTGTAGTCCACACCGCGCGCCTTCTGGCCCAATCGCATCAGGCCGCCGGGAAGGTCGTGCACCTCCTCCGGCTCCTCGGTGCCCACGGTGTCGGGGTCGAACACCACTACATCCGCGGCGTAGCCACGGCGCAGCAGGCCCCGCTGGTCCAGCCCGAAGAGCGCGGCTTGCATGGAGGTGAGCTTGCGGATCGCCTCCTCCAGGCTCAGCGCCTGCTCCTCCCGCACCCAGTGGCCCAGCAGCAGCGTGGCGTAGCCGTAGCCCGCTTCGTAGATGACGTGGGCGCCCGCGTCGGACAGGCCGATGACCGAGTAGGGGCTGGCCAGCATGGCCGCCAGGGCACCGGCATCAGAGCCGGACTGGTTGTTCTCCAGCCCCGTGTTCAGATCGTCCGCCAGCACCATGTCGAGGAACGCGTCCAGTACGTCGGCGTTCTCCTCTTGGGCCATGAGCCCCACACTCTTGCCCCGGTAGCGTGCGTAGCGCTCGGAGAGCACCCGGGTGATGCGGATGCGGTCCCACTGAATGGGCATCGCGTCCACCGGCAGGTCACGCCCCTCCACCGCCTCGGCGCGCAGGTTGGCGCGCATCGCTGGGTCAGAGAACGCGGCCTTCTTCGCCTCGTGGTCAGCCAGCATCACCTCACGCCAGGTGGGCATGCGGTCGAACACCTGGGCGTTGCGCATGGTGAAGCGCTGAGAGGCCGGGCGCGGGTTCACCACCGGGTAGACCGGCCACCCCTCGCCGATGCGCTGGGCCACCAAGGCCAGGTGCTCGCGCCACTGGTCGGGGCGCTTGGCGTTGTGCACCAGCTGGTTGTAGACCACGGGCCGCCCGCTCACCTGCGAGAGGTGCGTGGCGAAGCCCTCGCGTATCTCCAGAGGGTAGGCGCTCCCGCACTGGAGCACCCCGGCGGGCAGGTCAGCCAGGGCCGCGGCCAGCGTGTAGATCTCCTCCAGCGGGGCCACGATGGCTGGGACGGGCCGCCCTTCCAGGTCCAGGTGCCCACCGTTGCGGTCGAAGGAGAGGCCCAGGGCGCCGGCGCGCATGCCGTCGCGGATGATCTCCTGCATCTGCGCCAGTTCGTCGGCCGTCGCCTCCGCCCGCTCCTGGGACTCGGCGCCCATGACGTAGCGTCGGATCGCCGAGTGGCCCATGAGCACCCCGGCGTTCACCCCCAGCTTGCGGTCCAGGAAGTCCAGGTACTCCGGGAACGTCTCCCAGTTCCAGTTGACCCCGGCGCGCAGGGTCTCTATGGGGATGGCCTCCACGCGGGAGAGCATCTTGGCCAACGACTCGCGCTCCTCCGGGCGCGCCGGGGCGAGGGATAGGGAGCAGTTGCCGAAAATGACGCTGGTCACTCCGTGCTGTGGTGAGAAGGTGCACAGGGGGTCCCAGGTGACCTGGGCGTCGAAGTGGCAGTGGTTGTCGATGAAGCCGGGGGCCACCGCGCGCCCCGATGCGTCAATGGTTCGCTTGGCCTCGCCGCTCAGGCGCCCCACGTCCACGATGACCCCGTCACGGATGCCCACGTCGGCGTTGAAGGACGGCATGCCCGACCCGTCCACGATGCGTCCGTTCTTGATGAGCAGGTCGTACATCTCGCCCCCTTGCTCCTAGCCCAACGGGCCGGCAAACGTCTGGTCAGCGTACACGTCGGACAGCGGCTCGATGGCCTCGGGCCACTGTGCGATGGGCACGTGCCGGTGCCCCTCGGCGCGAGGCTCGCCCGCCCAGCCCACCTGCTCGAGGTAAGTGTGTAGCAAGACGCGGTGCCCCTCCGGGTCCACGGCGTACGCCGCGTGGTCCATGCCGGGGTGAAGGCCCTCCGGCACGTCGGTGACCGTGACGCCCTGCTCACGCAGGAAGGCCACGGCCTCACGCAGCTGGCGGTAGGAGCCTACGCTCACGCCGAAGGCCGCCAGCGTCGTGGCGGTGGGCACGCCCAACCGCTTCCGCAGGCCCAGCGGCAGCAGACCCAGGGAGTGGTGCTCAGCACCCGCCCGCAGGAAGACGCACCGCTCGCCCTCCACCATCGTCGTGGCGGTGACGGCGAAACCCATCCGCTCGGTGTAGAAGTGGGCAGATGCCGCCACGTCAGCGACGAACAGGTGCACCGGGCCGATGCGCGTAATTTTGAAGGGGCGCTCCAGCAGCACGCCCTCCACGTCGTGAACGGCAGGCAGACGGGCCTCATCGCGGTACCCACAGCGCAGGTCCACCCCCTCGGCCAGCGCCCCGTCCACCTCCGCCTCCTCACCCGCCACCGGCAGGGTGGGGGGCTCGGAGGCGCGGCCCGCGTAGAAGGGCGCGGGCTTGGACACGCCTTGCCAGCCGATCTGCTCGATGCCGTAGTACAGCTCGTTAGTGTGCCGATCGGGATCTTGGATGTAGGTGTGCCAGTTGGAGCCGGGCATGTCGCGTCCGGAGCGCTCGATGACGACGTGATGGCGGTCGAAGTAGCCCACCGCCTCCACCACCTCGCGCAGGGAGCCAACCTGCCAGGTGAGCTGGTTGATGTTGGGCCCGTAGCCGTGGCCGCGCGAGTCCGCCATCGCCTTGCGCATCCGGCGGGGGAATAGCACGAATGCGTGGTGGTCGCCGCCGTAGTGGGTGAAGTAGCCCTTGGTCTGGCTCACGCCCTTGAGTGCATCGGCCAGGCGCGGGTTCTTGCCGAAGTCCAGCACGTCGGAGAGGCGGAATCCCAACAGGTCGTGGTAGAAGCGCAGGCACTCGTCCATATGCTCAACGTCAAGGCCGAAGTGGCCGAGGCGGCGCACCTTGAACGGGCGCTCCAGCAGCACCCCGCCCACGTCGTAGCGTTCCGTCTTGGGTTCCGTTGCCATCGCGCACCTCCTCCGGTGCCTCGTCGTGGCCGGGAGTGTACTCCCCACGCCCCTCACTCTGTCAGCCTCAGCAGCTCCCACATGGCATCACGTGTTGTGCGCGCCGCCTGCTCGGTGACGCCCATGTAGCCCAGCACCTTAGCGCCGGTGGAATCCGGCAGCCGTAGGATGCCCAGCAGCAGGTGCTCGGTGCCGATGGGGTAGGTGTCCGAGTAAAGCCCCGCCTCCTCCAGCGCGAGCGCGAGCACCCGTTCGGCCAGGGGGGTGTGGGCCACGCCCTGCCAGTCCACCGTGCCTCGCTCCGGCGTAACGGGCGTGGGGCGCGCGTGCAGATTCATGAAGGAGGCGTGCTCGTCGACAAGGGCCAGGTTAACCCCCATGCGGCGCAGGATGAGCCCGCCCGCGCAGTCCGGTTCCATGAGCACACCGTGGAGCAGGTGCGCCGTATTCACCCCTGCCGTCCTGCCGGGCGCCTGCGCCTGGCGCAGCACGGCGTGCTCCCATGCGAGCTTGGCGCAGCGGCCCATGCGGGCCATGTCGGGTACAGGCAGGGGGAGCACAGCGTACCTCCGAGGCGGCTCGCGGCAGTCTACCCCCGTACGAGCGGGCATGCGAGCGCGCCCGCTCGTACGGTCCCGCTGCTGCTTTCGGCAGGTGGAAGCCCGGCGCCGGGCCCCTAGGCTGCGAGTATGTGGAACTTGAGATGGGCGCGCCGGGCCCTGCGGCCCTTAGCAGGCGACCAACGGGGAGCGCTGCTGGCGGAGATCGTTACCGTGATCGCCACCCTCTACGACATCGAATCCATCACCTCCGACGGCTCCACCGTCTAGGTGCGCGTTCTGCTCACCCCCAGCGGGGACATCGTCTCCCGCTCCTGGACGGAGAGTTAGGGCCCCGCGCACTCCAATCTGCCGGGGCAGAGCAGCAACCACCGCCCGTCCACCCGCACCAAGTCCTCGCGCACGATATCCAGCAGCGCGCGCCCTGCACCCTTTTCCGGAGGCGCGCCGTCCAGAACCAACCCCACATTGGCGCGACGTCCATTGCTGGTCAGGGTGATGCCCAGACTCTCCACCTCCTCGATGGCTGAGGCCTGCACTCCGGCGGGCAGAGTAAGTGCCCACCCTGCGGGTCCCGCAGCGTCGACAACTGCCTGCGCCTGCGGGCTGAGACGAGCGCGAGCGCCCTTCAGGTCTCCCTTAGCCAGGCTGAGGTAGTAATCGCGCGCACCTGAGTAGGCAGAGCCTTCCACATGGATGACCCCAGCCAGCATCAGCAGGCCAGCCACCACGGCGAGAGCGGCAAGCCCCAGGGTGTAGAGCGCTGCTAGATGGTCCGCGTTGCCGAGCCAGCGCGCCCATCCCCGCACACGGCCAGAAACCACGGGTACACGGGCGCTGTCCAAGAGCTCACCCTCCCAAGGGGACCTGATGCCGCAACACCACTTCGCACCCTTCTCGTGCCGACCCCAGCATGGCCAGGCATACCTCCATGGTGGCTGCGGCCCACCGGCCGCCATGCACCACGGGCGCGCCGTCGTTGACGGCCCCCAGAAGCTCGTCCAACACGTTGCCTCGGCCTGGTGTTCCGCGCCAGGGCGCGGGCGGCTCAAGCCGGAAACCGTCGTCCCCGTACACGCCAACGCCATCGGGCAGCAGGCGCAGGTCGGCCCTTTCGCAGGTGAGCAGGAAGCTGCCAAGTTCCGGTTGAAGCAACGAGCCGCCGCCCATCTGCGCTCCCTTTGAGGCCACGGGGTGGCCGCCGCCGTAGCCCGTGTCCACGCGCAGCGCTATTTCGTCGTCGGGGCTGCCCACGCCAGTAAGGGCCCTGCGCGCCGAGCCGTAGCGTGCGGCGTCCCTGGCGTTTCCGGAGGCGAGCTCTGAGGAATCGAAGTGGTCGTACCCCGCATATGAGAGGACGGCGACGGGTCCGTCCTCGAAGGTGAGCAGCCCTGCGTAGGCGCCTTCGGTGGGACGCGCCGGATCCAGCACGTAGGTGACAGCGCGCACGCTGGCGGCCATTCCACCCGCCACGTAGCGCGCGGCGTCCACCTGATGAGGCACCTGGTTGTACATGATGCCGCCGCCCAATACCGTAACCAGTTCCTCTGGCCGCCTTGGACGATAAAGGAAGTCAGTGTGGGCGGTCGCGCTGATCATGGCGAGACGCCCCACCTGTCGGGAGGCGATGAGCTCGCGCATGCGCAGCACGGCGGGATTGAAGGAGGCGGTGTGCCCCACGATGAGCGCGACGCCAGCGGCCTCCGCGGCTTCGGTCATGGCGAGGCACTCAGCCACCGTAAGGCCCATGGGCTTCTCCACCACGATGTGCTTGCCCGCCCGCGCTGCGGCGATGACGTGCGCCTCGTGAAACTGGTGCGGCGTGGCGATGTAGACCGCGTCCACGTGAGGGCTGGCGCACAGCGCATCAACAGAATCGTAGGTCTCTCCCTCGAAGTCAGCCTTGAAGCGGGCCAGATGCTCCGGGTGCAGGTCGGCGGCGGCGCTCACCTCGACACCGGGATGCACCGCGAGGGCCGCGAGCATGCCTGCGCCTGCGCGCCCCAACCCCGCAACGCCCACCCGCAACGGCCTCGCCATGCTGTTCTCCTCGAGTGCTGCGCGCGCTCTTTCCAGCGGACTCCCCTGCGGCCCCTCCGGGGGCTACTCCGTCTCCGCTCGCCCGACGCTCGCTCAAGGCAGTGGGCGATGCGCCAGCCCTTCTTCGAACGGCGCCAGCATACGCCGGGCGCACTTCCACGCGCACCGGGTTGGGCTTAGGATGACCACACGCAACCGGCTCCGGGAGGCATGCCATGCTGAACCCCACCGAGAATGAGCTCCTCTCGCGCGTGGGCGCGGGCACCGAGATGGGTGAGTACGTGCGCCGTTTCTGGGTGCCGTGCCTGCTCTCCGAGGAGATCCCCACCCCCGACTCTCCTCCGGTGCGGGTGCGCATCTATGGCGAGGAGATGGTGGCCTTCCGCGAAACCTCGGGGAAGGTGGGGCTCCTGGACCGCTACTGCCCGCACCGTCTTGCCAGCCTTTTCTTCGGGCGCAACGAGGAGGGCGGTCTGCGCTGCGCCTACCACGGCTGGAAGTTCGACGTTTCGGGCGCATGCGTGGACATGCCCTCAGAGCCCGCTGACTCCAACTTCGCCGCTAAGGTAACGGTGCGCTCCTACCCGGTGCGCGAGGCGGGCGGAGTGATCTGGGGCTACCTTGGCCCCGCTGGCACCGAGCCCCCACTGCCTGAACTCACCTGGGCAAGCGTTCCGGAGGCGCACCGCTACGTCTCCAAAACGCTCCAGCGAGGCAACTGGACCCAGGCGCTGGAGGGCGGTATCGACTCCTCCCACATCTCCTTCCTGCACGCGCCGCTGGACAAGTCCACCTTCCGCGTCGGCATCGTGGACGAGTCGCTCCGCACCCAGGCCATGGTGGACCCGGCGCCCCGCTACTTCGTGGACGAGACGCCCTACGGGGCCCGGTTCGCCGCGCGCCGCACCACGGACACGGGCGACTACTACTGGCGCATCACCCAGTGGCTGCTGCCCTTCTACCAGGTGATACCCGCCGAGCCCAACGCGGTGGTCACGGGCAACTGCTACGTGCCGATGGACGACGAGAACACGCTGGTCTTCCGCGTCTCCTGGCACCAGGAGCGGGCGCTGACCGCAGCCGAGCGGCACGAGCTGAAAAACGGCGGATTCTTTCACGCGGCGCGCATCCCCGGCACCTACCTTCCAACGCAGAACCGGGAGAACGACTATCTCATTGACCGGGAGGTGCAGCGCACGCTGACCTTCTCCGGCATCCACGGCATCCAGGCCCAGGACCAGGCCATGCTAGAGAACATGAAAGGCGGGCCCATCGCGGACCGGCGCTTCGAGCACCTGGGCACCTCGGACATGGCCATCATCACGGCCCGTCGCCGGCTGCTGCGGGAGGCCAAGGCGCTGGCCGACGGCGTCGAGCCCGCCGCTCCGCAGGACGGTGCCGCTTACGGCGCGCGCTCGGCATCGGTGCGCCTCGCCCCCGGCGTTGCATGGGAGGAGGCAGCAGCCGCCATGCTGGCCCCGCGTACCCAGCGGGTGTAGCCTTGCGGCGATGACTCCCCTGACCTTCCACACGCACCCGTGCTAGGCGCGCTCCTGGCTATCGCCTCGGCCGCCACCTTCGGCTTCAACACCGCCGTGGTGCGCCGCTCCATGCTGCGCGCCAACCCCTATGTGCTCATCATCGTCTCTATCACCGGGGCAACCCCGGTGTTCGCGCTGCTGGCATGGCTCACCGGTCAGTGGGGCAGGGCGGGTGAGCTGGGCATGAGGGGGTACGTGCTGCTGGCATTGGCGGGCGCGCTGAACTTCCTAGGCGGGCGCTACTCCAACTTCCGTGCCATCAAGTCCATGGGCGCGAACCTCACCGCGCCAGTGCGCACGCTTAGCGTGCTGTTCGGCGTGCTGCTGGGCGTGTTCGCGCTGAACGAGCACGTGGGCCTAGCACGCGGGCTGGGCATCGCGCTGCTCGTGGCGGCACCCCTGGTCGCTTTCTCACAGCCCCGGGCGATGAAACGTGAGTTCGCGTCAGGCTCGGCGCTTAAGCTGGCCGAGGGGCTCTTGTTCGGCCTCATCGCGGCGGTCTCCTACGCGGGGGCCACCTACCTGCTGCGCTATGTGCTGGCGGGCACCGGTCTCAGTCTGCTGGGCGCCACCGTCGCCCACGCCGGCGCCGGCGTGCTACTGGTGGCGAGCCTGGCCTTCCGGCGCAACAGAGACGGCCTGCGCGCACTGGACGCCACGGCCTGGCGCCTCTTTGGGGTCATCACGTCGACGATGGTTCTGGCCCAGGTGTTCCGATTCAGCGCGGTGGAGACGGCGCCCATCACCGTGGTCTCACCGCTCATCGAGACCATGGGCTTTTTCGGCGTTGGCTTCGCCTGGATGCTGAACCGGGGGCACGAATCCTTCAGCCCCCTGGTGCTGGTCGGCATCGTCCTGGCCGTGGCCGGGGCCGCGGCCATCACGCTCTAGGCACCCGCTAGGCGGCCTCTTCCTCGTCGGCGTAGCCCCGGTACACACCCGGTGCGTCCTCGCGCAGCCGCAGCAACGTGGTCATGGGCGCGATGGCGAGGGCCGCGCCGAACACCCCCACGGCCATGAAGCCGATGCTCTCGGCGAGCAGCCCACCCAGCAGCGGGAGGCTGATGGCGAAGGCCGAGGCCAGTGAGTCGTTAACGCCCACCGCCCGCCCACGCACCTGTGGTGTGGATGTGTCAGCGATGACGGCCGTTGCGGCAACGAACACCGCGCTCCAGCCCACGCCCACCAGGAAAATGCCCAGGGTGATGGGCGCGTAAAGCGGGAAAGCGGGCACCAGGAGGGCTCCCACCACGCTGGTGCACAGCCCGCCCCACAGGAGCCGCACCCGGCCCACGCGGTCGGCAAGGCGGCCCAGAGGGATGGAGAAGGCGTACATGCCCAACACGTGGAGCGTCACTGCGATGGACACGCTGGTCAGGCTGTGGCCGTGGTGCTTGAGCACGAGGGGCGTAGTCGCCATGAGCATGGACATGACGCCCTGCGCTGGAGCGTAGCAGGCCGAGGCCGTCAGGCGCGGGTAGGCGCGCAGGTACTCCCAGAAGGACATGCGCCCGCGCCCGCGCCGTGCCGGTGCGGCGGGGTGACCGGGCCAATAGTCGGCCAGATTGGTGGCAATGGTCTTCGGGTCGGGCCGAACCGCCAGCACGATGAACACCGTAGGCAGCACGGTGCCGGGCACCAGAAGCCAGGGCATGGCCAACTCTGGCACGCCGGTCACACCCGTGAGCCGCTCCGAGGCGGCGATGAGCGCCGGGGCGATGAGCGTGCCCACCAGGCTGCCGGTGAGCAGGTAGCCCAGAGCCTCGCCACGGCGGGTGGGCGGGTACATGTCGGCAACGGCCACTCGCAGTTGTTGCGTGGCGCCAACGCCCATCCCGAAGACGAAGGCTCCGAACAGGAACACGGGGAAGGACTCCAGCAGCACTGAGGCGGCCAGAAACGGCGCGCCCATCATGCCGCAGGCGAGGCCCGCCAGCATGGCGGGGCGGCGACCAAAGGTGTCCGCCAGCTTGCCCAGGGGGTAGGAGATGAAGATGCGACTCAGCTGCATCGCGCTGACGCCGATTCCCGTGAGCAGCGCGGAGCCCGTCAATTCCAGCACGATCAGAGCGCCCAGGGCCACCAGCATCTGGGTGCCGGAGCCCTGGAGGGCCTGGGCGAGGGCGAAGAAGACGGTGTTGCGGCGGATGAGACCGGGAATGCGCTGGCGTGCTGGCGCAACGGCACCTGCGATGACGGTCTGTTCGCTCAAGTGATGCTCGCTAGGGCGGGGTTAACCCCACTCTAGACACGCGCCGGCTCGCGCGCAACGGGGTGGATACGCACCTGCCGATGATAGGCTAAGCGCATGGAGCAGCAGGAGACGGACACGCTGTTCAGGCGGGTGGGGGGCATGCCCTTCTTCACCGCGCTAGTGGAGCGCTTCTACCAGGGCGTGGCCACCGACCCCATCCTGCGCCCGATGTACCCGCAGGACCTGGAGCCGGGCAAGGCTCACCTGGCGTTGTTCCTGGCCCAGTACTGGGGCGGGCCGCCCCAGTACTCCGCCGAGCGCGGCCATCCGCGACTGCGCGCCCGCCACGCCCCGTTTCCCATCGACAGCGACGGCGCCGCCGCCTGGGTACGTCACATGCGGGCCGCCGTCCGCGCCTCAAGCGCCAGCGCCGTGGATAGGGCACGGCTCATGGCCTATTTCAAAGGGACGGCCGAATTCCTCATCAACCACCACGAGGAGTGGGGCACGCGCTAGGCGATGTAGCCCTTCTCCCGGTAGTAGCGCTCGGCGCCGGGGTGGAGCGGCGCGCCGGTGACCCCCACGTCCCACTGGCGCTCGATCGGCCCGGTGAGCGAGGACCAGTAGGTGGGGCGCACCAGCGGCAGCACCGGGTCCTGCCCGTAGGAGACCTGGATGGAGGCCGTCTCTACCTCACGCTTGCCCTCATTTAGCGCCCGCGCAAGGTTGTACGCCAGCTCATCGTCCAGGCTCGCGTTGCAGGAGAGCACGATGTCGGAATCGTCCAGCGCCCGCAGCGGGCTGGTGATGCCGGGTAGGTAGCCCGCCGGGGTAATTGTGCGGCGCAGTCCCTGTGCCTCCATCGTCGCCATCTGTGCCTCGCCCACGTCCAGGAACCGATAGCCTTGTGCGGCTGCCCACGTCCAGGCGGAGAAGTCGTACGCCGACCCATCGCCGAAAAGGGCGTCCAGCCTCCCCGCGCGGGCGCGCTCGGCAGCCTCGGCCGCGGTGTGCTCCATGGGCACGGCGCTCCCGCCCCACGACTCCATGTCCGTGTAGGTGAAGCCGTAGGCGCGCAGCACCTCCTCGGCGGCGCGCCCGCCCACGTGCAGCGCGGGCTTGCGGGTGGCGATTTCCTCAAAGGAGGTGATGCCGGTGTGCGGTGCCACGGCGAACAGGAACCGGTCCTCCTGCGGCAGCCAGGCGATGGTGCGCAGCCAGGAAGCGGGTTCCTTACCCGCAAGCACGCCGGCACCGGTGTAGCGGTGCTGGTTGTTCACCGACTTGGTGAAGCACACGTCCACCGCTCCGGAAGCCAGTTCCGCGTAGCCGGGCCTGCCGATGGAGATCGTGGCCTCGATGGGCATCAGTTCGCCCAGACGCTTCCCGATGGCCTGTGTGAACCGCAGCTGGGTGGACCAGGACGCGCCAAACCGGATGGACTTAAGGGCTGTGGGCATGGGACACCTCGACAGATGATGGGCTGTGGCGGCCGCTGGCGTGGCATACTACCGCAACCCTGCCCCGGAGGAAGCCCATGCCCCGCATTCCGCTGCTCACAGACAAGGACGCCCTGCCCGCAGACCAGCAGGCCGAGGGCCAGGCCATCATCGACACTCTGCACTCCATAAGAGGTCCGTTCGCCATCCTGCTCCGAAGTCCTGGCCTTGCTCAAAAGGTCATGGAGGCAGGTGCCCACGTGCGTCTCCAGTCCTCGCTCACCATGGCGGAGCGCGAGACGGTGATCCTCACGCTGGCGCGCGAGAAGAACGCCACCTACGAGTGGGCCGCCCACGTGGGCGTGGCGCGCAAGAACGGCGTGCGGGATGAGGCCATCGAGGTGATGCGTCACGGCGCGGACCCCAAAGGCCTCCAGGACGACGAGCACGACATCATCACCTTCGTGCGCCAGCTTGCCCGGGAGAACCGGGTGGCAAAGGACGTCTTCGACGCGCTGCTGGGGCGGCACGACGAGCGCTGGGTCGTGGAGATAACGGCCACGGTGGGGCAGTACTGCTACATCATGGCCATCAACGGGGCCTTCGAGGTGCAGGCGGCGCCTGACACCCCGGACAAGCTGCCCGTCTAGCCTTACTCCAGGAGCCACCAGCGCCTGCGGGGGCGCTGGGTGTAGGTGAGGCCGAACCGGCTGACGGCGGCATTGCGCACGCTCGCGGCCGCCTCGGCCGGGTCGTCGGTTAGCAGCAGGGTGTCAACGTCCTCCGCGTCTATCGTCCCCCCCGCCAGGAGCCGTTCGCGCAGGAAGCCTATCAGCGGGGCCCAGTACTCCGTCCCCATGAGCACAATGGGGTAGTCCGGCATCTTGCGCGTCTGCACCAGCGTGGCGGTTTCGAACAGCTCATCCAGCGTGCCGAACCCGCCCGGCAGGGCGATGAACCCATAGGAGTACTTCATCAGCATCACCTTGCGGGTGAAGAAGTAGCGGAACTCCTTGTAGGTATCCAGGTACGCCGAGAAGCGCTGTTCGTGGGGCAGATGTATCCCGCACCCCACCGTCTCTCCTCCTGCCTCCTTGGCACCGCGCGTCGCCGCTTCCATGATGCCCGGCCCGCCGCCCGTCATCACCGTGAAGCCCTCACGTGCCAGCGCGCCGCCCACGTCCATGCCCATACGGTAGGCAGGGTGGTCCTCCGCGAAGCGCGCGGAACCGAACACCGTCACGCACGGGCCCACGAAGTGGAGCGTCCGGAAGCCGGAGAGCATCTCTCCAAAGGTGCGCACCGCCTGCAAAAGACCGCTGGATCGGTTCTCATGGGAGAAGAGCAGGCGCGTCTCCGGTGTGCTGCGCCCACGATCCCCGCGCTCGGTCTGGGCCATGGGTCACCTCCTGGAGCCGGCATAATAGAGAAAGCCGCACCGGTCTTCATGGCTGGTGCGGGTGTTGGCGCACCTGCCGTCTCTGCAGGAAGGCCAATCAGGGAGAACGGCGATGCGACGGGCGGGGCGCTCCGGGCACGGGTCGACCAGTGCGGGAGTTTCGTCCGGCAGCCGCCCCTGCGGCGAAGGCTCGGCGACAGTTGGGTGATAAACGGGTTGAGACCTACGTCCAACCCCGGTTCCACGGCTCACCTCGGCGCAACTTGCGCTCGTAGTAGCGCCATTCGTCGGAGTGGCCTGTCTTGGGCCGGTTCAACGCCTTGCCGCGCTCGCTCACCTTGGCCAGGTTCTCGGCCAACGTCTCGCGGTGCGCCTGGGAGATGCCCTCGAACCCCGCAAGGGTGGCAGCATGGATGATCTTGGCCGTGCGCTCCATGTACAGCGCGTTCACCGTCGCCTCGTCGATGGACGTTCCCACGGTGACGATGCCGTGGCCGTTGATGGTCATGCCCGGCGCCTTACCGATGGTCTTCACCACCTGCTGCCCGTCGGCCACGTCCGAGACGTACACCGGCACTGGCAGCACCGGAAGCCCCTCGCCGAAGCGCACTGACTGCAGGTGCACCGCCGATATCTTGAGGCCCGCAAGCCCCGCTACGATGCACATGGGCGCGTGGGCGTGGACGATGGCGTTCACCTCGGGCCGGGCCTTGAACAGCTCGGTGTAGATGGGCGCCTCACCCGGCACGGTTCCCTCGCCGGAGATCTTCTTGCCGTTGAAGTCGAAGTGGGTCATCCAGTCGGCGTCGGGGTTCTCCTGCGCCACGCGCAGCAGCTTGACCGCGATGCCCTTGTTGTCCGGGAGCCTCACGCCAACGTGGCCGATGATGTCGCCGAACTCCCACTCCAGCATGGCCGTGGAGAGGCGCAGGTCGGCCTCGAGCTGCTCGATGTCTTCAGGCATCACGCCCTCCTAGCGCAGGTACTTGTCGTAGAACGCCCACACCTTGGACCAACCGTCGGCGGCCTGCTCCGGACGGTGTGAGGGGCGCTCCCACGCGAAGAAGGCGTGGGCCGCGCCATCGTAGCGGTGGAATTCGTAGGTCTTCCCGTGCTTCTTCAGTTCCGCCTCGATGGCGTTCACCTGGGCCGGGTCCGGGTTTGCGTCATCGTTGCCGAACAGCCCCAACAGGGGACACGACAGGTTCGCCGTCATGGAGACGACCGGCACCGGCTGCTGGTGGTTGATGCGGTCCGGCGTCGGTATCACGTTGCCGCCCCAGCAGTCCACCGCCGCGTCCACGGCGATGTTGCACCCGGCCATGTATGCCACGCGCCCGCCGGAGCAGAAGCCGATGATGCCCACCTTGCCCGTGGCTTCCGGCAGCGAGCGCAGGTAGTCCAGTGCGCCCTGCAGGTCGCCCAGCACGGCTTCGTCATTCTGACCGCCCTCATCACGCACCTTGGATGAGGCCTCGGCGGGGGTGCCGGGGCCCTGGCGGTAATGCAGGTTGGGATCAATGGCCAAGTACCCGTGGTGGGCGAACCGGCGCGTGACCTCGGTGCACCACTCGTCCCAGCCGGGCATGTGGTGCGCCACGATGACCGCGGGGAAGGGCCCATCGCCCTCGGGGCGAGCCAGGTAGGCGTTGATGGTCTCGCCCTTGTGCCCCTTGATCTCGATGGTCCGGGCGCTGAGGCCGGGGTGGGTGAAGCGTTCAGCCATGTTGCTCTCCTCTGCGCTCAGCTTTCTTAGGCCGGAGCATACCACCCCCGCCGGGGCTCTCAGTCAAGCGCCTTCCAGACCCGCCGCCCTGCCTGGCGCACCAGCCGCCCGAAACCGGGCGCGGGGAAGTGGCCCGCCGCGTACAGCAGCCCGCCCGCCTCGGCGGCGTCCAACACGCGCTCACGGCTGGCCATGGCCTGTGCAGGGTCAACATCTGCCCGCGAGCCCCAGCCGGTGCGGTGGGCCTGCGCGGGGATGTGCGTCAGGTCCCCCACGATGACGGCATACTCGCCATCCGAGGCGATATGCACGCACAGGTGCCCCGCCGTGTGGCCGGGCGAGGCCTCCACCCACACCTGTGGGGTCAGCGCATCGCCCCCGTCCAGCAGGCCGAGGCGGCCCAGTCGTTCCAGCGGCGCCACCTGCTCCCGAAAGGGCTTGGGTTGCTCGGCCTCCGGCAGACGTGCGCCCGTCTCGTAGTCCAGGCGGGGGGCCAGGTACCGGGCGTTGGGGAAGGTGGGGACGGCATCCGGCCACGTACCCGTCATGTTCCAGCCCACGTGGTCAGGATGGACGTGCGTCGCCACCACAAGGTCGATCTCCTCCCGCAGCCCTGCGCTGGCAGCCAGCGCCGCAGGCAGCAGGCCCGACTCGGCGCGCGGGCTGGTGCCGTGCGGGCCCAGCCCGGTGTCCACCAGCATGGTGTGGCCGGCTGAGCGCACCACGAAGGAGCCGATGTTCAGGTCCACCGTGCCTGCGGGGCCCAGTGCGTCCGGCTCCAGTGCCCAGTCAGCGTCAGAGAGGGCGGGGAAGAACTCGCGGGGGTCGAAGTGGTAGATGCCGTCGGAGACAGCGCTGATGGTGACGCTGCCGACCCTTATGGAGTCCACGGATGCATGCTCCTTACGCCGGGGGGAGTGGTGGCCCACTCTGGCAGGATGAACTCACCGAAGGAGTCTCCCTCGATGGGGATCACCTCGGTGACAGCGGCGCGCTCGATGGGCCCGTACACGTGCGGGTATTCCTGTCCTTGGGCGCTCTCCCAACGCATGGGGCTGCTCAGGCGCGCGGTGTCCACCACCAGCAGCAGGAGCAGGCGGTGGCCGGAGAAGTGGCGGCCCAGCACCGCCGCGACCTGCGCCGGGGTGCAGGCGTGGTGGAAGCCCTCGACCGCGAAATGCGCGGCCTGGTAGTGCGGCGTTTCCGCACCGTGCGCCCAATCGGCGGGCGTCGCCACGTGGACGATGGAGCCGGGAGGCAGCATCGAGTCCATCAGGAGATCTTCAACCCGCCCACCAGCGCCCGGTCCAGGTGCTTCCAGTAGCAGTCCACGGAGGCGAACCCCGCAGCCTTGAGCCACTCCAGGTGGCGCACCAGCGTGGCGTCGCGGTGGTGGTGCAACAGGTCGTGGGCCCTTTGGGCCTCGGTGCGCTCCTGGTTGGCAGGCCGGGCACGGCGCGGGCGCGCGGCGCGGAAGCGCTCACGCAGGAAGTCCGTCTCCGGTGAGGCGGTGTCCAGGTTGAAGAAGGCTCCTCCCGGACGCAGGTTGCGCGCAATGTCAGCGTAGAGCGCAGCCATCCCCTCGGCGGGCAGGTGGTGGATGGCCCGCGCCGAGACAACCAGGTCATAGGGCCCGGCTTCCACGGCCAGGGCGGGCAGGGCGCCCGCCGAGAAATCGCCCACCATATAGGTGAACCGGGGGCCGAAGCGGGCCATGCGCTCACGCCCCACGGCCATCATCGCCTCGGAGATGTCCAGGCCGATGGCCGTAGCGTTGGGGAAAGCGTCCAGGCACACCGCGGCCACCGGCCCATAACCGGAGCCCAGGTCCAGGATGCGCAGGGGGGCCTGCGCATCCTGGGTTGCCAGGCGTGTCATCAGTTGGAAGATTGGCAGCCGGTCCGCGTCCTCGTAGGCGTCCATGCGGGCGATGTAGTCGGCAACTTGGGCCTCGCCCACCCACTCGCCGCCGAAGCGCGGCTGCTCCTGTGTGATCATGGGCCCTCCTACGGGAGCTTGACCTTGAACTGCTTACGATTGGGGAAGTAGCGGCGCATGTTCGGGGTGGCGCCGTGCTTGAGGCACTCCTCCTCGAACATATCGAGCACCAGGGGGTTCTCGTCGTCGTACTCTACCTGCATGCCGCCTTCCTTGATGGACACGTCGGCGCCGCCGCTGCCAGCGAAGGGGGCGATGACGCCGGGCATACCGCCGCCCGCCCCGTAGCCCAGGGCTAGGTAGCGCGCCCGGCGCGAGCCGGTGTTGAAGTGCTGGTGGTAGCAGGCGTCCGAGGGCACGATGACCATGGAGCCGACCTTCCAGTCGGCCTTGCGCATGTCGGACATGTCGTCCTTGGTCCACGTCAGCGAATAACCGGCATCGCCGGACAGGATCAATAAGTGCGCGCCCGGCCCGTGACGGTGCCCCTTCTTGTAGGTGCCCACGGGGAACTCGGAAACGTGCCCCTTCATGGCGTTGCCCGCCATCTCGAACATCACGTTGATGCCACCCGCGCCGCGCCCCTCCCACGAGTAGAGCGGCATGTCTGGCACGTTTGGCAAGAAGGCCGAGTCCCACACGCGCCCGGTGTAGAGCTTGCCCTGGCCGGAGAAGAAGTCGGCCTCGGCGCCATAGCGCCGGGTGAAGGCGAAATCGTTCTCGAAGATGAACCGCTCGTCGCTGAACAGTCGCATCATCGGCGGGGCCGTGGTCACGGAGAGGTAACGCGCGGGCTCCGAGCCCGAGGCGTTGAACAGCTGGTAACTCGCGTTGAGGGGGATGGCGAACATCGAGCCCTTCTTCCACTCGAAGTTCTGCTTAGACCCATCGCCCACCCAGATGGAGGTCGCACCGCGGCCGGAGACGATGTAGACGATCTCCTCGTACAGGTGCTTCTCCGGCTCCGACTTGCCGCCAGGGGCTATCTCCACCAAGTGCGAGTCGTTGATGAGCATGGGGTAGGGGATGTTGATAACCGCGCCCCTGCCGCCCTTGCGCTCCCACGGGCCCAGCTCGATGGTCGCCAGGTCCTCGAAGGCGTACTCATCGATGATCTTCACACCCTCGCGGGCGAGCCACGCCCTGTAGGGGTCGGTCAGGTTCAGCTTCTCCAGGGCCTGGGTAGGCTCCTTGGCTCGGACGATGTCGGCGTCGTTGGTGGTCATGGGTGCTCGGTCTCCGTGTGATTCGCTCGTTACTTTTTTGCCGCTGCGGCGCGCAGGGCATCGTTCTCCGACACAGACGCACCCTCCATGTCGTACCAGGCCTCGGGCTTGCCCAGGCCGTGCTCGATGTTCCAGGTCACGGTGTCGAAGCACTTGCCGGTCACGCCGGTGCTCACGTCCTGCTCGGCCAGGAACAGCGCTAAGGGCACGATGTGCTCCGGCTTGAGGGGCGGCGGAGCGTTGCGGTTGGCCAAGCCCATCTCACGTCGGGCGATGTTCTGCTCATCGAACCCCGTGGTGCGGGTGTGGGCCGGGACCAGCAGGTTGACAGCAACGTTGTCCTGCTGGATCTCGTCCGCCAGGTAGAACATCATCGTCAGCAGCGCTGCCTTGGTGGACTGGTAGGGCATCTCCCGAGAGTTGGGGCGCAGGCCCATGTAGGCGCCACCCATGGAGTGGTGCAGCGCCCCGGAGGAAATGACCGACATCACGCTGCCCCGCTTCTGGGCCAGCATGGGCTTGATGAACCGGCGCGTCACCTTGAGCGCTCCGAACACGTTCACGTCGAACGAACGACGCCAGTCCTCATCGCTGGTCTCCAGCGTGGTGATGCGTCCCGTGGGCGGGTAGAGGATGCGCTGGCGCATGGCCGCATCGTTCATGAGCACGTCCACCGTGCCCCACTTGGCGATGGTCGCCTCGTAGGCGGCATCAAGCTGCGCATCGTTGGTCACGTCGGCATCCAGCACAAGCACGTCGTCCTTGCGGGAGCGCAGCTCCTTCAGGAACGCATCGTCCCGGTCGGAGGAGTAGCCCGTTGGCTCCCAGGACAGGTCCATGGCGGCCACCTTGGCCCCTTGGTCCAGGAACGCCTGGGTGAACGCTCGGCCCATGCCGCGCGCGGCGCCCGTGATGGCCACCACCTTGCCTGCGAGCTTCGACATAGCGACCTCCTGCTCCGGGCCTGGCCCGGTCTGTTGGTTCTGTGTGGCTGAACGCCGACCATTATGGGCATCCGCAACGGCAGCGCAACCGGAGCTAACAAGAAGGGGGCGCCCCCCGGCGCCGCCCCCGCAACCCACGGCGGCGGGCGATGCGGAGGGAACCCGGGTGGTGCGCGCCAGGTCGGCTTCCC
>JAYNIL010000002.1:40888-61813 GCA_038109085.1 Chloroflexota bacterium
CGGGCGGGGGTGTTGGGGTGTGGGGGGGGTCCCCGCCCACAATTGGGGGCCCCCCAACGGGCCCCCCCCGGGGCCCTACCGGGCGGGGCCGCGGGGGGGCCGCGCCCCCTTCTCTCCAGGCCTGCGTGCTAGGCGAAGGACACGTTGGTCTTGCGCGCCAGGTCGGCTTCCACCTGCGGCTTGGTGGCCGGCTTATCCCGGAAGGGGCCGCCGGTCACGTCGTAGCCGGGGTAGAAGGAATGCTCCTGGGGAAGGTAGATGGAGCCGTTATCCGTCCGGTGCACGTTGATGGGGTCGCCCCCGTCGGCAACGGTGCGCAGCTGCTCCTCAATGACTTTGCGGTAGAAGAGGATGCCCACGTCCGTCACGCCCAGGTGCTCCGTGGTGCGATCGGTAACGGCACCCTGGGCGATCCATGCCGTCTGGTCCTGGCCCAGCACCCAGTCAGCCCGCAGGCGCCCATTCGGCTTGTAGACCGCCTCGTGCACCACCGGCACCTCGGTCTGCGGGGGGAGCACCTCGCCGGGCTCGGGCACGCGCACCCGGAGCACCAGGTGCAGGGTGTGGGTGTCGTCCATCGGCACCCGCATCTGGAAGGAATGCTGGCGCTTCTGGCCAACCCGCAGGATGTTGGGGAAGAGCACCGGGTGACCGATGCGCCACCACTCGTTCTCCTCGGTGTCGCCCTCCATCAACCGGCGCTTGATGACGCCGTACTCGAACTGGTCGAAGCCAACGCGCACCTCGTGCCGCCCGCGCTCGCCATCACCTTGCATGCGCTTCTTCCAGGCCTCGCGCTCCTCCGGCGGCTTCTCCTTGAGCAGCACGTAGGAGCCGAAGTAGTTGTGGAGCCACTCGAAGTGGACGGGGTCCAGGGAGTTGTCCATGCACTGGAGCCAGTTGCAGTCGAGCTCCATGCGGATGAGGAAACGCTCCACGCCATCCCAGGTGAGCAGGTCCCACTTGGGAAGCACGGGCACCGGCGCGGGGCCCAGGTAAGCCCATATGACTCCACCCAACTCCTGCACCGGGTAGGCGAGCATCTTCACTTTGTCCTTGAAGCGCGAGCCCTCCGGCTCCGAGGGCTGGTCCACACACTCACCTTTCTCGTTGAAGAGCCAACCGTGGTAGCAGCAGCGCAGCCCGTCCTTCTCCGGGATGCCGTAGGCCATGGAGGCCTTGCGGTGCGGGCAGCCAGGCTCGATGAGCCCCACGGTGCCAGCGGCGTCCCGATAGAGGATCAGGTCCTCGCCCAGGATGCGCACCTCCTTGGTGGGCTCCTCACTGTTCACCTCTGCGCTGCCCGCGATGGGGTGCCAGTAACGGCGCAGCAACTCCCCCATGGGGGTGCCCTTGCCGGTCTGTGTCAATCGTTGGTTCTGCTCCGCGGAGATCATCTTTGGCTCCTTTCGCCGCCGCCCCCGGCCCATCCGTCGAGAAGGCAGCGCCGTGATACACCCTCCCGGCGCGCGGCGCAAGCGCGCCCGGCCTGCTACCATCGGGGCATCCCTCCCAAGGCGATGGCCGTGACCACCTGGAACCCCAACGTATACCTTCGCTTCGCTGGGCAGCGTCTGCGCCCCGCCCTGGACCTGCTGGCCCAGGTGCCGCTGGAGGCCCCCCGCACGGTGTACGATCTGGGCTGCGGGCCCGGCACCGCCACGGTGTTCATGAAGCGGCGCTGGCCACATGCCCGCGTGGTGGGCGTTGACGGCTCGGCGCCCATGCTGGAGCGTGCGCGCCAGGAGCACGAGGACATCGCCTGGGAAAAGGGCGACCTGCGCACCTGGGAACCGCCTGAGCCGGTTGACCTGCTCTTCTCCAACGCTGCGTTACACTGGCTGGACGGACATGCAGCGCTCTTCCCGCGCCTCGTGGAGATGCTGGCGCCCGGCGGGGTGCTGGCCGTTCAGATGCCCCGCAACTTCGGTGAGCCCACCCACACCACCATCTTCGAAACGATTCGCGCCCACCCGTGGCGCTCACGCCTGGAGGGCCTCCTCAACGAGACGCCAACCGCCCCGCCCGCCTTCTACTACGGCGTGTTGCGTCCGCTGGTGAGCGAACTGGACATGTGGGAGACGGTCTACATGCAGGTCATGGAGGGAGAGAACCCCGTGGTGGAGTTCACCAAGGGCAGTTTCCTGCGGCCCATCCTGGACACACTGAACGAGGCCGAGGCCGCCGAGTTTCTTCGCGAGTACGCCGACCGTGTGCGCCCACACTACCCCCGCCGCGCCGACGGGATGACGCTGGTGCCCTTCCGGCGATCCTTCCTCATCGCCACTCGCTAGATGGAACTGTCAACCGCACACCTGGCCCTGGGCGCCGTCATCCTGCTGGTCGCGGGACTGGTGCGCGGGCTCACCGGCTTCGGCCTGGCGCTGGTGGCCGTGCCTTTCCTCTCTATGTTCATCTCGCCGAAGGTGGTCGTGCCGGTCATCATCCTGCAGACCGTCGGCACCAACATCCCGCTGGTCTACCGTGCGCGCGCCTTCGTGCAGCCGGGGCGCATCTGGCCGCTGGTGCTAGGTGCCTTGTTCGGCCTGCCGCTGGGGTCGGCCCTGCTCATCTGGGCCTCGTCCGACACGCTGCGGGTGCTCATCGGTTCCGTGGTGACGGTGTTCGCGCTGGCGCTGATTGCGGGGCTGCGGGTGGAGGTGCGCAACGAGCGCCTCGCCTTCCTCCCGGTGGGCTTCACAAGCGGTGTGTTGAACGGGTCATCGTCCCTTTCGGGACCGCCCGTCATCCTCTTCTTCGCCAATCAGGACGTGCCGCCCCGCATCTTCCGAGCGAACATTATCGCCTACTTCTTCCTAACTAACCTGGTGGCCGTGGCCCTCTTTTGGTGGCGGGGGCTGTTCACCCACGACGTGGTGCTCACCGCCCTTGTGCTCTTCCCTCCGTTAGCCCTGGGCACCGGGGCTGGAGACCTGCTCTCCCACCGCATCAACCCCGGCGCGTTCCGGGTCATCACCCTGGCCGTGGTGCTGGCGGCGGGCCTGGCTGCCGTGGCATCGGGTGCGGGACTGGTGTGATGGGCCCGGCTCGTCCGGTAGGCTAGAGGGGTGAGCGCACCTCTCGTGCTGGAAGTGGACCCCTCCGCGCCCGACCGGGCCGCCATCACCCGCGCCGCCGAGGCGCTTCGCGCCGGACTGCTGATGGCATTCCCCACCGAAACGGTGTACGGCCTGGGCGCGGATGCGCTGGATCCCGAAGCCGTGGGTCGCATCTTCGTGGCCAAGGGGCGCCCCGCCGACAATCCGCTCATCGTCCATCTGCCCTCGCTGGCCGCCGCCGAGGCGCTGGTGGGGCCGTTGCCCGCCGTGGGGAAGGCGCTGGCAGCGCGGTTCTGGCCGGGCCCGCTCTCCCTGGTGGTGCCGCACCAGGGCAACCTCCCTGCCGCCGTCACCGGGGGGCTGTCCACCGTGGCCCTGCGCGTACCCGCCCATCCCGTGGCCCTAGCCCTTCTGGAGGCGGTGGGAGTGCCCGTGGCAGCGCCCTCGGCCAACCGCTCCGGGTCGCCGAGCCCCACCACCGCGCAGCACGTGCTGACTGACCTGGCTGAACACGTGGCCGGGGTGCTGGACGGGGGCCCATGTAAGCTGGGCGTGGAGTCCACCGTACTCGACGTAACCGGCCCCACGCCGGTACTCTTACGGCCCGGCGGCCTCGGCATCGAGGAGTTGGAGGCCGTGACGGGCGGCATCGTTCTGCCCGGACCGGGCGCGGAGGGCGAGTCGCTGCGGGCGCGATCTCCCGGCACCCGCTACCGGCACTACGCGCCCCGTGCGCGGGTGGTGCTAGCAGCCCCGACGGACGTGGCCGCGCTGGCCCAACGCTGGAAGGGACAGGGCCAACGGGTGGGAACGCTCTCACCGGAGCCCGCGAGCCCACTGGGCTCTGGTGCCCCGCACTGGAGCGCGGGGCCGGGGGCCGAGGGCTACGCCCGCGTGCTGTACGCGGCGCTGCGTGCGCTGGACGAGGCGGGCTGCACGCTCATCGTTGCGGCCACGTTGCCGGAGACGGGATTGGGCCGGGCGGTGATGGACCGGCTACGGCGAGCCGCCGATGCAGGGGCCGTCGAAGGAGAGGGCCGATGAGCGCAAAGGACACGAAGCCCTTGGTGGCCGTAATCATGGGCTCCCGCTCGGACATGGAGACGATGCAGGCCGCAGTGGACGTGCTGGTGGAGATGGGCGTGCCACACGAGGTCGCCATCGTCTCCGCCCACCGCACCCCGGACTGGCTCTTCGAGTTCGCCTCATCCGCCAAGGGGCGTGGCGTCCAGGTAATCATCGCAGGGGCAGGGGGGGCAGCCCACCTGCCGGGCATGACCGCCGCCAAGACGGTGCTACCGGTCATCGGCGTGCCCGTGCAGTCGGCTGCCCTGTCCGGCATGGACTCGCTCCTGTCCATCGTGCAGATGCCCCGCGGCATCCCCGTGGGCACCGTCGCCATCGGCAAGGCCGGCGCCGCGAACGCGGGCCTGCTGGCCTGCGCCATCCTGGGCCTGGCTGACCCCGCGCTCCAGGATCGGCTGGAGGGCTTTCGCAACGCGCAGACCGACGCCGTTCTGGGCGAGCAGGTGATCCGGTGGCCCCAGGCGTGAGCTGGCCCCTTCCCACGGGCTCCTGGCTGGGCGTGGTGGGCGGCGGCCAGCTGGGTCGCATGTTCGCCATGGAGGCTCAGCGCATAGGCTTTCGCGTCGCCGTGCTGGACCCCGACCCCACGTGCCCCGCGGGCCGGGTAGCCGACCGGCACGTCGCGCAGCCCTACGCCGACCCGAACGCCCAGCGCACCTTCGCCCAGGGGCTCAGCGCCCTCACCCTGGAGTTCGAGCACGTGGACCCGGCGGCCATCACCGGCACCGACGCACTCTGCCCCATGACCCCCAGCCCCGCCGTCGCGCTGATGAAACGCGACCGCTTGGCTGAGAAGCAGGGGCTGCGCGCCCACGGGTTCCCCCTGGCGGACTTCGCCCCGGCGCGGTCTGCCGCCGAGCTCCGCGCCGCGGTGGCGTCCATCGGCCTGCCCGCGGTGCTCAAGTCCACCACCGAAGGGTACGACGGAAAGGGCCAAAGGGTGCTGCGCACGATGCAGGATGCCGCAGAGGCCGAGGCGCTCTATGGGGGAGAAGGGGCGTTGCGCTACGTGTTGGAGCGGTTAATCCTCTTCACCAAGGAGTTGTCCGTCATCTGCGCCCGTGGGCGCGATGGTCAGACCCGCTGCTTCCCGGTGGTGGAGAACGTGCACTTGCACGGCATACTGGACACCACCCTGGCCCCGGCGCCGGTGCCCGCCAACGTGGCGGCTGCGGCGCAGGAGCTGGCGGTGACGCTGGCCCAGCGCCTGGATGTGGTGGGCCTGGTGGCCGCCGAGCTGTTCCTGCTGCCCGATGGGGGCCTACTCATCAACGAGTTGGCCTTCCGGCCACACAACTCCGGCCACTATACCATCGAGGGCTGCGCCACCTCCCAGTTCGAGCAACTCACGCGCGTGCTGGCGGGGCTGCCCCTGGGCTCAACCGAACTGGTGCGCCCCACGGCCATGGCCAACCTGCTGGGCGACCTGTGGCCGGCGGGCGGTGAGCCTAACTTCGCCCAGGCCCTCACCGTGGAGGGGGTGCGTCTCCATCTGTATGGGAAGACCGAAGCCCGGCCGGGCCGCAAAATGGGCCACCTGACCGCCACCGCAACCTCGCGGGACGAGGCGCTGGAGCGCGTGCTCGAGGCACGCCGGCGATTGACCGCCTAGCCTTCTGACCGCCTGCAAATCACCTGCACGTACCATCCACGCTGAAGCCCACCGGCCTCACCGGCCCATCAAGCCCGCCATGGGCGGCCGCGCTTCGTGTAACAGCGCGTTGTGGGTGCTCAGCAACTCCATTGCCGCACCATCGCCCAGCCGTGCCGTCAGAGCCGTCAAGTCCACCAGGTCCGTAAACATGATGGTTCGGAAGCCCGGCTCGACCTGGGCCGCCCCCGTTGCAGCGCCGGGGCCACTGCTCACCACGCGCAGGAAGGCCGCAACGGCCTGCGGCTCCTCCTCCATCGCCTCGGAGGGGATGTCACCGTGGGCGTGCTCTTGCAGTCCCACCAGCGCCGCTTTTGAAGTCGGCCTCAGCCTGGCAGAAGGCGGTGTGGCGGTCCTCGTCGAACCAGTAGGTCACCGACTTGACCCCATACTCGTCCTGCGGGGCCATGTACTTCTCGCGGGCCGTCTCCAGCGTGCGCCAGATGGAGCCCGCGACGAAGTACCGGTCCATGAACAGCGGGATGCCGCTCCATCCGTGTGCGTGGTGCGTTGCCAAGGGTATACCAGGGAACGAAGCGGGCCCGTCCGGATAGACGGGCCCGCCGAAACTCACGCATGCAGGGCATCGCCCCCGGAGGCTAGGTGTAGCGCTCCTCGGTCACGCCGGCCTCGCCGGTGCAGTAGGGGATGAACGCCTTCATGTTGCACTGGGCGCCCGTCTTGGCGAGCTCCTTCTCGAAGATTTCGTGGATCTCGCGGGCCTCGTCCTCGTACTCCACCTGAATGCCGCCGTCCTTGAGAGAGACGTCGGCTTGCTGGCGCTGGTTGGGGACGTGGAAGCCGCCCTTGCCGTCGCGCAGGGCCATGTACCGGGCGCGCTTGGTGCCGGTGTTGAAGTGCTGGTGGAAGGTGCCCTCGCCGGGGATGATGACGATGGAGCCCACCTGCCAGTCGCACTTGACCATGTCGGAGCGGTCGGGCTTGGTCCACAGCAGGGAGAAGCCCGCGTCACCGGACAGCAGCACCAGGTGCGCGCCGGGGCCGTGGCGGTGGGCCTTCTTGTAGGTGCCCACGGGGAACTCGGAGATGTGGTTCCCCATGTCGTTGCCGCCCATCTGGAGCATGGCGTTGATGCCGCCAGCACCGCGGTCCTTCCACCCGTACAGGGCCATGTCGGGCGCGTTAGGGATGAAGTTGGTCTCCCAGATGCGCTTGTTGTACAGGGTTCCCTTGCCGGAGAAGAAGCCCTCGTCACCGGTGTAGCGGGAGTGGAACATGAACGGGTTGTCGAAGATGAAGTCATTGTCCCGGAAGAAGCGCATCATCTGGGGGGCGTTGGTGGTGGCGATGTAGCGCACCTTCTCTGAGCCGGAGCCGTTGAAGTGCTGGTAGTAGGCGTTCAGCGGGACCGTGAACAGCGCGCCCTCCTTCCACTCAAAGGTCTGCTTGTTCTTCTCGTCGTCCATCCACACGGTGGTGGCCCCGCGGCCCTCCACAATGTAGAAGTTGATCTCGTACATGTGCTTCTCGGGCTCGGACTTGCCGCCCGGCACGATGTCCACCACGTGCATGTCGTTGGGGACCACGGGACTATTGGGGATGCACACCACGGCCCCGTAGCCGCCCTTGCGCTTCCAGGGGCCGACCTCGATATCCTTCATCTGCGGGATGTAGTAGGTCCGGTGGACCATCACACCCTCGTCGGCCAACCAGTCCTCGTACGCGTCGGGGATGCGGAAGTCCTTCAACCCCTCCTTGGGGGTGTCGGCCACCTTCATGTCCGTACCCTTCATCACCATAAGCGGGTCCTCCTCAGACCATTGCGTTGGTCGGCAGGGTAGCGCATCGCCCGCTCGGAGACAATCGCGCGCGTCCAGGGGAGCTGGGCGCCCTTGAGGGACGGCGTATAGTGGCCCCAGCCCGCACCCGGAGGCAGCCATGGCCACCCAGGTCCGCACCAAGCGCATCGACGCCGACACCCACTTCTTCCTGACGGTGGACTACGCCCAGTTGCACGATGCGCTCTCCCGCATAGAGCAGGCGCAGCTGCGGGAGATGATGGCCCACGACGCGCTGCGTGTGGTGGACCCGGATGGGCTGCGGGCGGCGCTCACCGGTGCCCCCCTGCGTGATAAGACAGGCGACCCGGAATGGGACATCACCGCGCGGCTGGCGGAGATGGACCGCCTTGGCTTCGACACCCAGGTGCTCAACGTCCAGCGCGCCATGCCCACCCCACTCAAGGCGCAGGGTGACGAGCCCCTGTGGCTGCGGCGCGCCCTGGCACCCCTCTACAACGACGCCTCAGTCCGCATCCAGCGCGAGCATCCCGGCCGTTTCATCGGGCAGATCACCGTGCCGTGGGACGACATCGAGGCGTCGGTCGCCGAGCTGGAGCGCTCGGCCAAGTTGGGCCTGAAGGCCGTGACCATCTGCGGGAGCTGGATGGACAGGAACCTCGACGCCTACGAGCTCTACCCCTTCTGGGAAGCGGTGGAGGGGCTGGGGCTGGCGTGCATGGTGCACAACCACACCCAAGGCCACCGGGGGACGATGTACGACCACCAGACCGAGTACCCTATGGTGGGCACGGAGCGCTACCACCGCCTACACATCGGCACCTACCTGGGCTTTGGCATCGACTACACCGTGGCCTGCGCCGCGCTCACCCTCGGCGGGGTGTTCGACCGCTTCCCCGGCCTGCGCTTCGCCTTCTTCGAAGCCGGCGCCACCTGGTGGGCTTACGCCATGGCGGGGGCTGACCGCTCCTTCTACATCGAGCGCGCCTGCTCACGCACCGGCACGCTCCCTTCAGAGCTGATCAAGGCCCACTGCCTCACTGCGGTGGAGAACGTGGAGCCTCTGGAGCAACTGGTGGCGGCCTACGGGGCGGACAACTTCGTCATCGGCACCGACTTCCCGCACCCGGAGTTCCAGCGCCTGCCGAACTCCTACGCCGACATCACCGAGTCGCCCATCACCCCGCAGGAGCAGGCCAAGATACTGGGCGGGAATATCGCCCGGTTCCTGGGCATCTAGCGTTCACCGGCAGGGCATGCCGGGTTTGCCGCCCCCCATGCCCCCCAGTATGGTGTTGGCTCACACGTCCGCATCCACACCACGGGAGACGCGCCATGTTGCATGCCGTTTTCGCCACACACCTGCCCGACACCTGCCCCGCTGGCCACGCCGCCCCCCGCAAGACCGCGGTGGAGGGCCTCACCCGCCTCATGGAGGAGCTGCCCTCACGCGGCATGAGCTTGGTGGGTGGTTGGGCCAACCAGGCAGCGCACGGCCTCTACCTCATCATCGATGCGCCCAACGCGCACGATGTGAACAAGGCCGTGATGGAGTTCGGCCTGGGGCGCTGGAACACCCTCACCATCAACCCGGTCATCACCGTGGACCAGCTGCGCGGGGCGTTAGAGCAGGCCATCATCGACGACCCGCTCTAACACGGTTCCGGGCCATACCACCGCCTCGGGTTGAACGGGTCTGCCTGCTGCCGTAGCCTCTGATCAGCTTGCGCGCTCGCGGCACAGGAGGCCCCCATGGCGGATCGCACCCAAGTCATTATCGTCGGCGGAGGCCCCGTTGGAGTAGGCCTGGGCATCGAGTTGGGCATGCGTGGCGTGCGCTGCACGGTGGTGGAGCGGCGCACGGAACTCCAGCACATCCCCAAGGGGCAGGGCCTCTCCCAGCGCTCACTGGAGCACTTCCACTTCTGGGGCATCGAGGACGAGCTGCGCGCGGCACGCACGCTTCCCAAGGGCTACCCCATCGAGGGGGTCACGGCCTACGGGAACCTGATGTCCGAGTACTGGTACCAGCCGCCCGGGCGCGGGTCCATCCGCCCCTTCTACTACGTGGCCAACGAGCGCTTGCCCCAGTACGAGACGGAGAAGGTGCTGCGCGCCAAGGTGGCCACCCTCCCCAGCGTCCGCGTGCTCATGGGGCGCACGGTCCGCGCGGTGGAGCAGGATGCCGGCGGCGTGCGCGTGACGGTTGAGAGCGCGGAGTGGCCCTATGACGAAGAGGTGCTCGAGGCGGAGTACGTGGTGGGTTGCGACGGGGCCCACTCGCTGATCCGCGAGAAGACCGGCATCAAGCGCCGCGGGGCCGACTTCGACCAGAAGATGGCGCTGGTGGTGTTCCGCTCCAAGGCCTTCCACGAAGCGCTGGAGCGCTTCCCGCACTCCACCACCTACCGCGCCATGGACCCGGCCCTGCAGGGCTACTGGATGTTCTTCGGCCGGGTGGACGTGGGTCAGGAGTTCTTCTTCCACGCCCCCGTGCCCCTGGACGCCCAGGCGGACACCTACGACTTCCAGTTGCTGCTGAACAAGGCCGCCGGGTTCGAGTTCGAAGCCGAGTTCCTCCACAAGGGCTTCTGGGACCTGAAGGTCGCCGTGGCGGACGAGTACCAGAAGGGCCGCGTCATCATCGCCGGTGATGCCGCGCACTCCCACCCACCCTATGGTGGCTTCGGGTTGAACAACGGCCTAGAGGACGTGGTGAACCTGGGCTGGAAGCTCACCGCCGTTCTGGAGGGGTGGGGCTCGCAGGCGCTACTGGACTCCTATGGAGAGGAGCGCCGTCCCATCTTCTGGGAGACGGGCCAGGACTTCATCACCCGCTGGATAGAGCAGGACCGCGACTTCCTGAACACATACAGCCCGCAGAAGGACGAGAACGAGTTCGCCCGCCAGTGGAAGGCGCAGGGCGAAACGACGCACCTGGCGGTCTACGAGCCGCACTACGAGGGATCTTCCGTGCTGTGGGGCCCGGAGGGCGGGGTGTGCTCGGCCCACGGCTCCCACACCTTCACGGCCCGCGCGGGGCACCACCTGCCTCCGGCGTCCCTTTCCGACGGGAAGGGCGTGCATGAGGCCTTCGGCCCCTGGTTCACCCTGCTGGCACTGGACGCCACCGACGCCGAGGTCGCCTCCTTCGAGCAGGCAGCCAACGCCGAGCGCGTGCCGCTGAAGGTGGTGCGCGACAGCGTGAAGGGCGGGCGCGAGGGGTACGAGGCACGTCTCATCCTGGTGCGGCCCGACCAGTACGTGGCCTGGCTGGGCGATGCCGCCCCGGCCGACGCCGCCTCGGTGCTGCGCCGCACGGTGGGGCGCTAGGCCGTTGCGCCTGCGTGGACAGCGGACCGTGGTCACCGGCGGGAGCCGGGGCATCGGCCTTGAGATAGCGCGCCTGTTCCGCCAAGAGGGTGCCGATATATTGGCCGTCTCTCGCGAGCAGGCCAACTTGAATGCCGCCGCAGCGCAGGTGCCGGGCCTGCACACGCTGGCTGCCGACGTGTCCGATGCGTCTGGCGTCGCGTCGGTGGCGGCGTGGGTGAAAGAGCGCTGGGGAGGATTTGACATCCTCATCAACAATGCGGGCATCTGGGCCGGCCCCGGCGCGGACGTACTCAGCGGACACGATGAGGACTTCACCCGCGTGCTGGCGGTGAACGTGCTGGGGCCCTACCGGTGCACCCGCGCTCTACTGCCGTGGCTGGAACACTCGACGAGCCCCCGGATCATCAATGTGGGCTCGCGCTCCGGGCTATTCACCACCAACCTGTCCAGTGCCTACGGGGTTTCCAAGGCGGCGCTCCACGCGCTCACCATCGCCACGGCCAATGAACTGCGCGGGCGGGTGGCGGTGAACGCCCTCTCGCCAGGCTGGGTGAAGACGGACATGGCGCCAGACGGCCCCGGCGACCCGCGCTGGAGCGCGCAGTGCGCGCTGCACCTGGCCACGCGTCCAGCTAGCGTCACCGGACTGCTGTTCCACGACAAGCGCGTGCTTTCCTGGTCCTCCCGCACCGACCCGAACAGCTAGCCGCCCCGCTCTGGCGCCGAGTGCGCTAGGCTGACGTCCCCACCAACCAGGAGGTGCGCCCATGCGCGTCGGTATCCAGTTCCCCTCGCAGACCATCGGCAACGACGCGGCGGCGGTACGCAGCTTCGCCGTTTCGGCGGAGCAGGCCGGGTTCCACCACCTCTCCTACGGCGAGCACATCGTCTGGGCGGTGCCGGGGGAGGGCGACGCGCGCTCCACCAACACCCACCACGACGTGCTCACCACCGCCGCCTACCACGCGGCGGTGACCTCCCGCATCCAGCTCTTCCCCGCGCTGCTGGTGCTGCCCCAGCGCCAGGCACAGCTGGCGGCAAAGCAGTGCGCCGAGGTGGACCTGCTCTCCGGTGGGCGGCTGCGGGTGGGCGTTGGCGTCGGCTCGCTAGTGCCGGAGTACGCGGCCATGGGGGCGGACTTCCACCGGCGTGGGCGGCTCATCGAGGAGCAGATAGCGCTGATGCGCGCCCTCTGGTCCAGCGATTGGGCAACCTTCGAGGGCGTGTTCCATCACATCGAGGGGGCGAGCCTTGGCATCACGCCGGTGCAGAGGCCCATCCCCGTGTGGCTAGGCGGGGGGAGCGACGCTGTGCTCGAGCGCATCGGCCGCATAGGCGATGGATGGATAGCCACGGCGCGGCCCGGCGACATCGGCGCTCGCGTGGGGCGCATCCGGGCATCCGCAGAGCGCGCGGGACGCGACCCGTCGGCCATTGGCATCCAGGGGCGCATCTTCCTGGAGAACAAGACCTCTGCCCAATGGCGCGAGGAGGTGGACACCTGGCGCGCCGCCGGGGCCACCCACCTGGACGTGCGCGACGGCGGTTTGGAACCTGACGCTCACATCCTGCGCGCCGTGGGGTTCATGCGGGAGACGGGGCTGGCCTAATACCTGCGCCCGTCGGCCTCGCGGGCTATCTCCAGGTAGGCCACCACCCGGCTTACCCGCGGGTGGCCTGGTGAGTCGTGCTCTGGCAGCTTGGTGTAGATGCCGTTGATGTGGCGCTCCACCGTCTTCACCTCCAGGGTGAGCCGCGCTGCGATGTCCGCGTTGGTGAGCCCGCACGCCAACAGGTCCAGCAACTCGTGCTCGCGGGGCGAAAGCCGGGCGGCGAAGGGGTCTGCTCTCCCCGCCCGCTGGCGCCCGAGCACCAGCGGGTCCAGGGCGGTGCGCCCGGCGCGCACCCCGTCGATGGCCTCAACCAGCAAGGCAGGGGAGCCAAGGGAGGCGCGGGTGAGCGCCGCCAACCCCCCGCGGTGTCGGGCCGTCAGCTCGCGGATGACCCCGCCGTAGCGGGGTGCAACCGTTCCCAGCACCAGAACCAAGCCCGTGCGGGGGAAGCGCTCGCGCGTCACGTCATTGGCCCGGAACACGCCCCCTGCAAGGGACGGCGCGTCCAGCACCTGCGCGTCGTCGGCCCCATGGCGAGCCTCTGAAGCGAGGAGCGCCAGCCGTCCAGGCCAGCGGACAGCGCGCCCCTACAGACCCAGGGCTGCGCCGCGATTGCCCGGAATACCTCGTCTGCGGACAGCAGCGCCGCACGCGGCAGTCATGGCGCTTCCCACCGGCTCGCCACGTATTCCCAACCGGGGAAGGCCGCCTGCGGGGACCGTGCCTCGCGCACGTCCATACCCGCCTTCTCCCCCCTTCAGGCAGACTCGCTCCTGCCGCGACCAGCCTATGCGTGCGAAGGAGCGCGCTGGTTTCGCGGGCGTAAAGATTAAGGAACAGTCCGGTGCCGGAACGCGGTCGGACCTAGGCCACCGGCTCCGCCAGGAACACCGGGATCAGGCGCTCGGTGCGGGTTTGATACTCGGCGTAGGGCGGGTATGCCTTGACGGCGACGTCCCACAATCGCGCGCGCTCCGGGCCCTGAGGCACCTCACGCACCCGGTAGCGCCCCTTCTCGGTCTTGTCCTGGATCTGCACGTTGGGGTCGGCCTTCAGATTGTGGTACCAGACCGGATGCTTCGGCGCGCCTCCCTGGGAGGCAACAAGCACGTAGTTCTTCCCGTCCTTCACCTGCATCAGCGGCGTCTTGCGAACCGCGCCGGTCTTGTTGCCCCGATTGGTCACCACCACCACCGGCAGGCCCGTGTCGCGTAGGGTGAGGCCCTGGGTGCCGCCGCTCCCCTCATACAGCTCCACCTGCTTGGACACCCAGTCCTTGGGGCTCGGTATGTACTCGCTCATGTCAACGCCTCCGGTAGGGATGAGATGATTGTAGCGCCGTTACCAGCCTCTTGGACTGGTCTATAGTGAGCGCGTCCCGCCCGCAGAGGGGAGGCTCGATATGCTGACGCAGGAACAGAACCAGCGGCTCACCCAGGTGGGCCCCGGCACGCCCATGGGGGAGTTGCTGCGCCGCTACTGGCACCCCTTCGCCGCGGTGGGGGAGCTCGACGAGCGCCCCACCAAGACCATTACCCTGCTGGGCGAGGAGTTGGTGGCCTTCAAGGACGCCTCGGGCGCCTACGGGCTCATCGACCGTTACTGCCCCCACCGGCGCGTTGACCTCTCCTACGGCATCCCGGAGCGCTCAGGTCTGCGCTGCGTGTACCACGGCTGGCTGTTCGACGCGTCCGGTGCCTGCACCGAGCAGCCCTTCGAGGAGATGGTGCGCCCCGGCGGGAGCTTCAAGGAGAAGACCGGCGTGCGCGCCTACCCGGTGCAGGCGCTGGGCGGACTGCTGTTCACCTACATGGGCCCGGAGCCCGCACCCCTGCTGCCCCGATACGACATGCTGGCCCAGACGGAGCGGGTATGGCGCGAGCTGTTCATCACCCAACTGCCGTGCTCGTGGCTCCAGTGCCAGGAGAACTCGGTGGACCCCGTGCACCTGGAGTGGCTACACGGGGTGTTCGGCGCGCACGAGGCGCGCCTGCGAGGACACCGGGACCCCTTGGCTGAGGCTCTCACGGAATACGGACGACACAAGGAGATCGGGTTCGACCGGTTCAAGCGCGGCATCATCAAGCGCCGCGTCTACGGCTCCAGCACCCGGCAGGACCCCAAGTGGTCGATCGGCCACCCACTCCTGTTCCCCAACGTGCTCCAGGGCGGCGGTGGCGGGCGCTACTTCATGCAGTTCCGCGTTCCTGTTGACGATGAGCGCACCTGGCATGTGGAACTGACCAGTTACTGGTTCCCCGACGACGTGGACGTCCCGGCGCAGACCAGCGTGCCGCACCACCACGTCACGCTAGCCCACCCCGACGGGCGCCTGCGCGGTGACGACACCATGGCGCAGGACTCCACGGCCTGGGTGCTACAGGGGCCCATCGTTGACCGCAGCCGGGAGATGCTGGGCGAGTCGGACCGTGGGCTCATCCTCTTCCGGCAGATGCTCGAGGAGCAGATGCGCGTCGTGGCCGAGGGCGGAGAGCCGATGAACCTGGTGCGAGACCAGGCGGAAAACGTCCTCATCCACAACGACCAGGAGGGGTGGGGCAGGCTGGGCCACGATTCGGACATCGAGGAGATCGCCCGCTACGGCAGCGTGCTGCGCGATGGCATCGCCGCCATACTGCAGGGCACGGCCAACCAGGGCGCGCACACCGCCTAGTCCCGCCTTGGACCGCTAGCGCAGGACGCTGACGGCGGTGAGCGCGGTGGCGATGGGCGCGGCGATGCCCAGTTCCAGCGTCCAGGGGCTGGCGGTGACAATGCGATAGCCCCTCTTCCCGGACGGCTCCTCAGCTGCGATGCGCATCGCCTGCTCGGCACCCACCGCGAACACACCCAGCCCACCGCCCCAGATGCCCGGCGACAGCGGGGCCAGCGGCTCCAGCGGCCCGCAGGACATGAGGCGGGCCGCCATCTCGTTGCTCCGCAGCCACACGAAGTGGTCGAGCCCGGCCTGCGCGTCCTCCTTGGGACGCGGCTTGTCCGTGGGCACGAACTCCACCAGGTAGAGGCGCGCGCCCACCGCTCGTGCCGCCAGCTCGTCGCGCGTGAGGCCCACCTGGCCGGGGTTGGGGCTGAACCGGACGCCGGAGGCCTCCAGCCGCCGCGAGAGCGCGCGGCCCACGTAGCACGCCACGCCCTCGTTCATCGTATGCCCGCGCACGCCGACGGTGCGCAGGCGCGCCAGGACGTAGGGGTCGGCGGCTGCCATGGCCTCGGCATCGGCCAGCGAGGAAGCGGCGATAATGCCCAGCGCAGGGACGTTGGCCATGGGTCCCTCGCCCCTATGGCCCAGGGGCCCGTAGCCGTACAGGCGCCCCTGCTGCTCCAACTGATGGAGGTGCGCCAGCAGCGCGTGCTCCTGCGCCGTGGTCGGGGCGGGCGCCCCGGCCACGGGCTGCGCCTGGTACAGGTAGAGTTGGGCACGTGCCACGCGGGCGCGCAACTGCTCACCGGTGAGTTCGGTGAGCGGCACATCCGTGGTGAGCATGCGTGGAGCATTGGGGCTGGTCATGGCGGGCCTCCTAGTCTGGGGGGCCATACTACCGCCGACAAGCTCGCCGTGCTGGTGGGGCAGGGGGCCTAGGTGTCCAGCGTGTCCGCCGGGAAGACCTCCTCTAGGCTGTAGCGTCTGCTCGTCTGCCCCTGCTCGGCGTACATATCCATCGTGAGGTCCCACAACTCTCGGTTGGCTGCGATGCCGTGCTTCCAGATGTCGCCCAGTTCGGCCCGCTGGTCTCGAAACAGCTCCCGCGTGTCCAGCACGATGTTGTAGGAGGAGCCGTCGCCGCGCGCGTCGTTAATGGCGATCTCACGGGAGCGCTCGAAGGCATCGTAGATGCGCCGAGAGAGACCCGGGTTGGCCCGATGCAACTTGCCGCCCATCACCATGATGTGGGTGGGGGTGACGAACCCATGCTGCCTGCGCAGGTCGCGGTGCATCTGCCGGTAGTTGGGGAAGAGCCGCTTCACGATGTGCGGGCTGCCCTCCAGCATGTCCCAGGCGTCTGGGTCGATGATGTCGCCGGAGCAGGCATCAACCTCGCCGTCAAGCAGCCGCTTCCACTGGGGCTTACCGTCGGTGCGGTACTCGACGTTCACGGGCTTGTGCAGCGGCCAGGGGCCGTCCACGTTGGCGATCCACTTGAAGGTGGTGATGTCCACGTCGTGGAAGTGGGCGAGCATGCCCCGCGCGTAGGTGGTCACCACCCCCCACATGGACGTGGCCCACGTCTTGCCCTCTAGGTCCTTGGGCTTCTCGATGCCCCGGTCCGCGCGCACCCAGATGAGGTTGTAGATGGGCTTGCGCTTGATGAGGATGGGCAGCGGCACCATGTCCCAGCCATTGTCGATGGCGGGAAGCACGTCGCCGATGTTGGTATCCAGCAGGCCGAAGTCCCCGCTCTTGAACTTCGGGTTCTCCATCTGGCCCGCCGTCTCCATGGCACCGGCGAAGGTGAACTCCACCCCCTCAACCGGCGCGCGGCCCTGCACGAAGGGCTGCATGATGTCGTAGCGGAAGTTGGGCTTGGCCGCCTGGGCCTCCACGTGAATCTTAAGTGTCTTGGTGGGCATGGCGCGCCTCCTTCTCGCCCGCTCCGGCGGACGGCGCGCCCATCATAGCGCGGCCGCGAGGAGAGTAAGCCAGGCTAACTCTCCTCGCCCCTTAGATGGCCAATGCCCCTAGCGGGAGCTGGGGTCCTTCACCTTGCGCAGGTAGGGCTTCACAGTCTCCCAGCCCTCCGGGAAGAGCTTCTTGGCGGCCTCGTTGTCCACCGCAGGTAGGATAACCACCTTGTCGCCCTTGTGCCAGTTGGCGGGGGTGCCCACCTTGTTCACGGCGGTCAGCTGCGCGGAGTCGATGACCCGCAGCAGCTCATCGAAGTTGCGCCCCGTGCTCATGGGGTAGGTCATGGACATCTTCACCTTCTTGTCGGGGCCGATGAGGTAGACGGTGCGCACCGTCTGGTTGTCGGCGGCGGTGCGCCCCTCAGAGCTGGCGCCCGCGTCGGCGGGGAGCATGTCGTAGGCCTTGGCCACAGCCAGGTTGTCATCCGCGATGATGGGGAAGTTCAGAGGCGTGCCCGCAAGGTCCGCGATGTCCTGCGCCCAGCGCTCGTGGTCGGCCACCTTGTCCACGCTCAAACCGATGACCTTCACGCCGCGCTTGTCGAACTCCGGTTTGATCTTCGCCACGTGGGAGAGCTCCATGGCACAGATGGGCGTGAAGTCCTTGGGGTGAGAGAAGAGCATCGCCCAGGAGTCCCCGATCCACTGGTGGAACTGGATCTCTCCCTCACTGGTCTCGGCCTTGAAGTCAGGTGCGGTGTCGTTGATACGGACGCTCAAATCGCTCCTCCTTGTTCGTTCTGCGACTGGTTGGGCCGAGTGCGATGGCGAAAAAAAGGGCAGGCTGCCGGAGCAGTCTGCCTTCGCTTCGTGCGGCGCATCACCGCTGGGTCTGTGCGCGTTGGGCTAGCCCTGCTCCTCGAGCGGGTTCTTGCAACAACAGGTGCAGCAGCAGAGGTGGTTCGCCATCGCTCGCTGGGCATACGGCGGGGCAGGGGGCCTGTCAACGGCCGGGCGCTATGCCTTGTAGGTGGGGTCCAGGCGGTCGAGGGTGCGCAGCAGCCAGCCCCACTCCACCGACTGGTAGCGCAGGTTGCGAGCCGAAGACGCCTTCTCCATCACCGTGGCCAGCGGCAGGTGGACGGCCTCACCTGTCGAACGGGCCAGCACCTGCACCTGACAGGCGCGTTCCAGCTGCCACATGGCCACCCACGCTTGGGGCACCGTGGCGCCCATGGTGAGCAGGCCGTGGTTCTTGAGGATCATGGCGTTCTTCTCGCCTAGGTCGATGACCAACCGTTCGCGCTCGTCCAGGTTGGTGGCCTGGCCCTCGAAATCGTGGTAGGCGATGCGGTCGTGGAACTGGAAGGCGTCCTGCTGGAGCGGGGTGAGCCCCTCCTTAAACGCGGAGACGGCCATCCCGTAGAGGGTGTGGGTGTGCATCACGCACCCAACGTCGTGCCGCGCCCCGTGGACGGCGGAGTGGATGACGTAGCCGGGGAAGTTGATGCGGTGCTCGCCCGGCTCCAGGATGTTTCCCTGCAGGTCTATCTTCACCAGGTTGGAGGCGCGCACCTCGTCGTAGCCCAGCCCGAACTCGTTGATGAGGAACTGGTCCTGGGTGCCCGGCACGCGCGCAGTGATGTGGTTGTAGTTCAGGTCGGTCATGCCGAACAGGTGGGTGAGCCGGTAGGCCGCGGCCAGGTCCACCCGTGCCGCCCACTCCACCTCGGAGTAGTCACGCCGCTTCGACCGCCGCAATCCGAACGCCATACGCGCCTCCCGGGGGCCACATGTCCCCTGAGCACCTTGATACACCCGCAGCCGTGACGACGCAATCGGCAACGCCCCCACCGGTGCCCTTTGTAGTAGCGTTTCGACGCGGCCCGCATCGTCCACACGGGCTGGCGAACCGCAGGTGTTTCGGTTGGACTTGCAGTCTGGCGCACCTCCCTACTTCCCGGCCGCGCACAGTGCCTCCCTGGGCCTCTACGCCAACCGGGTCACTGCCTCGTGGTGAGCCGTGGGCTGGAGATGGCCGCGGCGGATCGTGGGCTGAATCCGGAACGCCGGGGGCTGGTGTGCTTCGCCATAGAGGGCGAGCCCGGCATCGGCTAAGACGCGCCTACTGCTGGCCAACAACGAGCTGGCCCACGCGCGCCGCTTCACCAGTGCGGCAATCACAGCACCCAGTACTCGCTGGCCGCAGGGCAGGGGAGGAGCACCCCTCTGAACGAATGCAGCCCCCAAAAGTGTTAGCCCTAGGGCTGATGTGCGGTCCTAATTGAGACGGGGGAGAGGCAAGCTTCCTAGTCAAAACTAACCATCAATGACTCATGAAGCAGGAAGTATTAAAAAATACCCGTTATCGCCCAACTGTGTCATTCTATCAGTCATATCCTTCGTGAAATTCACCTGGCATGGCAAACCCGACTAGTTGGAAATTCTGGGGATCCACACTGCACATCCGGTTCACGGTAGTGCTATTCGTCGTGGTTTCGTCCATGGACAACGCAGCTCTTGCGACACCTGTTCCCCTCTACCAGCAGATAGCGTCCCATCTCGGCATCGCTGAATCCGCAATAGGGGCTATTACAGCCATCGTAATCCTTCTTATTGGCCTTGCTTCTTTTGGAGCGGGGTATCTGGGAGACTTGCGCCAAAGAAAGCCGGTTCTGAGCATATCCACGGCGATATGGGCCGGCGGGATGATTTGGTCTTCCACTGCGGACACCTACATCGTATATCTGGTTTCCCAGCTCCTCGCCGCCGTTGGCTTCGGAGGAGTGATCTCCGTAGGCCTCAGTCTGGTGAATGACCTGATCTCACCCCGGCATAGGGGGCTGGCACTTAGCGTATGGGGATTGTCACAAGGCCTTGGGGTGGGTGTGGGGATCCTGCTAGGCGGCCTGCTAGGCGCGACAGAATGGCAAACTCCGTTCCTGGTGATCGGCCTTGTTGGTGTAGCAGCATCTGCGCTCTACCTACTGGCATATGAGCCAGAAGTAGGCCAGAGAGAGGAGGAGTTGGCTCCTCTTCTAGAGCGGGGAGAGAGATATAGCCACCGAATCAAACCGAGCGACCTACCAGCGATGCTTGCGAAGCGCTCAAATGTCTGGCTGCTACTGGCAGCGACGGTCTCGCAGATCGGTTACGGCTCGATGGTCTGGCTCCCTCGGTTGTTCTCGGAGAAAGCCCAATCAGCAGGCCTCGGACTAGAACAGGCTACTGTCGTAGGCAGTACAGTGGCAGTCGCATTCCAGATCGGTGGCATCTTCTCAATCGTAGCGGGGCACCTTGGTGACCGATGGAATCTTCGCGACATGCGCGGGCGCGTCTTCCTCAGCGGTCTCGGGACGTCCTTGTCAGTACCCTTCTTTTTAGGCATGTTCATTCTCCCATTGACTCTTTCTAACGACATCGGTAGTACTCAGAAAGAGGTCATACTAGGCCTCGCCAAAGCGCTTTTTTCTGAACCTGGGGTCGTGTTGGTTTTCGGGTTTGCTTTCGTAGCGATTGCCTTATCTTCGATAGATTCGCCCAACTGGTTCGCGTCCGTTGCGGAAGTAAATCTCCCTGAGCACAGAGGCACTATCTTCGGGGTCGCGCACCTTGGAATCGCTGTGGGAAGAAGCATCGGCGCCGGAGGAACCGGCATAGTGATTAATGTGATTGCAGCACACGCGGACGCGCCGTACGACCACGTTTGGGCACTGTCGCTGGCTGCGCTCTTCTTCTTGCCTGCAGCAGCGTGTTATTGGTTATCAGCACGGAGCATCACCAACGATCGGCTGGCGGTACGTCGAATCTTGCAGCGCCGTTCAGCCTAGACACCC
>JAYNIL010000002.1:61913-66930 GCA_038109085.1 Chloroflexota bacterium
CAACGATCGGCTGGCGGTACGTCGAATCTTGCAGCGCCGTTCAGCCTAGACACCCTCCAAATTAGAAATGAACTGTTCGACCGCTCTACTCTCAAGGCGCCGCAGGCCGATGCGGTGGCTGAGGCGGAAAGGCTGGTGCGGGACCTGCCGTCACTCTGGCGGCAGGCGAGCCTCGCTGAGCGCCACCGGCTGGTGGGGATAGTGCTAGAGGCGGTCTATGTGATGCGCAGGTGGGTAGCTTGGTGCGGGTGCAGGCCAAGAGGGCTTTCGAGGTGGTGATGGGGGTGCTACCCCCAGTCCTTGCTCCGTAACCCCACCGTCTCGGCACCCGGCAGTGCACTTGCACCGCTGACCACCACGTTCATCGTGCCCTCGCGCCGCGACACGGTGCCCTCCGCCAGCAGCACCGGCTCGCGCAGGACGTGGCGCAGACGCGTGTAGTCGGCGGGCCAGCACACCAGCGGGGTGTGCCCGCACTCGTCCTCCAGCGTCAGGAACACGGCCTTGCCTGCGGGGCGCTGGCGGCGCACCACCAGCCCGGCCACGCGGATGCGCGCGCCGTCGGGCGCGCCCTCCACCTGCTCTGAGGTGAGCGTGCCCGCGGGCAACGTGGGGCGCAGGTGCGCCAGCAGGTGCCCCTCCGGGTGCACGCCCAGGGCTCGGTATTCACCCTCGGCGGCCTCCAGTGCAGATTGTTCCGGCAAGGCGGCCATGTCTTGGGCCACGGGCAGCCCCAGCGGGCGCTGCGCGCCAACCGGCAGGTAGCGCAGGCCGATCTCCCACCGCACGCGCCGGCGCTCCCCGCCGCACAGCGCGTCCAGCGCCCCGGCGTCGGCCATTTGCTCCAGCGCCTCGCGCACCAGGCACGTGCGCTCCATGAACGAGGCGAGGTCCGCGAAGGGGCCATGCGCCTCACGGGCTCTCAACACTGCGTCGGACGCGGCCTGCCCCACGGAGCGCACGTGCCCCAGCCCCAGCCGCAGCGCATCGCCCTCCGGCTCGGCCCACGCGGCGGAGCGGTTCACGTCAGGGTGCAGCACCCGCACGCCGTGGCGGCGCGCGTCCTCCTTCAGGGTCTCCAGGTTGTAGAAGCCCATGGGCTGCTGGTTGAAGAGGCCCACGAAGAACTCCAGCGGCCAGTACGCCTTGAGCCACGCGGCCTGGTAGGCGGTGACGCCGAAGGCGAAGGCGTGGGACTCGGG
Source organism: Chloroflexota bacterium (assembly GCA_038109085.1). Lineage (GTDB taxonomy): Bacteria > Chloroflexota > Dehalococcoidia > Lucifugimonadales > Australimonadaceae > Australimonas. Next base: position 63,116 of record JAYNIL010000002.1, read on the forward strand.
GAACATGTACTGGCCGTTGAACTTGAGGAACACCGTGCGGGCAGTCTGCTCATCGAGCCCCTTGGCCGCGGCGCCCTCGCGGAAGCGCTCCCACCAGGCCAGCACGCCCGCCCTGTTGTTGCGCCGCCCGAAGGCCCGGCGGAGCTGGTCGGCCTCGCGGGGGCTCATGCCCGCCACGTCCATGGCCAACTGGTTCACTTGGTCCTGGAAGAGGATGACCCCCAGCGTGCGCTCCAGCGCCGTAGCCTCCAGCGGGTGGTCGTAGCACCACGGCTCGCCGTTGCGCCTGCGGATGTAGAGGCTCACGCCGTCGTTGGCCCCCACGCCGGGGCGCACCGCCGCCACCTCGTGGGCCATGTCCACCAGGTTGGCGGGACGGATGCGGAGGATGGTCTGACGCTGGGCCGCCGACTCCACCTGGAAGATGCCGATGGTATCGCCCCGCCCCAGCATCCCGTACACGACGGGGTCCTCGAAGTCGATGCGGGAGAGGTCGCAAGCACGGCCCGTGCGCCGCTCGATGAGGCGCGTGGCCTCCTGCATCTGAGAGAGGGTGCCCAGGGCCAGGAAGTCAATCTTCACGAAGCCCGCATCGTCGATGGCGTCCTTGTCCCACTGGCAGATGTACCGCCCCTCCATGGCCCCCGGCTGCACCGGCACCTGCTCCGAGAGGGGCGTGGAGGAGATGATCATCCCGCCGGGGTGCTGGGCCAGGGTGCGGGGGGTGCCGTCCAGCTCCGCCGCCAGCTCCACTAGCGTGCGCCAGCCAGGCGCATCGGCCCGGCCTGCGAACTCCCGCAGCGCCTCCATCTCGGCGCGCAGGTCCGATGCCGTGGCGCGCTCCACGCGCTTGGCCAGCTTGTCCACCTCGTCGGGCGGCAGGCCCAGCGCCATGCCCAGGTCGCGGATGGCCCCCCGCGCCTGGTAGGTGGGCACCATGCCCGTGAGCGCCGCGTGCTCCCACCCCCACTTCTCGTGGACGCGCAATATCAGCCGCTCGCGTATCTCACGGGGGAAGTCCAGGTCGATGTCCGGCACCGACCCCAGCTCGCCGTCGGGCAGGAACCTATCCAGCGAGAGCTCGTAGGTGAGCGGGTCGATGTGGGAGAGGCCGATGAGGTAGCCCACCAGCATCGCCACCGACGAGCCGCGCCCCCGGCCGGGCGGGGCCTCCTCGATGGGGATCTCCCGATCCACCAGCCCCAGCTCCACCTGCACCTCGCGGGCAAGTTCGATGATGTCCCGGTAGATGAGGAAGAAGCCCGCCAGGTCGTGGCGCTCGATGCGCCGCAGCTCCTCGAACAGGCGCTCGGCCACCCGGCCCTCTACCGCCCCGTACCGGCGCACCGCCGCCTCCCTACAGATGCGTTCGAGATAGCGCTGGGGCGTGGAGCCGTCGGGCGTGGGATAGCCGGGGAACGTATACGTCAGCCCGTCGGCCAGGAGGAACGCGCACCGCTCCGCCACCGCCAGCGTGTTGGACAGCGCCTCCGGCAATTCGCGGAACAGGCGCTCCATGGCCCCGGCAGACTTGAGGTGGAACTCGGCGTTGGGCCGCCGCAGCCGGTGCGATGCCTCAAGACTTGTGCGGTGGCGGATGGCCACCAGGCAGTCCTGGAGCCTATGGCGCTCCGGGACGTGGTAGTGGGCGTTGTTGGTCGCCACCAAGGGCACACCGGTGCGCCGCGCCAACTCGGCCAGCGCACGGATGCGCGGGCGTTCCCCGTGTACCAGGTTGCGCTGTGCCTCCAGGTACACACGCTCGCCGAACCACTCCCGGTACTCGGCCAGCAGGCGCTCGGCCTCCTTCACCCGCCCGCCCGTCAGCGCGCGGGGCAGGGGGCCGGAGGGGCAGCCCGTCAGCAGCACCAGCCCCTCGGCGTACTCGGGGAGCAGGCGCGGGTCCAGCTCCGGCTCGCGCCGGTCGGTGGTCACCCGCGCCAGGGTGAGCAGGTGGCACAGGTTGGCGTAGCCGCGCGCCGTCTCGGCCAGCAGCGTCAGGTGGCCACCGCCCGCCAGCGTCACCTCCGCCCCGGTGATGGGCCGCACGCCCAGCACCCGCGCCGCCTTGGAGAAGGCCATCGCCCCCACCAGGTTGTCGTGGTCGGTGAGGGCCAGCGCTGGATAGCCCAGCTCACGGGCGCGCAGCGTCATCTCTTCGATGCTTGACGCACCTTCAAGGAAGGAGTAGTGGGAGTGGGCGTGCAGCTCAACGTACTCAGCCATAGCGCTGCTCGAACCACTCCCCCGCGCCGTCCTGGTAGAGGGTGACGCGCCGCCCATCGGCCAGCAGCACGCCCAGGTAGGTGCGCGAGAGGGGCACCGCGCGCCACCACTCGTCCTCCACCCGCCAGGCGTCCTCCACCGCCGCCACCACCTGCCAGCGCCCGTTCAGGTGCACCCGCAGCGGACGGCCCGCCGCCGTAGCCTGCACCGTGAGGGGCACCGGCGCGTTTAGGGGGCGAAGGGCACCAGGGCCGTGCGCCGCTCCGGCACCCTCGAACATGGTTCCACCTCCCTGATGTGATAGACCGGCGGCTCCACGCGCAGGCGCGCCCGCAGCTGGCGCAGCGCCTCGCGCAGGTCATCGTGGCGGCGTACCTCGGCGAACAGGCTCGCCTGCCGCCCCGCCTCGCCCGCCAGCGCGCGCAGCGTGAGGCCCAGCTCCTCCAACGGCCCCGGCGGCGGGCCGCCCTCCAGGCTGGCGCGCAGCAGCGTGAGGCCCTTGCGAGCCGAGGCCACCGGCTCGCGGAACGTCAGCTCCCGCCGCCACACCGGCCCGTCCAGCACGCGCCCCTCCAGCAGGCACGAGCGCGCCGTGCGTCCGCGCATGCGGGGTTGGGCGAAGAGCCGCCCCAAGAGCGCCTCCACCCCCGTGCCGATGGCCTCCAGCGTGAGGGTGGGGGAAGCGAACTCCAGGGTTGCCGACACCACCTCCTGCGCGCGCCGGGGGACGAAGGGCCGCGGGTCGATGCCCGACGCCAACTCCCACGCCAGGCGCCCCTCGCGCCCCAGCTGGGCCTGGAGCGGCCCCACGCCCACGCCCGCCACCGCCCCTAGGGTGGCCAGGCCGAAGCCGCGCAGGCGCTCGCGCACCTTCCAGGGCAAAGGCAGCGCGTCGATGGACAGGGGGGCGAGGAACGGGGCCGGGTCGGCGGGCGCGGCGCGGTGTCCCTGCCAGGGGGCCATGCCCGCCGCCGCCGTGGCGGTGAACTTGGCGCTCCCCGTGCCGAGGCGCGCCGTTAGGTGCTTGGGCACTGCCGCCAGCACCGCGTGCACCAGGGGACCAAGGCCGCCGTGGAGGGAGCGCAGGTTGTCGAGACGCACGAAGGCCATGCCCTGGCCCCCGTCCTCCACATCGGCGGCCAGGCGCTCCAGCGCGTCCAGCACGCCCTCCCAGGCCAGGGCGTAGGCGGCAGGGTCCGGCTCGGCCAGCACCGCCTCCTTGCACCGGGCCATCGCCTCCTCCAGCGGCATGCCCACCGCCACCCCACGCGCGCGGGGCGAGGCGTCCAGCACCACGCGGCGTGAGCCCTGGGCAGCGGCGACCACCACCGGCCGGCCTCTGAGGCCGGGGTGGCGGGCCAGCTCCACCTGCACGGGCAGGTGGTCTACGAGGAGACACCCAAGATGCATAGCACCCTCGCGCCAACGGGGGTGCGGCCACGCTAGAGGGGCGTGGCTATCGGCTCAAGGGGCCGGTGGCAGGGCTAGGCAGGGGCCATCAACTCAGGCCCGGTGTTCTTCACGCTATTGACCACCGTGGAGACGCGATAGGCGTCCATCAGCTCGGCGGGGTAGGGGGTCAGAAGCGC
>JAYNIL010000003.1:0-33420 GCA_038109085.1 Chloroflexota bacterium
GTGCTGGAGGGCGGCGCCTGCCGCTTCCTGCGCGTGACCGTGGGTGCGGCGTGCGAGGTGCCCACCCGCGTGCCGGAGGCCGAAGCGCTGGCCGAGGGCCAGCCGCTCACGCCAGCGCTGGCGCGGCGCATCGGCGATGCCTACGCCGAGGCGGTGGACGCGCTTGACGACCTGCGCGGGAGCGCCTGGTACCGGCGCAAGGTCATCGCGGTGGAGGTGCGCCGGGCGCTGGAGGAGGTGGCGGGATGAGCAAGCACACCGGCGCTCCAGTGGGGGTGGGCGTGCCGCTGCTGGACGCGCGGGAGCGCGTCACCGGCGCTATCCCCTTCGTGGGCAACATGCGCGTGCCGGGCATGCTGGTGGGACGCGTGCTGCGCTCACCCCTGGCCCACGCGCGCATCCGCTCCCTCGATGCCAGCGCCGCGCGCGCCATCCCCGGCGTGGTGGCGGTGGTGACGGCGGCTGACCTCGGCAAAGAGAGTGGGCCCATGCTCCAGTACGGACGCAACGTGAAGGATCAGGAAGTCGTTGCCTCCCGGATGGTGCACTACGTGGGCGAGCCAGTGGCGCTGGTCAGCGCCGAGACGGAGGAAGCCGCCGAGGCGGCGCTGGCCGCCATCGCGGTGGACTACGAGGAACTGCCCGCCGTCTACGACGCGCAGGAGGCCGCCTTGCCCGACGCGCCCAAGGTGCATGAGGGGATGGACTCCAACGTGTTCGTCCACGCCAAGCTGCGCCACGGTGACGTGGAGGCGGGCTTCGCGGCGGCCGATGCCATCGTGGAGGAGACCTACACCTCCCCCGTGGCCCAGCAAACCTCTCTGGAGCCCCACGTCGCCATCGCCCAGTGGACGCCCGATGGCACCGCGCTCACCGTGTGGACGGCCAGCCAGGCCCCCTTCGCCGTGCGCACGGCGCTGGCGGGGGTTTTCCGCATCAAGGAGCCCTCGGTGCGCGTAGTGGTGCCGCCCATCGGCGGCGGCTACGGGGGCAAGGGCGGCATGCGTGTGGAGTTGCCCGCCGCGGTGCTGGCCTGGTTCAGCGGGGGGCGGCCCGTGCGGGTGCTCCTCTCACGGGCCGAGGAGTTCGTCACCGTCACCAAGCACGCGGCCTCCATCACCATCCGCACGGGCATCATGCGCGACGGGACGCTTACAGCGCGTCAGATAACGTGCCACTGGGGCACGGGCGCGGTGGTGGAGAACTCCGCCGCCCTGGTGCGTGGGGCACTGGTGCGGCTGGTGGGGCCCTACCGCATCGGCGCGGTGCACGTGGACTCCTACGGGGTCTACACCAACCTGCCCTCGGCGGGGGCCTACCGGGGAGCCATGAGCTCCCAGGCCACCTGGGCCTACGAATCGCATACCGACGCATTGGCGCGCGCCATCGGCATGGCCCCGGTGGCGCTGCGCCGCCGGAGCCTCATCCGCTCTGGCGATACCTTCGCCACGGGGGAGACGCTCCACGAGGTGTACTTCCACGAGTGCATGGAGGCGTGCCTGGAGCGGCTGGGGTGGGACGAGCCCCTGGCCCAGCCGGGCGGGAGCCTGCGGCGCGGACGCGGGGTGGCGGTGATGATGAAGTCCACCAACCCCGTCTCGCGCTCCGAGTGCCGCCTGGAGCTGGGCGCCGACGGGGTGCTGACCATCTTCACGGGCACCGTGGAGATGGGCCAGGGCACCCACACCGCTCTGGCCCAGGTGGCCGCGGGCGAGCTGGGCCTGCCGCTGGAGCGGGTGCGGGTGCAGGGGCCGGACACGGCGCTGGTGCCCTTCGATACGGCCACCAACGCCTCCCGCTCCGTGGGCATGATGGGCACTGCCCTGCTCAACGCCGCCGCGGCACTGCGCGAGCGGCTGGCCGAGGCCGCCGCGCCGCTGCTGGACCTGCCGCCCGACCAGCTGAGCGTGGCGGACGGCGCCGTGGCCTCGGCGGGCGGGCGCTCGCTCACCTACGCCGAGGTGCTGGCCGGTGGGGGGCTCTCCCGCCTGGACGCAACCGGCGAGCACGCCACCAACGTGGGGCTGGACCCGCAGACCGGCCAGGGCGTGGGCTCGCCCCACTGGCACCAGGGCGCAGGCGCATGCGAGGTGGAGGTGGACACGGAGACTGGCAAGGTGCGGGTGCTGCGCTACGTGGGCGCGTCCTTCGCTGGGCGTGTCATCAACCCAGACCTGGCGCGCCTGCAGAACGACGGCAACGTGATCTACGGCATGGGCCCCGCATTGTTGGAGGAGATGGTGTTCGACGCCGGGCGCGTGATGAACCCCAACCTGTCCGACTACCAGATACCCTCGCTCAAGGACACTCCGGATTGGCTGGAGGGGGTGTGCATCGAGCACGAGGAGGGCGAGTTCCACGGAATCGGCGAGATGACCCTCCCGCCCGTGGCCCCCGCCATCGCCAACGCCATCGAGGACGCCATCGGGGTGCGGGTGCGCGCCCTCCCCATCAGCGCCGAGCGCGTCCTGCGGGAGCTGGACGCATGAAGATAGCGCTCACCGTCAACGGCACCGCCCACACGCTGGAGGCCGCGCCCGACGCACGTCTGCTGGACGTGCTGCGTGAGTATCTGGGCCTGGGCGGGCCCCGCGAGGGGTGCGGCATCGGCGCGTGCGGCGCGTGCACCGTGCTGCTGGACGGGGCGCCCGTCTCCTCCTGCCTGGTGCTGATGGGTCAGGCCGAGGGCCACACCATCACCACCGTGGAGGGGCTGGCCAAACCGAAGGGGGCGCTGAGCGCCGTGCAACAGGCGTTCATCGACCACCGGGCCTTCCAGTGCTCCTACTGCACGCCGGGGTTCGTGCTGGCGGCGACGGCGCTGCTGGAGGCGAACCCCGCTCCGTCGGACGACGACATCACCGAGGCGCTGACCGGCAACCTGTGCCGGTGCGGCTCCTACCGCAACATCGTGGAGGCGGTCGCTTCCCTCCGCAGGCAGGGGTAACTCTTACACGCGATACGCAGGAGGTGGGCTATGGCGAGCCAGGCTGAGGTACGGCGGCTGAAGCAGCAGGTGGCGGACTCCTCGCGCATCCTGGACCACCAAGGGCTGGTGGACTACCACGGACACGTGTCCGCGCGCATCCCCGGCACCAATTCCCTGGTCATAAAGCCGGTGCTGCGCGCCCACAACCAGATACGCCCCCGCGACATCCTGGTGGTGGACATGGACGACTACATGGCGGCGGACCGCTCGCAGTGGTCGCCCGATCAGCAGAAGGGGCGCGTCATCAACGCCCCCGTGCCCCCGCGCGAGACGATGCTGCACGTGGCCATCATGCAGGCGCGGCCCGACGTGAACTCCGTGGTGCACACGCACCAGCTGGTGGCCACCGCCGTTGGCGTGGGCGGCCAGCCCATCAAGGCCTGGTACAACCAGGGCCTGCCCTTCGCGCCGGAGACGCCCATCTTCCCGCGCGCCAACCTCATCACCACCCTGGCCGACGGCAACGCCGTGGCCGAGTGCCTGGGTGACCGCACGGCGGCACTACTCAAGGGGCACGGCGTTGTGGTGGTGGGCGAAAGCGTGGACCACGCCGTCTCCAACACCATCTACCTGGAGCGCACCGCGCTGATGCAGGTGATCGCGTCCATCGTGGGCAAGCCAGAGGCGCTGGACCCCGCCTACGTGGAGGCCTTCGCCAAGGACTGGAACCGGCGCGCACCGCACGCCTACGAGTTCTTCCGCTCTTTGGTGCCCTCGCTGATGAAGGACGCGAAGGACAACGACTAACAGGAGGCTCCTCATGGCTGCACTGGATGATGTGAAGCGCGAGGTGGCCCTGGCCAGCCGCATCCTGGCGGTCATGGGCCTGGCGGACGGGGCCTCGGCGGCGTTGGGCCACGCCAGCCTGCGGGTGCCCTCGGCCCCCGGCACCTTCGTCATCAAGGCGCTGGGCCCCGCGCTGGCCGAGACGGGCGTGGACGACCTGGTCGTCGTGAACACCGACGGCTTCAAGGTGGGCGGCCCCAAGCACCTGAACCTGCCCAACGAGGTGAAGATGCACTCGTGCATACTGCGCGAGCACCCACAGGTGCAGGCGGTGGTGCACGTGCACCCAGCCCACACGGTGATGCTCAGCGTGCAGGGGGTGGCCCTGCGGCCCATGCGCGTGGAGGGCCTGCAGCTCTTCCGCACGCCCATGCCCGTCTTCCCTAGCCCCCGGCTCATCATCCGTGAGGAGGACGGCGCGGAGGTCGCGGCGCTGCTGGGCGAGGCCAAGGCGCTGCTGCTCCAGGGCCACGGCGCGGCCACCGTGGGCGCCGGGCTGGAGGAGGCCGTCATCAACATGCAGGCGCTGGAGGAGCAGGCCCGCATGAACTGGCTGGCGCTGGCGGCGCTGGGACGCGAGTACGCGTCCATCCCACCGGAGAAGGTGCGCGAGTTCGTGGAGAACCTGCGCCGCACGGGCGAGCAGGCGCACCTCAAGCCCGAGCAGCCCGGCCCGGCCTACTCGCCGGGGGGCGTTTGGCGCCACTACGCGGGCCTGGCGGGGGAGTAAACGGGGGGAGTCCCAGTTATCAAGCATGCCAGAGGCATGCGGGGCGCAGGCGCTCCCCTAAGGGGCGCGCCTCGCGTGCCAGTCGGTGGCCTGCTGGAAGGCGTGGCCCGCGCGGAGCACCAGGGCGTCGGCGTAGGCCGGGCCCGCCAGCTGCACCGAGAGGGGCAGGCCGTTCTCGGCGAAGCCGCTGGGCAGCGCCAGGGCGGGCAGGCGGGAGATGTTGAAGATACGGGTGAGGCGCAGAAGCGCCTCGCGCACCGGCACCTCGACCCCCTCCACCGTCATCGTCTCGTTCCCCTGATCCGGTGAGGGCACCGGCACTGTGGGCGTGGCCAGAAGGTCCACCCCGGCGAACGCCGCGTTCACCGCGCGGGTGTAGGCAACACGGGCGCGCTGGGCGTGGGCGTAGCGCTCTGCGGAGATGAACATGCCGCTTTCCACCCGCCGGCGCACCGCCTGGTCGAACCGCTCGCCCTGGGCCCGCACGTTGGGCCCGTGCACCATGGCCGCCTCCGCCGTGGTGATGGCCACGGCCAGGGGGCCCGTCCACGCCAGCTGCGGGATGGACACCTCCTGCACCTGCGCACCGAGCTCACGGAATACCTCCATCGCCGTCTGGAAGGCGGCGGCCACCTGCGGGTCCATCACCTCCCACACGTACTCGCGGGGCACACCGATGCGCAGCCCCCGCACGCCGCCCGCCAGAGCGCCCAGGTAGTCCTGCGCGGGACCGGGGCGCGAGGCCGGGTCGGCCGGGTCGTGCCCGGCCAGCACGCTCATGGCGATGGCCGCGTCCTCGGCGGAGCGGGCCAGGGGGCCGATGGTGTCCAGCGAGTGGGAGAGGGGCGTCACCCCGGCGCGGGAGACCAGGCCGAAGGTGGGCTTGAGGCCGGTCAGGCCGCACAGCGCCGAGGGGATACGGATGGAGCCGCCCGTGTCGGTGCCGAAGCCGATGGGCATGGCCCCAGAGGCAACGCCCGCGCCGGTGCCGGAGGACGAGCCGCCCGGCAGGTGGCCGGGGCCCCACGGGTTGCGCGCCATCCCGTAGTGAGCATTTCGCCCGGTGGGGTCGAACGCGAACTCTACTGTGTTGGTCTTGCCCACGGGCACGGCGCCCGCGTCCAGGAAGCGGGACACGGCACCCGCGTGCCTATCCGGCACGAATCCGGCCTCTATCTCCGAGCCGGAGGTGCAGCGCACTCCCGCCAGCCACATGATGTCCTTAATGCCGAAGGGCACGCCATCCAGCAGGCCGAGAGGCTTACCCGCGCCGATGCGCGCGTCAGTGGCCCGCGCCGCCTCCAGCGCCAGCTCCGGCGTGCGGGTGATGAAGATGTGGGCGTCGGGCCCCAGGGCGTCGGCGCGAGAGAGAAACGCCCCCGCCACCTCCACCGCGGACACCTCGCGGGCACGCAGCCGCGAGGCCAGGCCCGCCACCGTCTCCTGGGTGAGGTCGCTCACGCTGGCCATCACGCACCCTCCCCAGTGCCCAGCGCGTACTCCAAGGGCACGTCGTCCACGGTGATATCGTCCAGCGGCTCCAGGCGCGCCAGGGTGGCCCCCACCTCACGGCGCAGCACCTCCAGGTGCTCGCGGCTGGCATTGATGCCCAGGGCGGCTGCCCAGGCTGCGAAGGCGTCATTGTCTAGTTCCGGCATGCGGGGCCTCCAGCGGAGGGAGTGGCGCGAGTATACGCCGGGCTGTGCGCCCTCCTACACGTCAGAGCGGCGCAGGCACCGCCAGCCCCACCCGCTCCAGCACGTCACCGTCCCGTGAACGGGCCGTGGGGGCGGGCATGCCCGCCAGACGCGCGGCGAAGGTCACCGCGCCGCGCGCTCTCATCCAGCCGGGGAAGAGCGGCTACTCGGGCAGATAGCCCACCAGCCGATTTGCCTCCAGCGCATCGCGCCCGACCGGGACGCCCAGCACGCTGCCCGTGCCCGCATCGGCAACACCAAGGCCCGCCAGCACGTTCAGGGTGGTGGTCTTGCCCGCCCCATTGGGGCCCAGAAAGCCGGTGACGGAGCCAGTGGGGACAGTGAAGGAGGGGGAATCCACGGCGGTTACGGCGCCGAAGCGGCGAGTGAGGCCGGCAACCTCGATGGCCGGAGCGGGGGCGATGCTCACGGGTTGCGCGGGCCCTGGCCGCGGCGCCCGAACAGCAGGTAGGCCACGGAGCCGAAGGTGCTGACCAGGAGGATGATGAGGAGCCACGGGGCCTTGTTGCCCCCGGTGACCTCCTTCACGGGACGCGCAATCAAATCGCGCAGCGACAGGAACATCAGTCCCAGGCTGGCGAAGACCAGGGGCAGCAGGGCCATCAGTATCTGTGCATCGCTCAACGGCCCTCCGTTCCGGCGCTAGGCCGTTTCCGGCCGCACCTCAAGGCTGATGTCCAGAGAGCGCACGGAGTGGGTGAGCGCGCCGGAGGAGATGAGGTCCACCCCCGTGGCCGCGATGTCACGCACCGTGTCCAGGGTGATGCCTCCCGAAGCCTCGGTCAACGCCTTGCCCCTGCACATCGCCACCCCCTGGGCCATCTGGGCCGGGGTCATGTTGTCCAGGAGGATCAGCTCGGCCCCCGCCTCCAACGCCTCGGCCACCTGCTCCAGCGTGTCGCACTCCACCTCCACCCTGATGGTGTGGGGGGCGTCGCGCCGGGCGCGGCGCACCAGCGCAACCAGGGATTCACCGTGGGTGGCGGCCGCGGCCACGTGGTTGTCCTTGATGAGGATGCCGTCCGCCGTGCTCATGCGGTGGTTACGCCCGCCGCCCATGCGCACCGCGTACTTGTCCAGCAGCCGCCAGCCGGGGAGCGTCTTGCGGGTGTCCAGGATGACGGCGGGCATGTCGGCCACCGCGTCCACCAGCGCCCGTGTGGCCGTGGCGATGCCACTCATGCGCTGCACAAAGTTCAGCGCCGTGCGCTCGGCACGCAGTATCGAGTGCATGGGCCCGCGTATCGCCGCGACGTACGTCCCGCGCTCCACGCGGCTCCCGTCGTTTACCAGCCGCACCGTCTCCAGCGTGGGGTCCACGGTGCGGAACACCGCCAACGCCACGTCCACCCCTGCCAGGACGCCGGAGGACTTGGGCATCATCAGCGCCTCGGAGTCCAGGTCCGCCGGCAACAGCTCCGAGGTATGGTCCGAAGTGACCTCATCCTCCGCTAGGGCCATCTCGATAAGCCGCTGCGTGCCGTGCCAGTGCTCCAGCAAGTCCGTCCTCCCTTTCGAATTTCCGCGCTGCGCCCGCGCCGGGCTCGGCCATTTTAACGTCCATGGCGCGCCCGCTCCAGCACCGGCGCGACTGTGCAGGAGGAGGGGGCGTTTGGTATGGTGGAAGCTCTGGGAGGAGGGATCGCATAGTGGTCTAGTGCGCCCGCCTGCTAAGCGGGTTTGGGGTCTAAAGCTCCATCGCGGGTTCGAATCCCGCTCCCTCCGCCAGACCGCTTCTCCCCCGTGGCCCCCGGCTGCGGGTTTCGTTTTTAAGGGGGTGCGCGTGCGCTACCACGTCTGGACCGTGGGCTGTCAGATGAACAAGGCTGACTCCGAGCGGATGGGCTCGGGGCTAGAGCAGCTCGGGCTGGAGTGGGTGGACGACCCCAAGGCTGCCGACGTGGTGGTGCTCAACTCCTGCGTGGTGCGTCAGGGCGCCGAGGATAAGGTGAGCGGCATGATCACCCACCTCAAGCCGTGGCGGGAGCAGGGCAAGGGCCGCACGCTGGCGCTCATGGGCTGCATGGTGGGCCCTCAGTCGGCCGAACTGGCCAAGCGCTTTCCGTACATCGACGTGTTCATGCAGCCACAGCAGTTCGATCCACTGCTCAGGCGCGTGGGGGAGCACCTGGGCATCGACCCTGATGGATGCGTAGGGCCACTGGTGCCGACGCGGCCAGAGGTCTCGGCCAACGTGCCCATCATCCACGGGTGCGACAAGTTCTGCACCTTCTGCATCATCCCCTTCCGCCGGGGGCGCGAGGCGTCCCGCCCGCTGGAGGAGGTGGTGGAGGAGTGCCGCATGCTGGCTGCCCGCGGGGTGCGCGAGGTGACGCTGCTGGGGCAGAACGTGGACTCATACGGCCACGACCTGCCCGCCGCGCTCGGCGCGGAGCGCGGGCCGGACCTGGCAGACCTGCTGACGGCGGTGCACGACGGCGTGCCGGAGTTGGCGCGGGTGCGCTTCCTCACTTCCCATCCCAACGACATGAGCGAGCGCATCATCGACGCCGTCGCGCGATTACCCCGCGCCACGGAGTACATCAACCTGCCCTTCCAGGCGGGCAACGATGAAGTCTTAGCGCGCATGCGACGTGGCTACACGGGGGCGTTCTACCGCGAACTGGTGGGCCGCATCCGCGAGCGCATACCCGGGGTGGCCCTGGTCACCGACCTCATCGTGGGCTTCCCCGGCGAGACGGCCGAGCAGTTCGAGGACACTCTGGCCATGCTGCGCGAAGTGCGATTCGACAAGGTGCACGCCGCCGCCTACTCCACCCGGCCGAACACCTTCGCACAGCGCAACCTGGGCGATGACGTAAGCCCGCAGGAGAAGGTGCGGCGCATGCGGGCGGTGGAGGAGACGCAGAAGGCCGTGCTCACCGACATCAACAACGCCTACTTCGGCACCACGCAGGAGGTGCTGGTGGACGGGCACACCCGTGGGCGCTGGCGCGGGCGCACCCGCACCGACAAGCTGGTGTTCTTCGAGTCAGCGGACGCTGACCTGCTGGGCGCGCTGGTGGACGTACGCATCACCCGCACCTCGCCCTGGTCGCTCTCCGGCCGCCCCGTAGGGTAGGATGCGCGCGCCGCGCGCGGAGCGTGCGGGGAGTAACCCATGAGCACAGATCTCACACCGGAGCAGGTGCGCGCGGCCCTCGCCGCGCAGGGCCTGGCGCCGCAGGACCACGACGACCTGGCCGAGGTGACCCACCGCATCAACGCCATCAACGAGGCGGCCTTGGCGCTGGAGCACCCGGACATCGAGTCGATAGACCCCCTCTCGGTCTTCTTCCTGGGCACGGAGCCGGAGGTGCGCACATGAGCACCCCGGACATCGAGGCGCTGATCCTGCGCCCCGCGACGGAGATCGCGCGGCTCATCCAGGCGCAGCAGGTCTCCCCGGTGGAGGTGACCCAGGCCTACATCGAGCGCGCCGAGCGGCTCGCGCGCCTGAACGCCTACATCTCCCTGGAGGCCGAGCAGGCCCTGGCCGCCGCCCACGAGGCAGAGGCCGCCATCGCCTCCGGACGCTCGCTGAGCCCGCTGCACGGGCTGCCCATCGCCATCAAGGACCAGATGGACGTGGCGGGCATGCGCACCACCCTGGGTGGGAACATCGTGGATTACGTGGCCCAGACCGACGCCACGGTGGTGGCGCGCCTGCGCGCCGCGGGGGCCGTCATCCTGGGCAAGTTGAACCTGTCCGAGTACGCGCTGGGCGGCAACATCACCCACACCTACGGCGTGCCCCACAACCCGTGGGACGAGACGCGCCAGGCGGGGCAGAGCTCGTCCGGCTCCGGGGTGGCCGTGGCCGCCAGCCTGGCCGCCGCCACCCTGGGCGGCGATACGGCGGGTTCGATACGCGGGCCGGCCGCCTGGTGCGGCATCGTGGGGCTGCGGCCCACATGGGGCCGCGTCTCGCGGGCCGGGGCCTTCCCCATGGCCTGGTTCATGGACACCATCGGCCCCATGACCAAGACCGTTGCCGACACGGCGCTCATCTTCGAGGCCATCGCGGGGCCCGACCCGGCCGACCCCTACACCGCCAAGGTGCCCGTGACGCCCTTCGCCCAGCGCCCGTCGCTCAATGGCCTGCGGGTGGGGCTGGTGCGCGAGAGCATCGACGACGGCATGGCCTCGCCCGATATCGCCGCCAACACCCACGCCGCCCTGAAGGTGCTCGCCGAAGCGGGCGCCGAGGTGGGCGATGCCCACCTGCCGCTCTTCGCCAGCGGCGGGCTCATCGCCAACACCCTGGCGGACGTGGAGGCGGCGGTGGTACACCGGCGCTGGCTGCGCGAGCGCCCCGCCGACTACGACTTCGCCACGCGCCGCCGCCTGCTGGCCTCCAGCCTGGTATCCGGCGAGCTGTACGTGAAGCTCAACCGCTTCCGCACCCTGGTGCGCCGCCAGGTGATGGACGAGCTGGCGCGCTTCGACGTGCTGGTCACCCCCGCCCAAGCCGACCCGGCGCCTCCCATCGCCACGGGCACCGGCTTCACCTCCAAGGAGGCCGTCATCAAGCAGTTCTTCGGCCTGCGGGCGCACCGCTCCTCCTTCAACCTGGCGGGCGTCCCGGCCATGTCCGTGCCCACCGGCTTCACCGCAGGCGGCCTGCCCACCTCCCTGCAGGTGGTGGGGCGCCCCTTCGAGGAGCACGTGGTCATGGGCCTCGGCCACGCCTACCAGCAGCGCACCGACTGGCACGAGGCCCGGCCCCGTTTGGATTGAAACGCCTCTACTGGCGGGGCAGAGCCCCAAAGTCGCTGTGAACCAGGGATGGTCTGGGGCAGAGGAGCGCAACGGGAAGGCGCAGCAACCTCCTGGCTGGCCTTGGGCCCGCTGCCATTAGCGAGCGCCGAGTAAGTGGAGACGGGGGTAGGCCCAGCGCGTCAGCGTGGGCCGAGGGGGTGTCCCCCTCCGTTCGAGCGAGCGAGTAGCGAGCGGGGACGGCGTTCGGCGCGGAGCGCCCAGGGGGTGCCCCATTAGTCGAGTAAGCGAAGCGAGCGGGGAGAGCGGGGTGGCATGCCTCGCACGCCCTCTGGTATCATGGCTGTGGCTGGGGCATGGGCTCCAGCCGCTGTGTGTGGGCCTGTAGCGCAGCTGGAAGCGCGCCTCAATGGCATTGAGGAGGTCGGGGGTTCAAATCCCCCCAGGTCCACCAACCCATGCACGAAACAGAGGCCCCGCCATCAGGCGGGGCCTCTTGCGTTGTCCGGGAACGGGAGCGCCCTAACCGCGTGAGGGGATGTGGCGGCCAGTGCCATGCTCGATCTTCACCGTGCCCTCGGAGGAGCCGGAGCGGTTGCCCAGCATCACCAGTGGCGTGGAGCCGGTGTTCTCCAGCTGGTAGAAGGAGCCGCCCGTGATGGTGGCGAGCATGCCGGGCCCCAGGACGGCCACGCCGCCGTCGGGGAAGCGCATGGTGCACTCCCCCTCGATGATGTGGAAGGTCTGGTCCTGGTTGTGGCAGTGCATCTCGTCGATGCGGCCTGGCTCGTAGTAGTGCACCCAGGAGTGGAAGCGGTTGGTGTTGAGCACCACGGTGCGCTTGCGGGTGCGATGGGCGAACTCGTGGGTGTCGATGATCTCGATGGGCATCGTTGCTCTCCTTACGTTGGTCGCCCCTACCGGGGGGCCTTCTCCCGCGTGGGGTAGTCAGCGGAGCGGGCGTGGTGCCAATCGCCCAGGGTCGCCTCCCAGTCGGCGTCGGGCGGGAGCGCCACGTTGGCGGAGCGGCGGGTGTACACCTCAGGGTTGTCCACACCGGGAGGCGTGGCGCCGGTGGCGGCCAGGGCCTTGGCGGCTCCGATGAGCTTGCGCCGCACGCGGATGATGGCCGCGTCCGTGGTGCACAGGTGCTCTGCGGTGCGGTCCATAATGGACCCCATGCTCCAGATGACGGCAGCGTCCTGCAGACGCACCGAGGGGATGCCGGTGAAGTTCTTGGTGGCCTTGGCCACCGGGTCCATCAGGAAGTCCGTTCGCGGGTTCGCCTCCGGCCACCAATGGGCGAAGAAGCGTCCGTGCTGCTCCGGCAGCATCGGCCCCATGCCCTCCACGATGAGCCCCGTCTCGGCGGGCAGCGTGGGCGCAGGCCAACGCGGCTCGGCCACGGGTGTGCTGGGGTTCCACTCGATGCCCATGTGCAGCGTGTGCTCGTCGTCGATGGGCACATAGAGGGAGAGGGGCACCTTGGTGGCATCACCGGGGAACATGCCGTAGAAGGGGAACAGGTAGTGGGTGGTGCGCCAGTAGGTGTCACCCCCCGGCTCGGCACGCTCGGCTGCATAGGTGAGGCCCGCGTCGCTATCGCGCAGGTGGAAGAGGGCCGTCTGGTCGGGGTGGTAGAGCCCGTAGGCGGGCGAGTCGGCCTTGTTCAGGCGCGCGTGCAGGAAATAGACGTGGGTGGAGTCCAGCTCCCCCTCCAGCGCCTGCATCCAGTTGCACTCGTACACGGCCTTGCGGTAGTGGCGGCGCTGCTCGGCGGGCACCAAGGTGAATTCGTGAGCGGGCAGCGGCGGGGGGTCGTCCTGACGCGGTCCCATGTATGCCCAAATCAGCCCCCCGGCCTCGGCCCCGCGGTAGGAGGCCACGCGCACCTTGCGCTTGAAGTCCGATTCGGCGCGCTCGTTGGGCATCTCCACGCACTGACCGTCGGCATCGAACATCCAGCCATGGTAGGCGCAGCGCAAGCCCTCCCCGTCCACTCGCCCGTAGTACATGGACGTGCCCCGGTGGGGGCAGCGCTCCTGGGTGAAGGTGGGGGTGCCGTCCTCGGAGCGCCAGGCCAGCAGGTCCTCGCCCAACAGCCGCACGCGCAGCGGCTGAGAGCCAGGGGTGATCTCCCACTCGTAGAGCACCGGCAGCCAGTACTGGCGCATCAGCGCGCCCATGGGCGTTCCGGGGCCCACCCGGCAGAGCAGCTCGGTCTCTTCACTCGAGAGCATGGCCCACCCCCTGCGTCCGGCTCGTATGCGACGGGGGGATTCTACCCCCACCCGCAAGTGCTTGCGCCCTAGCGCCTGCGCCCCTGCGCCCGGTCGAACTCGGCAAGCACCCCAGCGCACTCCGCCTGGAGCACCCCAATCTCGAGGCGGGTGCCGAAGCCGACCATGCCGAGCACCTTGTCCACGCTGTAGTCGCCCCAGCGCCGGTCCCCCGCGTGCATCTCGCCCACCACCACGCTGGGGATGCCGCACACGGCGATGGCCCCGGCGCACATGGGGCACGGCTCCAGCGTGGTGTAGAGGGTGGTGCCGGTGAAGTCCAGGCCCACCACCTGGGCGGCGGCACGCATCGCGGTCACCTCAGCGTGGCCCGTGGGGTCGTTGGCCGACTCGCGCTGGTTACCACCCGCGCCCACGATGACCCCGTCGCGCACGATCACCGCACCCACGGCCCGGTTCCCACCCGCGCCGCTCCGGCGCGCCTCCTCCAATGCCAGGGCCATGTAGTGCTCGTGGGAGTGTTCCATGTTGGGACCTCCTATCGGCTGGTGGGGGCCAGGGCGTCCGTCAGCGCAGGCCCCAGTTCAGGGTAGGCGAAGGCGAGGCCGTGGGCCAGCGCGGCCTGAGGCAGCGCGCGCTTGGAGGTGAGCACCTCCCCCGCCATCTCCCCCAGCAGCGCCCGCAGTACCAGCGCGGGGGCCCAGACGGTGTAGGGCCGGCCCAGCGCTCCCCCAAGCGCGCGCGCGAAGGCGCCCTGGCGCACCGGCTCCGGAGCGGTGGCGTTGAGGGGACCGCGCACGTCAGCGTCCTGCAGCGCCAGGCGGTAGCACGCGACCACGTCGTCCACGTGCACCCACGGCCACCACTGGCGCCCGTTGCCGAAGCGGGTGGGCACGCCCACTCGGGCGGCGAGCACCTGCGGGCGCAGGAACGCAGCGCCCTGACCCACCACCTGGCCGCTCCGCACCTGGACCACGCGCACGCCCAGCGGCTCGGCACTGGCGGCTGCGGCCTCCCATTCCACGCACAGACGGGCCAGGAAGTCATCGCCCGGCTCGCTCGCCTCGATCAGCGTCTCCTCGCCGCGCTCGCCGTAGTAGCCCGCGGCGCTGGCGCTCACCAGCACCGAGGGCCGGTGCGCCGCACGTTCGATGGCCGCCACCAGGGCGCGGGTCGTGTCCACCCGCGATGCATAGAGGCGCGCCTTCTTGGCACGGGTCCAGCGCCCGGCGACGGACTCGCCCGCCAGGTGCACCACCCCGTTGGCCCCGTCCATCGCCGCATCCAGTGCATCCCAGCCCACGGCACCCGCTAGCTCGGGCTGGGCGGCGCGGGCGCGTTCCGGGGAGCGGCTAACGGCCCACACCTGGTGTCCGTCAGCGGAGAGCGATGCGGCGAGCGCACGGCCCACGTACCCGGAGGCCCCGGTGATGAGGTAGCGCATGGGTCTATGCTAGCGCACCGGGCCCAGTGCCGCTGCCAGAACGCGAAGCGGGGGCGGCATCGCTGCCGCCCCCGCAGATGGGTCGTGCGTCAGGCCGGAAGACCGGGCCTAGTCGGTGCGGTTGCCCGCGATCCAGGCATCGATCTCGCTCTGATGGGCGGCGATCCACTCGTCCACCACCTCAGGCACCGGGCGCTCCAGCACATCCACCTGGTACATAATGTCGCTGACACCCTTCTCTGAGACGTACATGTTCTCGATAAACCGGGCCACGTCCGGCGCGGTTTCCTTGATGTCCGTGCGGATCACCGTGCGCACGTCATAGGCGGCGTGGGCGCAGCGGTAGGGCAGCTCACCCACGTGCGGCTCACCGTTCTCCAGCGGCAGGAAGCATGTCTCCTTGTCGTAGGGGTCCACCTCCTGGATCTGGATGGTGTCCACCTCGCCAAAGAAAGAGTGCGGCGTCCACAGGTAGAAGAGGATCGGCTCACCCTTGAGGATAGCCGCCTTAACCCGCGCCTGGATTACCGCCTCTCCCTGGTTGGAGCGGTAGTAGTTCAGGTTGTAGCCCTTGATGCGGGAGATGTCGTCGGGCTGGTCGATCCAGCCGGGATCCCCACCCAGGAGCTCACCCTTACCGGGGTTCTCGGGGTTCTCAAAGAGCTCCCAGTAGTCGTTCAGGTCCTCGATGGTCTTGAGGTCCGGGGCCATGGGGTCGATGCCACGGGTAGCGTCACCCTCGATGACGTAGGCTGGCACGTACCAGCCGATGCCACCAGGGAAATTAGTCCCACCCAACTCCACACACCCTTGGTCGATAAAGGGCTGGATCTCGGGCAGACGGCCCGGCAGCCACGCCTCGACCCCCACGTCGGCGTCGCCATTGCACAGTGCGGCCCAACCAGGCGTCACGTCAGTGCGCAGCCGTGCTGTGGGGTAGCCCAACTGGTCGGTGATGACCTTGGCCGCCACCTCACCCAGCACGTTCACCGAGGTCCAGTTGCCATCGACGATGGTGATGGTGGGCTTCTCCTCGGAGCCGCCGCAGGCGGCGAGGGCGGCCACCAGGGCCACGCTCATCAGAGCGAAGCCCCAAACCTTCTTCACGAACACAAACCTATTCATGCACAATCTCCTTATCACTCTGCTTTGTCCACTGCTTGCGATTCGCTGCTCCAGCAGGGCGCTTAATGGCGCCGCTGCCCGTCCTCGCTCTTGTCACCGAATGCCTGAGTGAGCCGGTCCAACACCACGGCCAGCACCAGGATGGCCAGGCCCGCCTCGAATCCGAGGCCCACGCGCACGCGGCCCAGGGCGAAGAGCACGTCCTCGCCAAGACCGCCCGCACCGATTACGGATGCGATGACCACCATGGCCACCGCCATCATGGTCGCCTGATTGACCCCGGCCATGATGGTGCGCAGCGCCAGTGGCAGCTCCACCTTGATCAGCATCTGCAAGGAGGTGGCCCCGAACGAACGGGCCGCCTCCTTGATCTCCGGAGAGACCTGCCTGAGCCCCAGGTTGGTGAGGCGCACGGCGGGGGGCGCGGCGTAGACCATGGTAGCGAAGATGGCCGGCACCTTCCCCGCGCCCAGCAGGAATATGACTGGGATCAGATAGACGAAGGACGGGATCGTCTGCGCCGCGTCCAGCACGGGGCGGATTAGCGCCTCGAACCGGTCGGAGCGGGCCGCCACGATACCCGTCGGTATCGCCGTGATGACGATGAGCAGCATGGATGTAGTGATGACCGCCAGGGTGGTCATGGCGTGGTCCCACAGCGTCATGGACTGGATCAGCGTGAGCCCCGCGGCGAACACTAGCGCCGCCTTCCAGGACAGCACCCGCAAGGTGAACAGCCCCACGGCGATGACCCAGATGAACCAGGGCACCCACAGGAAGGTCTGCTCGATGGCGACCAGCACCTTCACAACGGCCAGCTTGATGGCGTCGAACACCGGGTCGAAGGTGACGGTGACCCAGTTCACCGCTGTGTCGATGCCCTTGTTCAGGGGCACCCGGTAGATCTCCCACTCCACGGACTGGAGGGCCAGGGAAAGTGATGCGATGACGGCCAGCGCACCGGCCGCCAACAACCACACCCGCTGACGCGCGGTGCGTCCTGCCCACAGGCGCTTGACGGCTTCCATGCTAGGCCCCCTCCGTGGCTGGCTCGGCCTCACTCACCGGCTGTGCAGCGGCCGCAGCCTCGGCTGCCTTGAACTCCTCGTCCATCACCCGTGCCACGGCGGCAGGGGCCAGCTCACCCACCAGGCGGCCCGCCGAGTCCACCACGGGCAGCGAGCCCGGCTGGTTGGACATGGCGGACACCACCGACTCCACCGAGTTGTCTGCGTTGAGGGGGCTCACTTCGTCCAGGTAGGCGGAGGAGAGGTCAGCGTCCTCGCGCTGGTTCGCCTCGGCCAGGGAGTTGAAGGAGACGGCGCCCTGGTAGGCGCGGCTCGCTTCGACCACGAACCCCGCCACCTCGCCCGCCGCCGCCAGGGCGTCCATGGCCTCCTTAGGCGACTGGGTTGCCTGCAGGCGCACTCGCGGCCGGGTGGCTATGGAACGCACCGTGAGCACCGTGGAGCGGCGCACGTCGCGGGTGAACTCACTGACGTAGTCGTCGGCGGGGTTGCTGAGGATCTCCTCGGGCGTACCCACCTGCACCGCCTGGCCGTCGCGCATGATGAGGATGTGGGTCCCCAGCTTCACGGCCTCGGCCAGGTCGTGGGTGATGAAGACGATGGTCTTCTGGAGCTGGTCCTGCAGGCGCACCAGCTCGTTCTGCATGTCGCGCCGGATCAGCGGATCCAGGCCCGAGAACGGCTCATCCATGAGCAGCACGTCCGTGTCAGCCGCGATGGCGCGCGCCAGTCCCACGCGCTGCTGCATGCCGCCGGAGAGGGTGTGGGGGTAGGCGCCCGTCCAGTCCTGCAGGCCCACCATGCCCAGCGTCGCTCGGGCGCGCTCCTCACGCTCCTCCCGGTCCACGCCTCGCAGCTCCAGGGCGAAGGCTGCGTTCTCTAGCACCGTGCGGTGCGGCAGCAAACCGAAGTGCTGGAACACCATGGCCATCTTGGTGCGTCGGAACTCGATCAGCTGCTTCTCGGTGTAGGTGAGGACGTCCCCCCCGTCTACGAGAATTTGCCCCGCCGTAGGCTCGATGAGCCGCACCAGGTTGCGCACCAGGGTGGACTTGCCGGAGCCCGAGAGCCCCATGACCACGAACACCTCGCCCGCCTGGACGTCGAAGGAGACGTCCCGCAGGCCGGTGACCACCCCGAAGTGCTGCTGGATCTCGGCCTTGGTGAGGCCCTCCATGCGCGGGTCGATGGCCGAGCGGCCATCCACACCGAAGAGCTTCCACAACCCGCGCACGCTGATCTTGGCGGAGCCTTGCTCCTGTGCCATCGGCCCTCCTGCCAGCCGACCCTCCCCTCGGAGACCCGCCCGGCGGCAAGATTTGGGGAGCCTACCCATCGAGAGCGGATGCGTCAACCTGCGGTTTCGTTCACAATTTCCCTTTATATTTGCGGATTCATCTATGCAATCGCGGCCGTGGACGTACCCTTCCGCAGCGGTGGCGTTGCCCTCCCTCAGCCTCCCTCGGAGGGGCTGAACGACGAGGGCTCCACGTTCCTTCTCCTGCGGTCCTTGCCAAACGTACGGTGGCCGTGCCGCACGCGAGCCAGGCGGGCAGAGGCGGTTTCGGGCCACGCGTCTCACAATGGGCCCACGAATCCGTCACCCCGCGCGCCGCTTACGCCCACCCGGACCTGTGGTGCACAGGCGTGGGCCAGCGACGGGCGTACGGCGGACGCGTTAGTATGAGGGCCCATGAGCACCGCCGCCCCCTCCACGCCCGCCGTCCAGACCATCGGCCTGTGGAAGAGCTTCACCGCCCGCGCCGTGGTGCGCGACGTCTCGTGCGCCATCAACCCCGGCGAGGCCGTGGGGCTGGTGGGGCCCAACGGCTCTGGCACGTCCACCACGATCCGCATGCTCCTGGGAATGCGCACACTGCTGCGGGGCGAGCCGCAGGGCCACGAGCACATGCCCCGTGAACACTAGGCCCACCCTCTCCGCTCGCGCGGGTGCGTGGCTGGTGGCCCACTCCGGCCCGGTGCTTGCTGCGGCGGTTCTCCTCACCTGCGCGCTGGTGGCACCCATGGTC
The DNA here is from genome assembly GCA_038109085.1 of Chloroflexota bacterium. Taxonomy (GTDB): domain Bacteria; phylum Chloroflexota; class Dehalococcoidia; order Lucifugimonadales; family Australimonadaceae; genus Australimonas. Next base: position 18,810 of record JAYNIL010000003.1, read on the forward strand.
TGGCTGGCACCCACCGAGGCCGCCTCCACCGACCCAGGGGGCGAGGAGTTCGACCTGCGCGATGCGGTGGACACGCGATTGGCCTCGGCCACCTTCGCCACGGCCTACATCGCCGAATCGCCCACGGGCGACCTGCTGACCCCCGCCGCACTGGCTGAGCTGGTCGCCAACCAGCAGGCGCTGCGCGATGCCGACGCCGCTGGCCTCCTGGCCCCGGAGGGCGTCGAGCCCGCCCCCCTGCTGCTGGTGCGCTACGACGCGGACACGGGCGTCACCTACACGGGCCTCACGGGCCTGCCGGATGCGGTGGCGGCGTACCTGGCGCTGACCCAGGGCATCGCGCTGGCCGACGCCAGCGAGGTGCAGGTGAAGGCGGCAGTGGCAGCGCTGCTGGCCGACGAGCGCACGGCGGGTCTCGCCGAGCAGCTCTCGGTGCAGGCCACCCGCCAGGCGCGGGTGGTGGACGGGGCCGAGGTGGACTGGTGGGTGAGCCCCGCGCTGCTGGTGGTGGTGCTGGCGGACAACGAGGCGCTGGGGGGGCTCAGCCGCTTCGCCGGGCTGGCGACCAGCGAGGCGGGCCGGGCACGGGAGCGCTTCGCCCGCACGGTGCAATCCACGCTGCGCGGCGAGCAGGCGCACTACCAGCTGTGGGGCCTCGCCATAGACCAAACCCTGGCCGCCGAGGAGCAGGGGCGCACGGCGGGGATGTTCATCACCTTCACGGTCATTGCGGCACTGGCCGTAGTGGGACTGAGCCTGCGCTCCTACTGGGCCACGGCCCTCACGGCGGCGGGCATCGGCGCGCTGATGATTTGGCTCAAGGGTCTCAGCGCGCTGGTGGGCATCAAGGGCGGCATCATCGTTGACCTGATCGTGCCCATCGCCATGGTCTCGCTGGGCGTGGACTTCGCCGTCCATGCGGTGCGCCGCTACCGCGAGGAGCGCGGGCCCGCCGTCCCACCCCCGCAGGCGCTGCGCGTGGGCTTCGCGGGGGTGCTAGGCGCGCTGGTGCTAGCCATGGCCTCCGACGGCATCGCGTTCCTGTCCAACGTGCCCTCCGGCATCGAGGCGGTGGTGCACTTCGGCACCGCCGCCGGCATCTCCGTCCTGGCGGGCCTGGTGGTGCTGGGGGTGGCCGTCCCGCTAGCGCTGATGCGCGCCGACCTGCTGCTGGCACGCGCCCCCGGTCCCAGTGGGCGCGCCGGCCTGACGCTGGCCCTGGCGGGGGGCGCTGCCGCCACGGCGCTGGCGGGCACGGGGGTCATCGTGCTTGTCGCTCTCTCAGCCGCGGGTGGAGCGGGCATCCTGGCCGCATCGGCGCTGCTCACAGTGGGGGCCCCGTTGGTGGTGCTGGCGCGCCGGGCGCGCCGCGCGGACGCGCCGGCCCCCGGCGCACCAGCCCCGGCACCGGTAGGTGCGGGGAGCGGGCGTTGGGAGGCGCTGATGGCAGGATTGGTGACCGGCCCGGCCCATCGCCCCTGGCTCACCCTGGCTGCCGCAGCCGCCCTCACGGCCCTGAGCCTGGTGTTCGCCCTGCGCCTGCAGGCGACGTTCGACGTGAAGGACTTCTTCTCTCCCGGCTCCGACCTGGTGGTGGGGCTGGACAAGTTGGACACCCATGTCGGGTCGCGCTCTGGTGAGGCAGGCATCATCTACATGGAGGGGGCGCTAGCCGACCCTGGACTGCTGCGCGCAACGGAGACGTTCATCGCGAGCCTGCGCCAGAACCCCTACGTGGGACAGGAGGCCGACGGGAGCCCCTCGGTCTTCGAGCAGCACGCGGCGGCCTTCGTCCGCCTGGTCACGGCATCGCCCTACACCCGCGGTCAGGTGGCGCGCGAAAGCGGCGTGGTGCTCACCGACGAGGACGCCGACGGCCTGCCCGACACGCCGGAGCAGGTGCGGGCGGTGTTCGCCTACATCAGCGAGCACGGCGTCCCCGCCAGCCCCTCAGCCATCCTATACACGGCGGACCAGGTGGGAATGGCGCTCTCTTACGATGCGTCAAACCCCATGGACGTGGTGTCCATCATCACCGTTGGCATCCCCGGTACGCGCGAGCAGAGCGTCATCGCCGGGGCGCGCGAGGCGCTGCGCGCTGACCTGGCTCCGCTGGCCGCGCACCCCGCCGTGACCCGCGCGGGCCTCACCGGCTCACCCTTCGTGCGCGACGCCTCCCTCACCGCCACTGTGCGCTCCCTGCGCACCTCCATACCCCTGGCGGCGGCAGGCGCGCTGGTGCTGCTGGTGCTGGCGCTGCGCTCGGTGCGGCTGGCCTTGGTGACGGTGGTGCCCATCGGGCTGGTGGTGGTGTGGCTCTACGCACTGATGGAGCTAACGGGCCTGGCGCTGAACTTCGTCACCGCCACCATCGGCGCGGTGTCCATCGGCGTGGGCATCGACTACTCCATCCACATGACCGAGCGCTACCGTGAGGAGCTGGCGCGCTCCGGCGGCTCGCTGGCGGCGCTGGAACGGGCCGCGCGGGGCACGGGCGTCTCACTGCTGGCCTCGGCGGGATCCTCGGTGCTGGGCTTCGCCATCATGGGCCTGGCGCCCATGCCGCTGTTCGCCACCTACGGCACCCTCACGGCGCTGATGATCTCCCTGGCGCTGGCCGCCGCCCTGCTGGTGCTCCCCGCCCTGCTGCGCATCGCAACCCCGCGCTCCGGAGGTGGCGCATGAGCCCCTCGCCAAACGGACGCTTCGACGCGGTGATCTTCGACCTGTTCGGGACGCTGGTGGAGACGGTAGCCCCCATGCGCTACCAGGCGATGTTGGTAGCGGTGAGCGGGGCCCTTGGCGCCGCGCACGAGCCCTTCACCCTGTACTGGCGCGCGCAATTGGAGCCGCGCGAGTCGGGCCACCAGGGCGGCGTGGCGGACATCCTGCGCGCCAGCGCGAACGGTGTGGGCGCACACCCCAACGACGAGGCCGTGGCCGAGGCGGCTTGGGCCTGGCGCTCGCACGCGGCGGGCTGGCTCACGCCCCGGGGCGATGCCATCGCTCTGCTCACCGGGCTGCGGGAGCACGGGTTGCGGGTGGGTCTACTGTCCAACTGCTCGGCGGAGGTGCCCGCCGTCTGGGACGCCACGCCCTTCGCTCCCCACTTCGATTTCACGGGCTTCTCCTGCGCGCTGGGCATGATGAAGCCGGACGCGCGCGTCTATCACCACCTCGCCGGTGCGCTGGGCGTTGCGCCCGGCCGCTGCATGTTCGTGGGCGATGGAGGCGCGCGCGAACTCACGGGGGCCCGCGCGGTGGGCATGGAGGCCGTGCTCCTGCGGGCGCCCGGCGAGGAGCACACCTGGTTCGACCAGCACTACCGGCGCGATGCGCTGGAGTGGGACGGGGCTGCGGTCAGCACCCTCACCGAGCTCTGGGGGCAGCTCTAGGAGCGCGGTGCTGCGTCCAGGTCCAGGGGGGCGCCCAGCCCCTCGCGCTCGGCCAGGTAGCGCTTGGACACCCCAGTGGGCATGGTGTCGCAGTAGATCTCCAGCCGGTTGTTGTCCGGGTCACGGAAGTAGACCGACTGGGTCATGCCATGGTCGGTGCGCTCCTCAATGGACACGCCTGCGGCCTCCAGCCTATCGTGCACCGCTTTGACTTCAGTCAAACCCCCGTCCACCACGAGCGCCAAATGGGCCAAGCCCACGCCGCCTTCGGCGCTCACGCCGGGCCCGCGCGCCTGGAAGAGCGCGATGTCGTGGTGGTTGGCGCCGAAGGACATGAAGGCGGCAAACTCCGGCTCCAGGCGCACCAGCTCCATGCCCAGCTTGTCCCGGTAGAAGACGACGGAGCGGGCGATATCAGAAACGTAGAGCACCACGTGCCCTACCCTGCTGATACGGGCCATGACGCTCCTCCATCCGTCTTTCCATCTGCGGTCAGTCTAGCCACGGCCTCGTTCATCGGACACCTAGCCCTCCGTTTTGCCCCAGCGGTCGAAATAGGTGACCTCAGCTACGGGCCGGCGCTTAGATCCGCCCAGATGGTCGGGAGCGGCGGGGTAGCCCAGAGGCAGTAGTCCCATAACCTCGAAGTTGTCGGGGATGCCCAGCAGCTTAGGCACGGCATCGCCCGTGTGCTGCCAGACGGTGGTGAAGCGAGAGCCGAGCCCGTGAGCCGCAGCTGCCAGCATCAGGTTCTGCACAGCCGGATATATGGACGCGCCCCGGAAGACCTCGCGTCCACGCGTGGGAAGCGCCTCCATGCATGGAAGGATGATGACCGGCACGTGCTCCATGTCCTGCTCAAAGGTGTAGGGGCCCTGGGCGGGAATGGCCTCCGGCTCGCCAGCATACGAAGCGGCGCGTCCCCGCCGGTACAACTCTCCTAGCGCACGCTTGGTCGCCGCATCCCGCACCACCACGAAGCGCCACGGCTGCTTGTTGGAACCGGAAGGCGCTCGGGTAGCGGCCTCTAGCACTTGCTCCAGCACGGCCTGTGGAACGGGGTCAGGCTTGTAGTAGCGCACGCCACGCAGGGAACGCACCACGTCGAAGAACTCTGGCATCGTCTTCCTCGCATTCACTGAGGCTGGTCGGAATAGGGCTAGAGGGCAACCCCCCAATGGTCGAGGAAGGCTACCTCGGACACGGGCTTGCGGCGCGAGCCTCCCAGGTGGTCGGGGTCAGCCGGGTATCCCAAAGGAATAAGCGCCACTCCATCCCAATCATCGGGCACGCCCAGCAGGCGCGAGACCTCAGTCTCAACGCTGCGCCAGGTGGTGGTAAGGCGTGTGCCCAGACCCTCGGCGGCGGCGGCCAGCATCAGGTTCTGCACCGCTGGGTAGATGGAAGCACCGTCTGTGTTGTGAGCCGTGTAGACCATAATGACCACAGGCACCTGTTCCATGGCGAAGGAGAAGGGCAGCGGGCCCTCGGCTGGGGGCGCCGACGGGACCGACTGACCGCGCGTGCGCGCCTGGCCCAGCAGGTAAAGCCGGCCCAACTCGGCCTTCACGCCACTATCGCGCACCACCACGAACCGCCACGGCTGCTTGTTGTTACCAGAGGGGGCCCGGGTGGCGGCGGAGAGGATGCGCTCCACCACCGCATCGCTCACCGGGTCGGGCTTGTAGAACCGGACGCCGCGCTGGGACCGGGCAACTTCAAAGAAATCAGGCATTCACAGCCTCCGGTAGCGTAATGGAATGTGCGCGGCCTAAGGGGCGTCAGGGTTCACGCCGGGAGTAGCCTTTCGGCGCTCCTCAGTGGCGGGGAACCAGCGCTCCTGGGCAGGGATGATGGTGGCGTCAGAACGCACGGCGTACCACTCCGGGTGGACCGCCAGCTCCGGGCGCTTGCCCGTCTTCGCCAGCTCCTGCGTGGCCCGCAACAGCCACCGGCGCATACCGATGATGCCCAGGTCCGATGTGCCCAGATGCTCCTTGCGCCGGTCGTAGATGAGCCCCATACCAGCCTGAGGAGCTGCGTCCTGGGCGAAGAACTCCGTTAAGCCTGAATAGATTTCCGTGCGCTGGACCTGCCGGTCCATACCGAAGTTATTGTCGAGGTCCAGCCTGGAGTACCAGCGCCCGAAGGGAAGGGAGGTATCGCGTGGTTTCTGCGCGTCGGGGGAGATGGTCCACACCCCACCACGAGTCTCCAGGAATTCGCGCCGCTCGCCACTGAAGGGCTGCGAGGGGTGGAAGTAGAGGCCAATGCACATGACATTAGTGTCATCCATCGGCACCCACATGCGCCAGTTGCGCATAGGGTTCTCTCCGTAGGGGCCCGTCATGATGTGGGAAGGGGCGAGAAACTGACTCACGCGCCAGTACTTCTGTCCATCCGGAGCGTTGCGGCCCGCGCCGATGCAAACGCCGTAGTCGGTGTCCACGACCTCAAATCGCGGATGCTTATCCTGCTGTCGGATCAGGTTCACAAGCCGGCCAGACACACCTGGGCCATCCCCCTCCTTGAGGCGCGAGTGGGTGAAGGAGAGGTGCGATTGGTCGATCTCCCCCTCCAGCGCCTGGAGCCAGTTGGTCTTCTGCACGCGCTTGGCAGCGACGATCTGGCTCGCAGGCAGGTCCAGCCACTCGAGGCCCGGCAGTTCCGGTGGGTCCTGGTCCTTGGGGCCCATATACGTCCAGACAATGCCCCCGCGCTCCACACACTTGTAGGCCGTAGGCTTCAATTTATCCTTGAAGTTGGACTCGTCAGGTTCGGAGGGCATGTCAACGCAGGCCCCTGCCGTGTCGAACTTCCAGCCATGGTAGATACATGCCAGACCGTCGTTCTCATTGCGCCCATAGAACAAAGAGGCGCCGCGGTGCGGGCAGTTCTCGGCTATGAGGCCCACGCTCCCATGGGTGTCGCGGAAAGCCACCAGGTCCTCGCCCAGAAGACGCACCCGCTCCGGTTCCCCATCGGGTTCCAGCTCCCACGAGAGCAAGAAGGGGATCCAGAAGCGGCGAAAGTACTCTCCCATGGGCGTACCGCGGCCCACTCGGGTGAGGGTTTCGTTCTGGTCCTGAGTCAGCATACTGAGCCTCCTCGCGCGCACGGGCGCCATGCGGGACGAGTATACGCCGCGTCATCAAGTGGTGGGCCTGAAGACGAAAAGGGATTGCCCCGAATCAGTCGACGAGCGCAAAAAAGGCCCCGAACGGGGCCTTTTTGATGAAATTGGTAGCGGGGCCAGGATTCGAACCTGGGACCTTCGGGTTATGAGCCCGACGAGCTGCCACTGCTCCACCCCGCACCGGGTGAACCGGACACGGGCCCGGCATGGCATGCCCTTGCACGCTAACAAGGGAAATCGAGCGAGTAGAGGCAGGAAAATTTTATGGTCAAGCCCTCGGCCGATTAGTACCGCTCTGCTGAACACATTGCTGTGCTTACACATGCGGCCTATCAAGCAGATAGTCTCTCTGCGGCCTTACCACCTTAACGGTGTGGGAAGTCTCATCTTGGGGCCGGCTTCGCACTTAGATGCTTTCAGCGCTTATCCGTACCGCACATAGCTACCCGGCACTGCTCCTGGCGGAACAACCGGAACACCAGTGGTGCGTCCTTCCCGGTCCTCTCGTACTAGGGAAAGCTCCCCTCAAACTTCCTACGCCCACAGCGGATAGAGACCGACCTGTCTCACGACGGTCTGAACCCAGCTCACGTGCCGCTTTAACCGGCGAACAGCCGGACCCTTGGGACCTTCTTCAGCCCCAGGATGCGACGAGCCGACATCGAGGTGCCAAACCTTGCCGTCGATATGAACTCTTGGGCAAGATAAGCCTGTTATCCCCGGGGTAGCTTTTATCCGATAAGCCACGGCCCTTCCACACGGGACCGTAGGATCACTTTGACCGACTTTCGTCCCTGCTCGGCTTGTTGGCCTTACAGTCAAGCCCCCTTCTACCAATGCGCTCCACGGGCGATTTCCATCCGCCCTGAGGGGACCTTTGTACGCCTCCGTTACTCTTTGGGAGGCGACCGCCCCAGTCAAACTGCCCGCCAGACACGGTCCCACTGCTTGTTCAGTGGTTAGGTCCGAAAACGAAGAAGAGTGGTATTTCACCGATGGCTCCGCCCGGACTGGCGTCCGGACCTCATAGCCTCCCACCTATCCTACACAACTTGGCTCTCAGACCAATGTCAGGGTGCAGTAAAGCTCCACGGGGTCTTTTTGTCCTGCTGCGGGTAACGAGCATCTTCACTCGTACTTCAATTTCACCGAGGCCTTCCTTGAGACAGCGCTCCAGTTGTTACGCCTTTCCTGCGGGTCAGAACTTACCTGACAAGGGATTTCGGTACCTTAGGACCGTTATAGTTACGGCCGCCGTTCACCGGGGCTTCGGTTCGTAGCTTGCACCACTCCCCTTAACCTTCCGGCACTGGGCAGGCGTCAGCCCCTATACATCGTCTTACGACTTGAGCAGGGACCTGTGTTTTTGTTAAACAGTCACTAGAGCCTCTTAGCTGCGACCCCAGAATGCTTCTTCCGCAAGGGATTACACACCCCAGGGCACTCCTTCTCCCGAAGTTACGGAGTTAACTTGCCTAGTTCCTTAAGGAAGGTTCTCTCGTCCGCCTTAGTGTTCTCCACCAGTCCACCAGTGTCGGTTTGCGGTACGGACACCTGTGACTCTAGTCGCGAAGCTTTTCTTGCCGGCATAGCATCAGCAAACTTTCCCAGGGCATAGCCCTAAAATTGCCTCACCCCTCAGCTCGTAGCCCCGGAACGGATTTTCCTATCCCGAGATGGCCTACAGGTTCAGACGCACCATGTCCAATAGGCACGCTCTGCTTAGCTTCCCGTGTCCCTCCTCGACCTTAAAACGATCCACAGGTGGTGCTGGAATATTGACCAGCTGCCCATCGCCTACGCCTCACGGCCTCGGCTTAGGACCGACTAACCCTACGACGACTGACGTTGCGTAGGAAACCTTGGACTTTCGGCGGATGCGGTTCTCACGCATCTTTACGCTACTCATACCGGCATTCGCACTTCCCTGCGCTCCACCCTGCCTTACGGCAGAACTTCGACGCACAGGGAACGCTCCCCTACCCCTCGCGGTTACCCGCGAAGCCATAACTTCGGCACCATGCTTAAGCCCCGGTAAATTGTCGGCGCACGAACCCTTGACCAGTGAGCTATTACGCACTCTTTAAAGGGTGGCTGCTTCTAAGCCAACCTCCTGGTTGTCTGGGCGTCCGAACTTCCTTTAACACTGAGCATGGATTTAGGGGCCTTAGTTGATGGTCTGGGCTGTTTCCCTCTCGACCATGGAGCTTATCCCCCACAGTCTCACTCCCTAGGCATAGATGGAACGGCATTCATGGTTTGACTGGGTTTGGTAAGCTCACGCCCCCTAGCCCAATCAGAGCCCTACCTCCGCCCCTCTCCCTAGAGGCTGCACCTCAATGCATTTCGGGGAGAACCAGCTATCTCCGAGTTCGCTTGGCATTTCACCTCTACCCACAGTTCATCCGAGAACTTTGCAACGTTCACCAGTTCGGGCCTTCACCTCGAGACTATCGAGGCTTCACCCTGACCATGGGTAGCTCACTCGGTTTCGGGTCTACTCCGTGCGACTTAATCGCCCTATTCAGACTCGCTTTCGCTTCGGCTCCGGAACGTCTGTATTCCTTAACCTTGCCACACAGAAGTAACTCGCCGGATCATTCTTCAATAGGCACGCCGTCACCCTGACGAATCAGGGCTCCGACCGCTTGTAGGCCCACGGTTTCAGGTCTATTTCACTCCCCTTCAGGGGTTCTTTTCACCTTTCCCTCACGGTACTTGTGCACTATCGGTCGTCAAGGGTATTTAGCCTTGGAGGGTGGTCCCCCCAGCTTCCCACGGGATTTCACGTGTCCCGCGGTACTCACGAACGCATCCAGAGTCCGGCTCCTTTCGCCTACGGGGCTATCACCCTCTGTGGCGGTCCCTTCCAGGTTCCTTCGACTAGGAGACGGATTGGTAACTCTGCGCAGTCACTAGGGTTCCTGCTGATACGCCGTACAACACCCATGAGGTATAGGCCCCTAGGCCACTAAACCCCACCGGTTTAGGCTGTTCCCGTTTCGCTCACCACTACTCCGGGAATCGCGGTTGCTTTCTGTTCCTCGGGGTACTGAGATGTTTCAGTTCCCCCGGTTACCTCCCCATGCCTATTGTGTTCAGCATGGGACGCACTGGGTTCGCCAGTGCCGGTTCCCCGATTCGGGTATCCCCGGCTAAGCTTGCTTGGCAGCTAACCGAGGCTTATCGCAGCCGTGCTACGCCCTTCATCGGCCCTTGACGCCAAGGCATCCACCATGGGCCCTTAGTAGCTTGACCACTACTAAAACTAACCTTGGCTCGTACTCGCTCGATATTCCCTTGTTAACGTGCAAAGGCGGTGGCCGTTCGGCCACCGCCTCGAAAGAGCAGTAGCTTCACGGTTTTGGGGCCGGTTCAGATGAGGCTGTTCGCCAGGGTCATCTCACTCCGGGTGTCTGTCCGCCTTGAGACCGAGGTCCCTCTCGACAGGCACCACGCCAGTATAGCAGTCAGGGTGAGGGTGTCAACAGGGTCTTGGCCCCTTTCTCCGGACCTCTCCAGCCCTTTACGGCCTGCTTGAGCCGCCTCCATAATCGCCCGCAGCCCCGGCCGATTCCGGCCCAGTGAGGTGCCCCATGGTCATCGACGTCCACACCCACATCGTCCCGGACTCTTTCCCCCCCTCGCTGGGCCGGGCGGCGGGAGACGCGTGGCCGCAGATGGTGCACCACGAACCGGGCAAGGCGGACCTGATGATCTCCGGGCGCAACCACCGCACCTGCACCGACCAATGCTGGAACCTGGCCCGGCGCATCAGCGAGCTGCCGGAGCAGGGGATAGACCGGCAGGTGCTTTCCCCCTTCCCGCGTCTGCTGGACTACGGCCTGAACCCGAAGGACGGGCGCGACCTAGCTGCTTACCTTAATATCACCATTGCGGGCATGGTCCAGCGCCACCCCGACCGGTTCATCGGTCTGGGCTCGGTTCCGCTGCAGGACCCGGATCTGGCAGCCCGCGAGTTGGCCGATGTGAAGGAGATGGGCCTGCGGGGGGTGGAAATAACGACCCACATCAACGCCGTCTCTCCCGGTGATGCGCGCTTCTGGCCCTTCTGGCGCGAGGTGGAGCGGCTGGGGCTGTGCGTGTTCGTCCATGCGGGTGACCCCACCTTCGTTGAGCGGATCGTGGGCCCGAACTACCTGCGCAACGCCGTGGGCTTCCCCACGGAGAACACCCTGGCCTCCTCGTCCATCGTCACCAGCGGGCTGATGGAGGAGTGCCCGAACCTGCGGGTGTGCTTCAGCCACGGTGCGGGTGGGTTCACGCTGCTGCTCCCGCGCATCCAGCAGCTGTGGCGAAACAGCGCCGAGCTGCGCGAGGCGATGCCTGCCGAGCCATTCTCCTACGCGCGCAAGCTGTACTACGACGACATCTTCTTCGACCTGCGCGCGACGCGTTACCTGCTGGACACGGTAGGCTCAACGCAGGTGGTCATCGGCTCGGACTACCCACTGATGGCGCGCATCCACACGCCGGAGCGCGAGTTTGCTGAACTCGGTCTGTCGCCTGCTGAGGCAGAGCTGGTGGGATGGCGCAACGCCGCGCGTTTCCTGGGTCTCTCCGGCGCGAATTAGCCATCACCAACTGGACCGCCCAACGACATCCGCCGCATCACGGCCATGCAAACGCGCGTGCGATTCAATTGACGCGCATTTTCCCGTGTGATAACCGTAAGGATTGGATAGTACCGAGGCCGACGCCTCAGGAGATGGGCCATGCCGCGTGGATTGCTTCGACGCACAACCTTGATGGCGCTGGCTGCGCTGGGTGTCCTGAGCCTGGCCGCCTGCGCCACCCCGCAGAGTTCCTTCTCACCTGCCTCAGACGTGGCGGACAACATCAATACGATCTACGTGCTGGTGGTGACCGCTGCGACCATCATCGGTTTCTTGGTTCTAATGGCCATGGCCTACCTCATCATCCGCTTCCGGGCCCGGCCTGGCGGCAAGGCTCGGCAGATCCACGGCTCGAATAAGCTCGAGATCGCCTGGACAGTGCTTCCAATCGGCATCCTGCTCATCATCACCATCCCGGTAATGTTCTTCGTAAACGCCACCTCCCAGGCGGCCGGGTCTGACGCAGTGAAGGTCGACGCCATCGGCCACCAGTGGTGGTTCGAGTTCCGCTACCCCGGCCTGGGCCCGGATGGGAAGGATCTGGTTACTGCCAACGAGTTGGTGCTGCCCATCGGCCGGCAGGCGGGCATCACGCTCACCTCGGTGGACGTGATCCACTCCTTCTGGGTCCCCGCCCTGGCGGGCAAAACTGACATGGTGCCGGGGCGCACCAACCACCTCTCTCCCTTCACGCCCAACGAACTGGGCACGTTCTACGGACAATGCGCCGAGTACTGTGGAGTGGCCCACGCAAAGATGCGCTTCCGCGTGAAGGTGGTAAGCCTAGGTGAATTCGAGAAGTGGGTGGCTGCGCAGAACACCGCCGCCGCCGACCCGGACGCAGGATCCGCCGCCGCACGGGGCTGGGCTTTATTCCAAACCCAGGGGTGCTCCGGGTGCCATACCATCAACGGGGTGAGCGCCGGCACCTTCGGCCCGAACCTGACGCTCTTCGGCGAGCGCTCCACCGTGGCCGCCGGCATCCTGGAATCCACCCAGGAGAACGTGGCCAAGTGGATCCACGACGTGCAGTCGGTCAAGCCGCTGCCCGCCCAGGGCTCCATGCCCTCCTACAAGGACACGCTCACTGAGGCCCAGGCCCTGGACCTCGCCGCCTACCTCAAGAGCCTGACGGTCAACTAGCAGCAGCCCCGGGGAGCAGAAACACCATGGCAGCGAACATCGGCATCCTGCGGCGGCCCGTGGCCACTACCGGCATATGGAGCTGGGTCACCACCGTCGACCATAAGCGGATCGGCATACTGTACGGGGTCTCCGCACTGTTTTTCTTCGTCTTGGGCGGGCTAGAGGCGCTGCTGATGCGCGCCCAGCTGGCCCAGCCGGACCAGACCATCGTGAGCGCGGACACCTACAACTCCCTGTTCACCATGCACGGAACCACCATGATCTTCCTGGTGGTCATGCCTGCGGGAGCCGCCTTCTTCAATTACATGATCCCGCTGCTTATCGGAGCGCGCGACGTGGCGTTCCCGCGCCTGAACGCCCTCTCCTATTGGCTCTACATCTTCGGCGCGATCCTAATCAACTTTTCCTTCTTCATGGATGCCTTCCCCAAGCAGACCTGGGTGGGCTACGCCCCCCTCACCTCCCACGCCTTCTCCGCCACCTCCGGTGTGGACTACTGGGTGCTGGGCCTGCAGGTGCTGGGCCTGGGCACGCTGATCGCCGGTTTCAACTTCGTGATCACCATCTTGAACATGCGCGCACCCGGCATGACCTTGATGCGCATGCCCATCTTCGTGTGGATGACGCTGATCATCTCTTTCTTAGTCATCTTCGCCTTCCCGCCTCTGACTGTGGCGCTGACCATGCTGATGCTCGACCGGTTCTTCGACACCAATTTCTTCGTGGACATCAAGTCCGGGTCTGACCCGCTGCTTTGGCAGCACTTGTTCTGGATATTCGGTCACCCAGAGGTGTACATCCTGATCCTGCCGGCCATGGGAATGGTCTCTGACATCCTGCCCACCTTCTCGCGCAAGCCACTCTTTGGCTATGCCACGGTGGTGTTCGCGGGCGCGTCAATAGCGTTCCTCGGCTGGGGCGTGTGGGCACACCACATGTTCACCTCCGGCATGGGCGGTTGGGCGAACGCAGCGTTCTCCGGCGCCACCATGACCATCGCAGTGCCCACGGGGGTAAAGATTTTCAACTGGCTAGGTACCCTCTACGGGGGCCAGTTACGCTTTTCCACCCCCATGCTTTTCGCCCTGGGCTTCGTCTCCATGTTCATGCTGGGCGGCCTATCCGGCGTGATGCACGCCGCAGTGCCGGTAGACGGACAGCAGCATGACACCTACTTCGTCGTCGCGCACTTCCACTACGTACTCTTCGGCGGCTCCATCTTCGGGTTGACGGCGGGCATCTACTACTGGTTCCCTAAGTTCTCTGGCAGGATGCTGAATGAGAAACTGGGCAAGGTCCACTTCTGGCTTATGCTCATCGGCTTCAACCTGACCTTCATGCCAATGCACATCGTTGGCGCCCTTGGCATGCCCCGGCGCATTTATACCTACTCACCCGACCAGAACTGGGGCGCTCTTAACTCCCTGATCTCCTTTGGGGCGTTGGTGCTGGCCTTCTCCATCCTGCTATTCATCATCAACCTCGTCCGCTCTTCCCGCTCCGGCGAGAAGGCGCCCATGAATCCGTGGGGCGCCAGCACGCTGGAATGGACGATCCCCTCGCCCCCGCCACACTACAACTTCGCCGTGGTGCCCACCGTCTCCTCTCAGCATCCGCTATGGGACGAGGAGGCGAACGTCATCTTGCCCCCCGCCCTCCCGGCCCACGAGGAGCCGGAGATGCCGGCGCCCTCCTACTGGCCTGTGGTGCTGGCAGCCAGCATCTCTATGCTTGCCGGCGGCCTGCTGATCTACAGCGCCATGTCCTGGGCCGGAATCGCGGTGATGGCGGCCTTCGGGGCCCTGGGCCTGCGCGCGATCTACGGATGGATCTTCGAGCCTCCCTACGCCCAGGGCGCAGGGCACCACCATGTCTAGGCCAGGCGCCTAGGCAACGAGGAACAGCATGCAATACGTCGCTGGCATAGACCCCCACCGCACCTCAACGGGGCTCTCCAACCGCAAGATGGTTATGTGGGCCTTCCTAGGCTCCGACGTCCTCTTCTTCGGTACTCTCATTGGCACCCACATGGTCTACCGTGGCGCAGGTGTGGGCCCACGTGAGGAACTGCTAGACATCCCCATCACCTCGCTGAGCACCTTCGTCCTGCTCATGAGCTCGCTGGCCATGGTGCTGGCCCTGGCCGCGATCCAGCGCGGCAACCTGGGCTCGTTCCGCCTCTGGACAGCGGTCACAGCCACATTGGGCATGGTGTTCATCGGCTTCCAGATGTACGAGTTCTCGGTGTTCGCCCATGAGGGGCTAACACCGCGCTCTAACCTATTCGGCTCTACGTT
>JAYNIL010000003.1:33520-63325 GCA_038109085.1 Chloroflexota bacterium
CGGTGTTCGCCCATGAGGGGCTAACACCGCGCTCTAACCTATTCGGCTCTACGTTCCTGGTGATGACCGGCTTCCATGGCCTCCACGTCACCGTGGGTATCCTGTGGCTCTGGTCTCTGTTGTTCTCCTCCTTCAGGGGTGCGGTGCGCCAGGAAACCTCGCTGGACGTGGAGATCGCAGGGCTTTATTGGCACTTCGTGGACATCGTCTGGATCGTCATCTTCGGCGTGGTCTACCTCATCGGCGCCTACGGTGCCGAGGCGGCAGAGGGGGCCTCGCATGCAGCCGCCCAGTTGGGCCTGGGTTAAGGAGGCACCCCCAATGGCGCACGCGCACAACTCACACACTCCGGCGGAGCATCACCCCGGGCCCGCCCTGTACATAAAGATCGGCATCATCCTGGCAGTTCTTACAGCGATAGAGGTCGCTGTCTTCTACTTCGACCTTCCGCAGATCGTGATGATGCTGATCCTCCTGACTCTCAGTGCGGCCAAGTTCGTGCTGGTGGTCAGCTACTTCATGCACCTGAAGTTCGATGACTCACGCTTCACATGGCTCTTCGTCATCCCCTTCGCGTTGATGGTGGTTGTTGGCATCGCCCTGCTGGCGCTGTTCTTCCACTTTACTGCCTGATACCCTTCCACCATTCCGGTGAAATGTCCCGGCGCCCCCCGACGTGGGGGCGCTGCGGCTATTGAGAGGGGAAGCTGTGGTCGTGCTGCACGCTGCCGGAGTGGCACCTCTGTGGACGGCGTGGTCGGTGGACCCCCTGGCGGCCACCCTCATCCCTCTGGCTGCGCTGCTCTATGCACGCGGGCTGCGCTCGCTCGGCCCGCACCGGCATTTCCACGCGGGGCTGCGACCCTGGAGCTTCTACGGGGGCCTTGCGGTTATCGCCCTGGCGTTGGTGAGCCCCTTGGACGCCCTCACCGATGACCGATTCTGGGCTCATATGACTCAGCACGTGCTGCTGATGCTGGTGGGCGTTCCCTTGGTGTTGCTGGGCGCACCGGTCCTGCCCATGATGCGCGGGGTGCCACGAGGGGTGCGCCGGAGGGTGGCCATCCCCACCCTCAATGCCGCGCCGGTGCGCATAGCGCTGCGCGTCGCCTCCAAACCGCTGGTGGCCTTCGGGCTGCTGGTGAGCGTGCTGATCGCCTGGCACGTCCCCAACGCCTACGAGGCTGCCGTCTCCAACGGCTGGGTGCACACCGGGCAGCACGTGTGCTTTGCCATTAGCGCCTACCTGTTCTGGTGGAACGTGGTAGAACCGGTGCCCCTGCGGCCCCACCTGGCGCCACTGGTCCGGGTGCCTTACGTATTCGTGATAATGGTGCCCAACTTCGTGCTGAGCGCTTTCCTCACCTACGCCCCTGCACCTTGGTATGCCGTCTATACCGAGGGGGTAAGCATGGAGTCAGCGCTTGCTGACCAGCAAGCGGGTGGGCTCATTATGTGGATCCCCGGCTCGTTCATAATGATGTTCGCCCTTTTGGGTTGCCTCGCCCAGGCCCTGCGTCAGGAGGAGCGCCGCCAGCGCGAGCGCGAGGGAACTGAGCTCAGCGCCGGCTGAACGCCTCGGCCAGACGCACCGACCCCTGCGAGTAGAGCACCCGGTTGCCCACCGCCGCATAGCGATGCCGGGCTGGACACCGCTGAACTCCCGCTTTTGGAATAACGGATTTGCCTTGCGCACCGGGTCGGCCCTGAAATCGGGACAGTAGCGGTAGGCACCGCTGGGCAGCCCCATTCCCAGCGGATGCAGCGCCACCAGCCCTGCCCTCTGCCCGCTGGCAGGCTCCGCCCAGGAACGGCACCGTCCCGCGCTCGAGCGGGTTGAACAGCTCCTGATAGCAGACGACACCGGGCTGGGTCCCGAAGGCGGCCAGATAGCTAGTGCCCAATCGCAGTTGGCTAGCGTCCTGGCCAGAGCGGAGGTGTTCGGGCGGGTGCTTGGTCACCAGGTGCCCAGTCTGGGAGCGCACCCGGCTCACGCGGCCCACAATGACGACGTGTTGGCGCAGCCCACCCGGCACGGCCACGCCCAGCAGCGTCTCTGCCGCACTCAGACCGTACATGTCGGCCGTCCGAAGGCCTTCATGCCCCGTTCCAGGGCGGCCGAGCGCCACATCGCCGCAACATCCTGGGGCGGCACGCTGGAGCCCAGCAGGCGCTCGACACCCCGCGTGCTCAACGGCACGGTGCTCAGGTGCAGGTCGCTGAGGCCCAGTTGAAGGTAGCGCACCGCTCCAGCTCGCCTGGCGGCTGAGGGGGCGGGACGCACGAGGCGTCCCGCGCCGGTACCATCAGCTTACTCCGGCCCTAGGCGGCCGAGGAGAGGTTGAACACCCACAGCAGCGAGCCTACGTAGATCACCGGAACCAGCAGCGCCAGGTGCCGCGCCGGGGCCAGCGCCTTGTCCTTAAAGGAGCGGATGATCAGGTAGCCCAGGGACATGAGGCCGATGGCCGAGCCCGCGGCCACGAAGTGCTCCGGCTGCATCTGGCCCAGCAGGGGTCCGTCGCCGTGGAACAGGTCCGCGTAGAAGATGATGGTCAGGTTGAAGGCGCAGGAGCCGTAGATGTTGCCGATGACTAGGCCGTAGGAACGCCGGACCGCCGCGGTGATGGTCACCGAGGCCTCAGGCAGCGTGGTGACGATGGAGACGGCCAGCACGCCCATGAAGGAGGCGCCGAGGCCCGTTATCTCCGCGATGGAATCTGCGCTGTTGGCCAGGAACGGGGCCGCCGCGATGATGGCCCCCGCCGCCACGAGGAAGCCCACCCAGGCGACCCACGGCTTCTCGGACGGGGAGTCGTCAGCCGCCATCGGGGCATCCGTGGGGGAGGCGGAGTTGCGGCCCGTGTCGTACACGCGCTTCATACCGTAGAAGTAGACGGCGATGATGAGCAGCCCGCCCACGCTGGTGGGGCCCACGTTCAGATCGCCCCACACGCCGATGGCCAGCGCCAGCACGCCCATGAACACCGAGACCAGCACCAGCACTTGGGTGTCCTTGGGCTGGTCGCCGAACAGGTTCTTCACGCCGAACAGCAACGCCACCATGGCGATGGTGAAGATGTTGATCATGTCGGCGCCGAACACGTTGCCCAACGCGAGGCCCGGTGCGTCGATGAGCACCGCCGAGATGTTGGTCACCAACTCGGGCAGCGAAGTGGCGATGCTCACCAGCACCGTCCCCACCCAAAGCGCACCCCATCCCGTGGACTCGGCGATCTCATCACCGAAGCGGGCCAACGCGATGCCTGCCAGCACCACCACGAGGGCGGTGCCCATGAAGACCGGGACTGCGACGCTCAGGGAGTCCATGAAGGATGCGACCTCGTGGGCGGGCGCATGCGCGCCTGCGGTGGATTGCGAGCGGGGCGGAGGGTATCATAGGCGCGCTCGTGCGGGCACCCGTTCGGGGGGCGGTCCGCACGCAAGACCCACGCAGGAGCAAGGCACATGGCCGACGTGGCAGCGCTGAAGAAGACCGCACAGGCCCTGGTGGCACCCGCCAAGGGCATCCTGGCCGCCGACGAGTCCACCGGCACCATCAAGCGCCGGCTCGATTCCATCGGCGCCCCCAACACCGAGGAGAACCGGCGCGATTACCGGGAGATGCTCTTCCGCACCCCCGGCGTTAACGCCTATCTGTCGGGCGTGATCCTCTACGATGAGACGCTGCGCCAGAAGGGCGCCGATGGCACCCCCCTAGTGGACGTGCTCACCGGCAGCGGCATCATCCCCGGCATCAAGGTGGACACCGGCGCCAAGGCGCTGGCAGGCGCTCCCGGCGAGCTGGTTACCGAGGGGCTGGACGGGCTGCGCGAGCGCGTGCAGGAGTACTACGCCCTGGGCGCGCGCTTCGCCAAGTGGCGCGCGGTCATCACCATCGGCGCGGGCATCCCCACCTCCTACTGCATCGACACCAACGCCCACGCCCTGGCCCGCTACGCCGCCCTGTCCCAGGAGGCGGGGCTGGTGCCCATCGTGGAGCCTGAGGTGCTCATGGACGGGGACCACTCAATCGAGCGGTGCGAGGAGGCCACGGAGGCCACGCTGCGCGAAGTGTTCCGCCAGCTGGCGGCCCAGCGCGTGAGCCTGGAAGGCATGCTCCTCAAGCCCAACATGGTGGTCTCCGGGTCCGAGGCGAAAAACCGCGCGGGCGGCCCAGAGGTTGCCGAGCGCACGGTGCGCGTGTTCGCACGCACCGTTCCCGCCGCCATGCCCGGCATAGTCTTCCTCTCCGGCGGGCAGCCGGACGATGAGGCCACCGAGAACCTCCAGGCCATCGCCGTGGAGGGGAAGAGGACCGGGGCGCCCTGGCAGCTCTCCTACTCCTACGGGCGCGGCCTGCAGGCCCTGCCGCTGAAGACCTGGGGGGGCAAGAAGGCCAACGTGACCGCCGCCCAGAAGGCGTTCGCCCACCGGTGCAAGCTCACCAGCGCCGCGCGCCAGGGTTCCTACACCCCGGCCATGGAGAAGGAGCTGGCCGCCGTCTAACGGCCAGTCAGACGAATGGACAACGCAGAGGGGCCGCCCATGGGCGGCCCCTTTCTCGTTCGGTGGGACAGGGGCTAGAGCGCCGGACGGACGGCGGCCACCACGGCCCGCGCATTGGCGCGCGCTTCCTCGATGGAGGCCCCCCGTGCCAGGCCCAAGCCCATGCGCCGGTGCCCGCGCACCTCAGGCTTGCCGAACAGGCGCAGCGCGGTGCCCGGGGCGGCCAGCGCCTCCTCCAACCCCGCGAAGCGCACCTGTGCAGAATCGCCCTCCACCAGCAGCGCGCAGGACGCCGAAGGCCCATGCTGCTCGATGGCGGGGACGGGCAGGCCCAGCACCGCGCGCACGTGCAACGCGAATTCCGAGAGGTCCTGCGAGATGAGCGTGACCAAGCCGGTATCGTGCGGGCGCGGGGAGACCTCGGAGAAGGTGACCGTCTCCCCCTGGATGAACAGCTCAACGCCGAAGATGCCCGCGCCGCCCAGCGCGTCCGTCACGGCGCGCGCGATGCGCTGCGCCTCGGCCAGCGACGCAGGACTCATGGACTGGGGCTGCCACGATTCACGGTAGTCACCGTCCACCTGCAGGTGGCCGATGGGCGCGCAGAACGCCGTGCCCCCCGCGTGGCGCACCGTGAGGAGGGTTATCTCGTAGTCGAAGGGGACGAACCCCTCCACGATGACCCGCGATCCGGCAGCGCGGGCGTTGGCCAGGGCATAGTCCCATGCCGCGCCTGCCGCCTCCGGGGTGCGCACCACCGACTGCCCCTTGCCCGATGAGCTCATCACGGGCTTGACCACACACGGGGTGCCGATGGCCTCCACGGCCGCGTGGTACTCATCCCGACTCCCGGCGAACCGGTAGGGCGAGGTGGGCAGCCCCAACTCTTCCGCGGCCAGGCGCCGGATGCCCTCGCGATCCATGGTCAGGCGCGTTGCGCGCGCCGTGGGTATCACCCGCCAGCCCTCCGACTCCAGCTCCAGCAGGGTGGCGGTGGCGATAGCCTCCACCTCGGGAACGATGAGGTGGGGTGCCTCCTCCTCCACCAGCGCGCGCAGGGCAGCCCCATCCAGCATGTTCAGCACGTGGGAGCGGTGCGCCACCTGCATGGCGGGGGCGCCGGCGTACCGGTCAGCGGCGATGACCTCCACGCCCAGGCGCTGGGCCTCGATGGCCACCTCCTTGCCCAGCTCGCCGGAGCCCAGGAGCAGCAGCCGCACCGCGCCGGGCGTGCCCGGCGTGCCCAACGTGCCTGACGTGGGCTGCTCAGGAGGTGTCTTACCCATTGTCGGAGAAGCGCATCTTGTCGAGCCGCCCGAAGTTGTGCAGGCTGCGCACCCAACGCACCGTGCCAGAGCGCGAACGCATCACCAGCGATTCGGTCTCCGCACCACCCGCGAAGTAACGCACCCCGCGCAACAGCTCGCCCGTGGAGGCGCCCGTAGCGGAGAAGAACACGTCATCACCCGCCACCAGCTCCTCGGTGGTGTACACCCGGTCGGGGTCCGCGCCCTTGGCCACGGCCTCGGCTCGTTCCTCGGCCGTGCGGGGCCACGGCTTGCACTGTATCTCCCCACCGATGCACCGGATCGCTGCTGCGGTCAGCACCCCCTCCGGACTGCCGCCGATGCCCATGAGCATCTGCACGCCGGAGTCCGGCATGGCCGCCTGGATGCCAGCGGCCACGTCGCCGTCGGAGATGAGCTTGACCCGCGCACCCGTGGCGCGGATCTGAGCCAGCAGGTCGGCGTGGCGCGGGCGGTCAAGCACCGTCACCGTCACCTCCCCCACCGCCAGGCCCGCGGCCTTGGCGACGCGCCGGATGTTGTTCTCCACCGAATCGTTGATATCGATGGCCCCGCGCGCCTCGGGCCCCACGGCGATCTTGTCCATGTAGAAGAACTCGGTGGGCACGTTCATGGCGCCCTGCTCGGCCATGGCGATGGCCGCAATGGCCCCGGGCAGCCCCTTGGAGAGCAGCGTGGTGCCGTCGATGGGGTCAACGGCGATGTCCACCTTGGGGTCTGAACCGTCGCCGATGCGCTCGCCCACGTACAGCATGGGCGCCTCGTCCTTCTCTCCCTCGCCGATCACCACCACGCCGTCCATGCGGATGCCGCCCAGGGTGTGGCGCATGGCGTCCACCGCCGCCCCGTCCACCAGGTTCTTGTCGCCGAAGCCCATGTGCCGGGCCCCGGAGAGCGCCGCCGCCTCGGTCACCCGAACCAGCTCCATGGCCAGGTTCCGTGAGATGGGTTGACGCCTGCGCTGGGTTGCCATGGGTGCTGTCTCCTTACGGGGGTGAGGATGGAGCGGGCGGAGCCTGCGCCGGAGCGATGATAGCCCAACCCATCGCACGGCGGCGCGCAGGCACGTGCTAGACTCGCCCCACCAACACCCCTGAGGTGAACCTCATGGCAGACGCTCAGGACGCCTTCGTCCCCCTGTGCAAGGTTACAGACGTCCCCAAGGGCGAGGGCAAGCACTTCCGCCCCTCCACCGGACGCTGGCGTAACAAGGCCATGGCCGTGTTCGAAGAGAACGGGCACTTCCACGCCCTGAACTTCATCTGCCCCCACCAGGGCGGCCCCATCAGCGCCGGTCCCATCAAGGACGGGGTCGTCGAGTGTCCCTGGCACGCCTGGCGGTTCCACGCCGACACGGGCCTGTCCACCGAGGCCGACGGCGACTGCCTGACCGTCTACGAGACCAAGGTGGAGGGCGACACCCTCTACGTGGGCGGCATCAAGCGCCCGCCCACCTGGCATTCCTAGGACGGAGGCGCCCATGCCGCCCGTGCTCATCTCACGCCGCTTCGACTTTTCCTCCTCCCACCGCTACTACCGTGACGAGTGGAGCCAGGAGGAGAACGAGCGCGTCTTCGGCCTGTGCGCCCTGCCCAACGGCCACGGCCACAACTATGCCCTGGAGGTGGGGGTGGCGGGCGAGCCCGACCCGGTCACCGGCATGGTGGTGAACCTGGTGGACCTCAAGCTCGCCGTGGACGGGGTGCTGGAGGGGTTCGACCACCGCCACCTGAACCTGGACACCCCCCACTTCGCCGAGACCATCCCCACCACGGAGAACCTGGCCGTGGTGCTGTGGGGGCTCATCGAGGCCTCGCTCACCCAGGTGCCGGGCACCTGCACGCTGGCGCGTCTGCGCCTGTATGAGACCGACGACCTGTACGTCGAGTTCTTCGGGGAGCACGCTGCATGAGCGCGCCCGTCGTCCACCTCTCGCGCCACTACACCTTCTCGGCCACCCACCGCCTCTACGCCGACGACCTCTCCTTCGCCGAGAACGAGCGCATCTTCGGCAAGTGCGCCAACCCCAACGGCCACGGCCACAACTACGGCCTCACCGTCACCGTGGCGGGCCCGGTTGACCCAGCCACCGGCATGGTGATGGGCCTGGAGGAGCTGGACGGGTTGGTGCGCCGCCACGTGCTGGACATCTACGACCACCGCCACTTGAACAAGGACGTGGAGGACTACCTGGCCCTGGTGCCCACGGGCGAAAACATCGCCCTGCGCGTCTACCAGCGCCTCCAGGCCCCCCTGGGCGGGATGCTGCGCCAGGTCGTCGTAGACGAGACGCGCAATAACCGCTTCGTCCACCCCCTCCCCACCGCCTCCTAGGAGTCACTCCCCATGCCTGATGCCCCCTCCGGTCCCGACGCGTTGCTCAAGGGCAAGCGCGCCCTCATCACCGGCGCCTCCTCCGGCATCGGTGCCGAGATGACCCGCCGGCTCCTGGGGCATGGCACGCGCGTGGCGCTGGTGGGCCGCAGCGTCGAGCGCCTGCGCCCTGTGGCCGCGGGCGCACCGGAGGGGGCGACGATGCTGCTGGCGTGCGATGTGCGTGACGATGCCACCGTGCGCGCCACCGTGGCGAAAGTGGAGCGCGAATGGGGCGGCGTTGACCTGCTCATCAACTCCGCCGGGGTGTTCAAGGTCGTCCGGCTGCAGGAGATGACCAACGAGGACTGGGACGAGCTCTGGCAGATCAACGTCAACGGGACGGTCTACGCCACCCGCGCCGTCCTGCCCGGCATGCTGGAGCGCGGCGACGGCATCATCATGACCCTCTCCTCCATCGCCGCGCACCGCGCCTTCTCCCACACCACCGGGTACGCCGCCTCCAAGCACGCTATCACCGGCTTCGCCCGCGCCCTCTCCACCGAGGTGCGGCGCAAGGGCGTGAAGGTGGTCAACGCCTTCATCGGGCCCGTGGACACGCCCATATGGGACGGTCTGGAGACCCCGCTGGAACGCGAGGAGATGCTCACCGTCCAGGAGGTGGGGAACGCGCTGATCAACGCCATCACAATCTCCCCCCGCCAGGTGCTGGAAGACGTGCTGATCCTCCCCCAGCGCGGGATCTATTACTAGGCGCGCCTACGGCGCGCCCGCTATACTGACTGGGTTGCGGGCGGTTAGCTCAGTTGGTTAGAGCGTCGCGTTGACATCGCGGAGGTCAGAGGTTCGAGTCCTCTACCGCCCACCACGCAACCCCTCATGCGCACCCTTCGCCGTCTCACCGCCATCCTTACCGCAGCCGCAGCGCTGCTGACGGTGGCTGCCTGCGGGGGGCAGACGCCCACCTACTCCGGCTTCGTCACCGCGACGGAGTTCCTCCCCGGCCCCAACCGCATCTCCTTCGTGCTGGCCGACGTGAACGGTGTGCTGCTGGAGGAGGCGAGCGTGCAGGTGCGCCTGGTGCGCCTGCAACCCGACGGCAGTGAGGCCCCGCTCGCCGAGATTCCAGCCATCTGGCGCCGGGCTGAGGGTGGCACACCGCACCTGCACCCCGACGGCTCGCTCCACACCCACCTGGACGTGCGCGGCTACTACACTGCCGATGGGGCGGAGCTGCCCCAGCAGGGGACCTACCTGGCCTACCTGGGCGTGGTGAACGCCCAGGGCCGCACGGTGCGGGCTGAGGGCTTCGCCTTCAGCGTGGGCGCCGCTCCCAGCGCCGTGGGCGTGGGGCAGCCTGCCCCGCCGACCCGGAACCTCACCCTGGCCGACGCGACGTTCCGTAAGCTCTCCTCCCGTGCCGTCGAGACCGACCCGCTGCACGGGGCCTCCGTCGCCGGTGCCCTGGCGCAGGGAGAGCCCTTCGTGGTGACCTTCGCCTCTCCCGCCTTCTGCGTCAGCGCGCTGTGCGGGCCCGTGGTGGACGAGATGGCAGCGGCGTACGAGGCACTGAACGGGCGGGCGGTGTTCATCCACATCGAGCCGTGGGTGCTATCCATCGCCCGGGAGGAGGGCCGCCTGGTGCTGACGCCCGAGGCCGCTGAGTGGGGCCTGCCCACGGAACCGTGGACCTTCGTGGTGGGCGCGGATGGGCGAGTGGCGGCACGCTTCGAGGGGCTGGTGAACCGCGACGAGGTGCTGGCCGCCCTCGCCGCCCTGGGCGTGCGTTAGAGGCTCACTCCCACCAGCTTGCCGATCAGGTTCGCCACCACCACCGCTGCGGCGGCCAGTAGCACCATCTCCGCCCCCTTCATCAGCACGTTGCCGGCGCTGAGGGTGGCGCGCCATGCGCCCACGGCAAACAGCGCCGCGCCCGTGAACCCCACCGATGCGGCGAAGGCGGGCGCGCCTTCCAGAAAGACGTAGGGGAGCACGGGCGCGCACGCGGCGACGGCGAAGGCGATCCCCATAAGCGCTGCAGAAAGCACCGGGCGCGGGGGCTGGTCGGGGAAGCCCAGTTCCTCGGTCATCATCAGCTGCACCCAGGCGTCGTGGTCGCGGGAGACCGTCTCCACCACCTCGTCCAGCAGCGGGCCCGTGATGCCCTTGAGGCGGAAGATGTGGCGCGTCTCCGCCAGCTCCACCTCGCGCATGTGCTCCACCTCGTAGCGCTCGCGGGCCTCCTCGGCATCCCGGAACTCGCGCTCAGACTTGGTGGACACGTAGGCGCCAAGGGACATGGAGATGGCACCGGCCACCAGGCCCGCCACCCCGCCCAGCACGATGACCTTCGGGTCCGAGGTGCCACCCGCGATGCCCGCCACCAGCGCCACGTTGGACACCAGTCCATCGTTGGCACCGAAGACCACCTCGCGCAGCAAGGAGCCCTCCGGCCGGTGCCCCTCGTGGCGGCGCTGGATGTTGGAGCGCGATATCCACGGCATGATGAGCCGGCGCACGTGCCGCACCGTCTGCTCCAGCATCGCTCACCTCCCCCTGCCAGTCGGGCCAATATAGACCGGCTGGCCCGCTCAATCCATGCCCCGGTTCGCTGCACCGGCCCGCCGGAGTGGTACCATCCTCCCCGCTCGCCCACACCCCGGGCGAGAGGAGGCGCCCCGTGGACGTGAGCATGCCCCTCTGCCGCTCCTGCGGTGCCGGTGACCTGGTGCCGCTCTCCGACTTCGGCGGGCAGGGAGCGCCGGTACACTACAAGGCATGGGTCTGCACCAATCCAGCCTGCGGCTTCAACCTGAAGATCCGCAACGGCGAGATCATCCGCAACGAGCCCATCTCCGACGGGGAGGGCCGCGGGCGCTGAGGGCGCGCGAGTCCGCGCCCCGCGCCCGGACGTACTCCACGTGATGACCCCTCCCCCACCTCACCCCTCACGCGTTCGCCGGTGGGCCAGCACGGCCATGCTGGCCGCTGGCTTGGTGTTGCTGGCCGGGGCGGGCGTTTACTACGCCTACACCTTCTTCGCCGCTCGCGGCCTGGACCATCTGGTGACCACCGGCGGGTCCACGGAGACGCTCCCCACGCCCACCCCCGCCTCACCGGAGGCTTCGGCGGGGGCATGGGCTGCCCTCTACCCCGGCAGCCAGCTGCCCGCGCGTCAGTGGGCTGACCCGCGTGGCACGCTCGCCTTCGCGGTGCCCGGAGCAGGCACGCTGGAGGGGTTCATCCCCCTCTCCCCGCTGGGCCAGCCTTCCCTCTCCGGCCCGGTGGGACGAGCCGAGCGCATCATCATCCCGGCCATCGGCGTAGACGCCGCGGTGGAGGAGTTGGCCATCGTGGACCTGGGGGATTCGGCGGCCTACGAGACGCCCAAGTTCGTGGTGGGCCACATCCCCACAACGCCCAACCCCGGCTCCCACGGTAACGGGTGGTACTTCGGGCACCTGGAATCGCCCGTACTGGGCGAGGGGAACGTGTTCGCGGCCCTGCCCCAGATACCGACGCTGCTCCGCGAAGGGGAAGACGTGCACGTCATACTCCAGTCGGGGAGCCGCCAGTACCTCTACCTGTTGAGCGGTACAGACATCGTCCCTGCGGATGAGCTGGAGTTGACCCAGACGGGCGATGCGCGCCTGACGCTGGTCACCTGCTACCCCCGCCTCAAGTACGACCAGCGGCTATTGGTGACGGGCGTGTTAACGGGTTTCCGGGACCTGCCCGCCTCCTGAGCGCTCCTTCACGATGCGATTGCCCCCTCTCACGAGCGCTTGACGGCCCGCTCCTAGGCTCATGGCGTCAGGAGGGGGCCCATGCGGCTATCCGGCAATGTTGCCATCATCAACGGCGCGACACGCGGCATCGGCGCTGCCACGGCAGAGCGCTTCTGCCAGGAGGGCGCCCGCGTTCTGCTGACCGACGTGCTGGACGCCCCCGGCCAGGCGCTGGCCCCGCGGCTGTCCAAGGGCGGCGCCCAGGCAGCCTACCTGTACCTGGACGTGGCCGATGAGGCCGCGGGCATCACTAACGTCACCGAGGTCGCTATGACCGGCTACCCTGGCACCGCTATCCTGGAGGAACTGGGTGAGGGAGGGGATAAGTTGGCAGCCATGGGCACCGACGGGAGCTCCGGCGTGAAGCGCTGGGTGCTGGGGTCGGTGGCCGACCGGGTCATCCGGCACAGCTCCGGCCCGGTGCTGGTGGTGCGGCCCGGCTAGTCCCCATCTGGTAGGCGAACCCAGCGGCGCCGCCCCCGGGGGCGGCGCCGCATTCGTTGAGAGAGGCAGCACAGGGTGCACGAGCAGGCAGGGCTCTTCTCGGACATCGTCATCGTCTTCGTAGCCGTCTTCGCAGGCGGATTCATCGCACGTGCCCTGCTCCTGCCCGCCATCATGGGGTACATGGTGGCGGGCGTGGCCATCGGCCCGCACGCCTTCGGACTTATCCACAACGCCGATGAGGTCCAATCGCTGGCCGAGTTCGGCGTGGTGCTGCTGCTGTTCACCGTCGGCGTGGAGATATCGCTGGCGGACCTGCGCCGCGCGGGTTGGCGGGTGCTGGTGGCAGGCGGCGGGCAAATCGTCGGCACGGCGCTGGTGGGCTACCTGCTGGGACTGGGGTTGGGCTGGCCAACCGGCCAGTCCGCCGCCCTGGGCATGGCCCTCTCCCTCTCCTCCACCATGGTGGTGCTCAAGACCCTCATGGACCGAGGAGAGCTGGGCGCGCTGTACACCCGGGTGATGACCGGCGTGCTGGTGCTGCAGGACCTGGCGTTCATCCCCATGATCGCCCTGCTGCCGGTGTTCGCCGGGAACGGGGGTTCCCTGTTCTGGGAACTCGGCGTGAGCACCGGCAAGGCGGCCGCGGTGCTGGCGGTGGCGTTCATCGCCGGCGGGCGGGTGATCCCGTGGCTCCTGCGCCGGGTGGCGGTGCTGGGCTCACGGGAGACCTTCGTCATCACCGTGGTGGCCATCACCTTCGCCAGCGCGGCGGCCACCTCCTCCGTGGGCCTCTCCGCAGCGCTGGGGGCCTTCGTGGCGGGGCTGGTGGTGAGCGAGACCGACTGGGCGGGGCACCAGGCGCTCCAGGAGGTGGGCGCCATGCGCGACATCTTCGGAGCCCTCTTCTTCGCCGCCCTGGGCATGCTCACCAGCCCCGCGTTCCTGCTGGATAACGCCCTCACCATCGCATTGGTGGTGGCGGCCGCCGTTGCGGTGAAGTTCGCCCTGGTCACGGTGCTGGTGCGCGCGGTGGGCTACCTGCCCAACACCGCCACCCGTGCCGGGGCGGGGCTGGTGCAATTGGGGGAGTTCAGCTTCATCCTGGCGGCCGCCGCCGCAGAGCTGGGCCT
The DNA here is from genome assembly GCA_038109085.1 of Chloroflexota bacterium. Taxonomy (GTDB): domain Bacteria; phylum Chloroflexota; class Dehalococcoidia; order Lucifugimonadales; family Australimonadaceae; genus Australimonas. The sequence continues at coordinate 47,036 of JAYNIL010000003.1, forward strand.
CGCCGACGATGCCTTCCTGCCCACGGTCATCGCCACCGCGCTGCTCACCATGGCCGCCACCCCGCTCATCATCACCGGGGCCTCCCGGCTGGTGGGCGGGTTGGAGACGCGCTACCGCATCCTGCGCCGAGAGCCGGTGCACCACGGCCCCCACGCGGACGAGGTCTCCGGTCGCATACCGGAACTGCACGGCCACGTGATCGTGGCGGGCCTCGGCCGCATCGGCACCTTCGTGGCCGATGAGCTCAACACCCTGCACATCCCCCACATCGGCGTAGACATCGACCCGGTGGCCGCCGCCCGCGTCTACCCTCCCCACGGGTTCGCCATCCAGGGTGACGCGGCATTGGTGGAGGTACTGCGCCAGGCACGGCTGGAGCACGCACGGCTGCTCATCCTCACCGTTACCGACCCCGTCTCGGCCCTGGTTACCGTCCAGCACGCGCGGCGCATGCACCCGGAGCTCCCTATCATCGGTCGGGTGGGCTACCGGGAGGAGGCCGAGGCCCTGCGTGCGCTGGGCGTGGATGAGGTGGTTTGGCCAGAGATGGAGGCGGCGCTGGAGGTGATGCGCTCCGGACTGCGCGAACTGGGCGTGGAGCGTGCGCTCATCGCTCAGATCGTGCGCTCAACGCGCGAGCGCCTCGCCTTCGGTGAGGACCAGCGCCCGCCCGACGACGACCCCTACGCCGGGGCCTGGTAGGGGAGCGCATCGCGCCTGGCGGCGCGACGGGCCCAAGGGGGAGAGCCAGCGCTATGCGCTGCGCCCCTGCCCGCCGCAGGAGACAAGACGCTCACTCTCAGCACGCGGACTCGCTCGTATCGCGCCTCGCGGCGGGGCATCGGTGGTGACGGCGGCAGGGATGGTGCCGGTGATGCGCAGGTGCGCCTCCTCACCGGCGGTGAGCACATTGGCGCACTGCATACACGTCACATAGGTGCCCATCATGGGCTCGCCCACCAACTCCATGTCTCCACCGCAACGCGGGCACGCCTTAAATCAGTACGTCACCACCCACCTCCGCTCGAAGCATCCTGCGCCACCTGGGTCATCGCTCTAACGGAGTCCACCAGCGCCCAGTGATCGAAGGGCTTGGCCAAGAGCCCCTTGCCGATGGACTCGTCCAGCCGCAGCGCGTCACGCCGGTCCATGGCGGATATCACCAGCCATGGTGGACGCTCTTCGTTCTCGTGCAGCCAGCGCAACAAGTCGGTCGAACGTCCATCGGGCAGGTCCAGATCCAGCAACACGGCCCCCGCGGGCCGTTCGGTGAGGTGGGCCAGCGCCTCGGTTCCGGTGGTGACGGCGGTCACTTCTAAATCGCCGCCGCGCATCACCGCGTGCAGCACCGCGTGCAGCATGCGGCGCACGCCTTCATCGTCGTCCACCAGCAGCACCGGCGTCCGCAGGCCCAATTCGGTCATGCCGCACCTCGCCTGTCCCTCGGGGACGCGTCCCACGCTAGGTGCGGGCCATGCAGCGAACGGGAACCAGCGACGTGGGGGAGGGTGAGCGGGGCGTGAAGGTGCCCTGCGCCTAATCCCCAGCGCGGGCCATGCGGTAGCCCACCTGAGGCTCGGTGAGGATGTAGCGCGGGTTGCGCGCGTCATCGCCCAGCTTGCGGCGCAGGTTACGGATGAAGGAGCGCACCAACTCGCTGGCACCCGAGTACTCCGGCCCCCACACGTTGTGCAGGATCTGGTCGTGGGTGAGCACCCGGCCCGCGTTGGAGGCCAGCTCGAACAGCAGTTTGTACTCGGTGGCAGAGAGGGGCACCAGCTCCGCGTCCACCGCCACGCGCCGGTCGGCGAAATCTATCTCCAACGCGCCGTTGCGGTAGGTGGCCCGCACCTCGGTGCGGTCGGCCAGCACCCGCCGGCGCAGCGCCGCCTCGATGCGCGCCAGGAGCTCGTCCGGCACGAAGGGCTTGGTGACCCAGTCGTCGGCACCGGAGCGCAGGGCGCGGGCTGCCTGCTCCGCATCGTTCACGGCCGTGAGGAAGATGACGGGCACGCCGGAGAACTCGCGGATGCGCCGCAGCACCTCCATGCCGTCCTGCCCCGGCAGGTTCACGTCCATCAGCACCAAGTCTGGCTCCTCACTCTCCACCATGCGCACCGCCTCGGAGCCGTCGCGCGCGCTGAAGGGCCGGTACCCCGCCTCGTCCAGCGCGCGCTGCACGAAACGCAACACCTGCGCCTCGTCGTCCACCACTAGCACGCGGGTGCGCTCGCCGGGACGGGAGATGCGCCCCATGTGGGCGGCGCGCTGGGTCACCTCGGCTGGCGCCGGACGAGCCGGTTGCTCGGCCGCGATGGGCAGGGTGAAGAGGAAGGAGCATCCCTTGCCCGCCCCCTCGCTCTCGGCGCGGATGCGCCCTCCATGGGCCTCCACTATGCCCTTGCAGATGGCCAGGCCAAGCCCTGAACCCTGGCGGCGCCCGCCGGGCTGGGTGGGCAATTGGGAGAACTTGCGGAAGAGGAGCCCCGCCTCCTGGGGCGAGAAACCGCGGCCCCCATCGGCCACGCACACCTGCACCGCGGAGCCCGTCTGCTCGGCGCGCAGGGTGATGGGCGCCGTCTCCGGGGAGAACTTGGCGGCGTTGGTGAGCAGGTTCACCAGCACCTGCTGCACCCGCTGGGGGTCGGCCTGGACGGCGGGCAGGTCATCCACCAGCTCCACCACCACCTCGCGGTGCCCCGCCATGCGCTCAAGCGCGGCGACGGCCTCCTCCACCACCGGCTCCAGGTGCATCGGCTCCGGAGCGATGGACAGGGTGCCCGCCTCGATGCGCGAGACGTCCAGCAGATTGTCCACCAGGTCGCGCAGGCGGTCGGACTGGTCGTCGATGATCCCGAAGAGCTCGTGGGACTCGTCGGTGGAGAGCAATCGCTTCGAGCCCAGCGCCATGGCCGCCGAACCCTTGATGGCGGTGAGAGGTGTCTTGAGCTCGTGGCTCACCATGGCCAGGAACTCGTTGCGCAGTTGCTCCAGCTCCATGATGGGACTGATGTCCTGGAGCACACCCACGGCGGCGCTGATGCGCCCCTCCGTGTCATAGAGCGGGGTGGCGTTCACCAGCACCGGCAGGTCAGTGCCGTCTGGCCGGCGCACCAACAGCTCCTCCGCCTGCACCCGCTCGCCCTTGAAGAGCGCGCGGCGCAGAGGCAGCTCATCGTCCGGGAAGGGCGTGCCGTCGAACCGGAAGTAAGTTGCGCCCTGCACGAACTCGGCCAACGGCCCATCGGCCTCCGCGCCGGAGCCCAGAATGCGTGCGGCCTCCCGGTTCACCAGCCGGACCGGGGAATCCCCGATACCGCTGCCCGCCGAGACGACGAACACCCCGGCGGGGGAGGTCTCCACCAGGGTGCGCAGGCGCTCGCGCTCCGCCTCGGCGTCGGCGTGGGAGCGCGCGTTACGGATGGCCATGGCCGCCTGGCCCGCCAGCAGCACGGCCAGCTCCTCGTCGTCCGCGCTAAACTCCTGTCCGCCCAGCTTCTCCGTCAGGTACAGATGGCCCATGACCACCCCTTCCAGGCGCAGCGGCACGCCCAGGAAGGTATGCATCTGCGGGTGGCCCGGCGAGAAGCCGACGACGCGCGGGTGCTTGCGCAGGTCCGCGAGGCGCAGCGGGCGCTGCTCCTCCTGGAGCAGCCCCAACAACCCGCTGCCGATGGGTTGGTGCCCGATGCGCTCGCGCTCGGCCTCGCTGACACCGTGGGTGATGAACTCCGCCAGGCTGCCGTCGGGGCCGAAGATGCCCACCGCGCCATAGCGTGCGCCCAGCAGCTCGCAGGCTCCCTCCGCCACGCTGCGCAGCACCTGCTGCGGGTCGAGGCTGGCGGAGAGGCGCTGGGATAGGGCGGCGAACATGCCCAGGCGACGGCGCAGCAGAGCCAGGTCCGCCTCCAGGCGGGCGGACTGGGCCTGCTCGGCGTAGGAGCCGGGCTTGCGTTCCGGGGTGCGCGCCATGAACCCTCCGGCCAGATTTTGAGGCGGGTGAGCGCGGGGGGTCAAGCGCGCTCTCGCGTGACCGCCCTGCTCCGGGGGCCGTACAATGCCCCCCGCCGCTGAAGGAGTCCCTATGTTCCGTTCCCTCCTGCTCCTCCCCCTGGCCCTGGTCGCGTTGGCCGCCTGCTCCTCTGGCCCCTCCGCCACGCCCAACCCCACGCTGGACCTGGCCCGCCACGGTGACCCGGCGCGCCTGGCCGAAGGGAGCGCCTACCGGACGCTGGACGCTGACTGGAACCCTGCCGGGCTGGGGGCGTTGGTGGCAGCGGCACAGGCCGAGGGCTCCGTGCGCTTGGACGGGTACAACCAGGACCAGATCGACGCCTGGTGCGCGGCGTTCACCGCCCGCTTCGCCATCGCCTGCTCCGGCCGTGCGCTGGCATCGTTCCAGGCGGTGAGCACCCTCACCGCAGAGGCGGAGGCCGGACGGGCGCAGACCGACGTTGCCTACCTATCCATGTCCCAGATGGCCGCCTACCTCGACGCGGGCCTGGGCGCCACGGTGGACTGGGCTGCGCTGGGCGCGGAGCCGCGCCGTGCGTGGTACGCGGGCACGGCGGGCAACGCCATCGGCGTCGCCCAGTCCCAGTACACCCACTTCGCCAACACCCACGATGTGGACCCCGCTGACCTGCCGCACACGTTGGCTGACTGGCTCGACCCGCGCTGGAAGGGCCTCATCTGCGCACCCGACTTCCTGCTGCGCGCGGGCAACGGGTTCCTGGCGCTCTACTACGACCCCCAGGAGATGATCGGGTTCCACCGGCGCCTGCTGGACGAGCAGGACGTGGTGGTGACCTCCGACTGTGACGCGCTCACCGTCTCTGGGGAGCGCCCGCTCCAGTACCTGGGCTACGGCTACCCCCAGGCCCTGTTGGGTACGGGGTTCATCGAGCCCTTCTGGAACCCGGGCATGGGCGTGAATCTGTTCTCCCACGCCGTCGCCGCCAGTGCCCCGCACCCCAACGCGGCGCGCCTGTTCGCGGCGTGGAGCACCTCCCGAGAGGCATCGGCCCTCTCGTGGCAGGCCATCGGCCAGGGATGGGCGGCCTTCGGCCACGGGCCAGACGGGCTCACCACGGGACGGTTCGCGGAGCTCGACCTGGTGTACGAGAGCCCCGCCACCTTCCGTGAGCGTGCGGCGGCGACCCGCACCTTCCAGGACGCCCTCTTCCCCTCCAACTAACGGCTATCCTGCGCTCGTGCAGACCCTCGCCGCCCTACGCCGCGCGTTGAGCAACCCGCGCCTTCCCGCCCTGGCGGGGGTGGCAGTGGCCTGCTGGCTGGTTGCCCCGTCCCTCCTGGTGCTGGTGCTGGGCGCCTTCCGGGTGCCCGCCACCGCGCTCCCCTTCGCCGCCGGTACCGGCTGGGGGCTCGACAACCTGGCGGGTCTGTACGCGGGAAGCGGGCTGTGGGGCACCCTGGCCGACACCGCCCTGTTCACCGCTGGTTCCGTTGCCCTGGGCACCACCATCGCCGTGACACTTGCCTGGCTCACCGAGCGCACCGACCTGCCAGGGCGCTCACTGGTGCTCCCCACCCTGCTGGTGCCCCTGCTGACTCCACCCGTTGCCCAGACCATCGGCTGGGTGCTGCTGGCGGGAGAGCGCACGGGGCTGGTGAACGTCCTCTGGCGCGCCGCCCTGCCCTGGCCCACCAGCACCGGGCCCTTCGACATCTTCACCATGGGCGGCATGGTGTTCGTGCAGGGGATGGGGCTGGTGACGCTCCTCTACCTGTTCGCCCGTGCCGCGCTCCGCAACGTGGATCCGGCGCTGGAGGAGGCCGCACGCGTGGGCGGAGCCTCTGGCTGGCAGGTGGCGTTGCGGGTGAGCCTGCCCGCGGTGCGCCCTCACCTGCTGGGGGCGATGGCGCTGGCCGCCGTGCTCACCGTGGAGGCCTTCGAGGTGCCGTTGCTTCTGGCGCTGGGGGCGGGCGCCGACATCTTCTCCACCCGCATCTACTATGCCCTGGCCGACGCCGCAGGGGGCCAGACCGCCTACGGCACCGTCGCGGCCCTGGGCCTGCACGTCCTGGCGCTCACGGGGCTGCTGGTGTGGGCCTTCGCGCGCCTCACCCGCCAAGGCGCGCGCTTCGCCACGTTGCGGGCCGGGGGGCACCCACCAGCCCCGCTGGCCCTGGGCCACTGGCGCTGGCCCGCAGCGGGGCTGGTGGGCGGGTGGCTCGCCCTCACCTCCCTTGCGCCGCTCATCGTCCTGGCGTGGACCAGCCTGCTCCCCCAATACCTGCCGCCGGGACGCGATGCCCTGGCGCTGGTATCACTGGACCAGTACCGAGGGCTCTTCGACGATGCGCGCCTGCCGGGGGCCCTCCTCAACACCGTGGTGCTGGCCCTCGCGGCGCCCACCCTAGCCGTGGGCGTGGCGCTGGTGCTGGCGTGGGCCGTACGGATGCGGGTGGTGGGACGGCGCGTGGGCGCGGGCGTCGACGCGCTGGCGTCCTCCTCGGTGGCGCTACCCGCCGTGCTGGCGGCCAACGGCCTGCTGGTGTTCTACCTGTGGCTGCCGCCCATCGCCCCGCTGGCGGTGCTGGTGCTGGCCTACGCCTACCGGCTGGCCGTGGCGTACCGGGTGCAGGCGGCGGGGCTGGGACAGCTGGACCCGGCGCTGGGGGATGCGGCGCTAGTGGCCGGCGCAGGGCCTTTGCGCGCGCTGCGCTCGGTGCTGGCACCCCTGGCCGCCCCTTCCACCCTGGCCGCGTGGGCCCTGCTGGCGGTGGTGACCGTGCGGGAGCTGACGCTGCCCCTGGTGCTCACGCGGGAGGGCGAGCCGCTGGTGGTGAGCACCCTGGTGTGGCGGCTGTGGGGCAACCACACGGGTGAGGCGGCCGCCCTTGGACTGCTGGGGGCCGTGGGTGTGCTGGGCCTGCTGACCCTGGTGGGGTTGGCGGCCCGACGCGTGCAGCGCTAGCGCAGCGCCAGAGGTATCCCCGCACCAGCCAGGGCGATGGCCGTGAGCAGCATACCAGCGCCAGTTGCCATGGCCAGGTTGGCCACGCCGTAGCCCATGATGGCCATATTCAGCGCTGTGCGAATCGTCAGGCCGTTGAGGAACCACTGACGCTCCGGCGAGTCGGGCGCCGTTTGCTGGAAGAAGCCCACCACCTGATGGGAGTGGTGGCGTATCTGTTCGGCCCGCGCCCGGGCGGTGCGCGCGTCGCGGATGGGCTCGTGGGGCCCCTTGGGGCCCGCCGGGGCGGCCCCAACCGCCGGAGGGATGGGGGCCGTGGCGTGCTCCACCACCAGCGCGCGCGATATCTCCCGGCGCACGCGCAGCCCTTGGGCCAGCAGGAACAGCCCCGCACCCGCCAGGCCCAACGAGACCGCCGCCAGCAGCGCCACCGTCGCGTCCATGCCCACTCCCCATGCGCCGTCCGCGGTTTGGCAGCGGGCGCGCCGGTAAGATAGTATCGCGCAGGCCCGCCTCGGCGGGCGAGTCCACCCAGCGGGGGAGCTCATGGCGCAAGCACCGGCCCGAATCAAAGTCAGCCTGACCGTCAACGGCAAGCCGTATGCCGCCGAGGTGCCGCCCTACCGCACCCTGGTGGACTTGCTCCGGTATGACCTGGGCCTCACCGGCACCAAGGAGACGTGCTCCGTGGGCGTGTGCGGGGCCTGCACCGTGGAGCTAGACGGCAAGATCATCTCCTCCTGTCTCACCCTGGCGGTGCGTGCCGATGGGTGCAACGTCAAAACCATCGAGGGCGTGGCGAACGGGGACGACCTGCACCCGGTGCAGGAGGCGTTCATCGCCAACGGCGGGTTCCAGTGCGGGGCCTGCACGCCGGGCCAGATCATGGCCGCCAAGGCGCTGCTGGAGTCGAACCCCTCCCCCACCGAGGCCGAGATCAAGGAGTGGATGATGGGCAACCTGTGCCGCTGCACGGGGTACTACCAGATCATCGACTCCATCAAGGCAGCCGCCCAGACCATGAGCAAGGGGGCCTAGCGCATGCAGGACTTCGCCTACCACACCCCCGCAACGCTCAAGGAGGCTGCTGGCCTGCTGGCCCAGCACGCCGATTCAGCCAAATTGGCCTCCGGCGGCACGTCCCTGGCCATCCTGCTCAAGCAATCGCTTATCACCCCGGAGCACATCATCTCCCTACACAAAGTGGCAGGGGCCGCGGGCATCAGCGCCAAGGGCGGCGCGCTGACCATCGGCGGCATGACCACCCAGCGGGCGATGGAGACCTCCGCCGACGTGCGCAAGAGCGCCCCGCTGCTGGCCAACGCCTACTCGCGCGTGGCCACGGTGCGCATCCGCAACGCAGCCACCGTGGGCGGCGGGTTGGCCCACGCGGACCCGGCCATGGACCCCCCCCCCTCCCTGCTGGTGCTCGACGCCTCCGTGCGCCTGGTCTCGGCGAGCGGGGAGCGCACCGTGCCCATCGGTGAGTTCTACGCCGATTACTACGAGACGGTGGCCGAGCCCGACGAGATCGTTGCGGGCCTCTCCGTCCCCGCGCAGCCCCAGGGTGAATGGGTGTACACCAAGTACCTGCCCCGCACCGAGGATGACTACGCCACCGTCTCCGTGGCGGCGCTGGGCCGCGTAGAGGGTGGCAAGGTGGCCGAGGTCCGCGTGGGGCTAGGGGCCGTGGCGCCCACGGCGCTGCGCGCCTCGGTGGTGGAGGACGCGCTGCGGGGCGAGAAGCCCACGCCCGCGGCGGTGCGCGAGGCTGCCGCGCTGGTGGCGGACATCGTTGACCCCACCTCGGACGTGCGCGGCTCCGCCGACTACAAGCGGGAGATGGCCGTGGTGTTCACCCGGCGCGCCCTGGAGCGCGTCCTGGGCGTGAAGGCCTAGCCCCTCACCACCAGTGCACCTCGTCGAGCGCCTCGGCCTGCTCGCCGGTGGCATCCCACGGGCGCGCGGGCAGGTACTTCCAGCCCCCATCAGAGAACATCACCACGATGGTGCCCTTCTCCATGCGCTCGGCCACGCGCCAGGCGGCGTGCAGCGTCGCCCCTGAGGAAACGCCCGCGAAGATGCCCTCGGTCTCGATCACCGTGCGCGCGGCGGCGATGGCCGAGGCTGAGTCCACCAGATACCGTCCGTCCAGCGCCTGAAGGTCCAGCAGGGGCGGCAGGTAGCCCTCCTCCAGTGAGCGGAGCCCCTGGAGTCGCTCCCCCAGCCGTGGCTCCACGCCCACCACCCGTACGTCCGGGAAGCGCTCACGCAACCGGCGCCCCACGCCCATGATGGTCCCGCCCGTGCCGATGCCCGCGATGAAGGCGTCCACCCCCTCCACCGCCTCGGCTATCTCCAGCCCGGTGGTGCGGTAGTGGCATTCCACGTTGGACACGTCGGTGAACTGGCTCAGCGCAAGTGCCCCCTCCTGCTCCGCGATGGCGCGCGCAGCCTCGATGACCGAGCGCATCCCGCCCTCCGGCTCGCACCAGGTGAGCTGTGCCCCATAGAGGGTGAGCAGGTCCGGTATGGACGGGACGATGCCGCGCGGAAGGGCAATGCGCACCCTGTAGCCCTTCTGCTTGCCCACCATGGCAAGGGCGATGGCCGTGTTGCCGGTGGATGCCTCCACGATGGTATCGCCGGGCTTCAGCACGCCCCGGCGCTCCGCCGCCTCCACCATGGCTAGGACGATACGGTCCTTCACGGATCCGGAGGGGTTGCCCCCCTCCAGCTTGGCCAGGATGCGCACGCCGGGCTTGGGCGAGAGGTGCGAGAGATCCACCAGGGGCGTGCGGCCCACCAGGTCGAGCACGCGAGAGGGGCCGAAGGAGGTGTCCATGCCCCGATTCTACCGCCCACCGGCGCGTGGGGCGCGTTGACACCCCTCCGGCCGAGCCGTACGCTCCCGCCCGGCCCAGAGGCGCCCGCGCCGGGCCCACGGGCAACACGCATGCCCCACCAGCAGCCCAACAAACCCAAGCCCCCCACCAACCACCGCACCGGTTCGCGCCATGCGTCCTAGCGCCCGGCGCCTGGGCGACCGCGTGGTGCGCCGGGCGCGCCAGCAGGAGCTGGCGCCCGTGCGGGTGCGCGTGCACCGGCGCAGACGCTTCGCGCCCCCAGCCTCCACCTCCGCGCTGCTCACCCTCACCCTGGGCTTCGCAGGGCTCATCGCGGCGGGCACCGTGCTGCTCATGCTCCCTCCCGCCAGCGTAGATCCCGGCAGGGCGGACTGGCTGACCGCACTGTTCACCGCCACCTCGGCCACCTGTGTCACGGGGCTGGTGGTGGTGGATACGGCCACCTACTGGAGCGGGTTCGGCCAGGGGGTCATCATCGCGCTGATGTTCCTGGGTGGCCTGGGCATCATGAGCGCCGGGGTGGTGGTGCTCACCGCCATCGGCCGGCGCATTAGCCTCAATCAGCGTCTCCTGGTGCGCGAGACCATGGGCTCCTCGTCATTGGGCTCCGTGGTGCAGCTGGGCCGCAACATCCTCTGGTTCGCCCTGGCGGTGCAGGCCGTGGGCACGCTGGTGCTCTTCTTGCGCTTCGCCATCCAGTACCCCCTGGGGCAGGCCGCTTGGGACGCTCTCTTCCACACCGTCTCCGCCTTCAACAACGCAGGGTTCACCATCTTCAAGGGCTCGGCCAGCCTCGAGGGGTACCAGACAGACCCCTGGACCCTGGGCATCATCGGCCTGCTCATCGTGCTGGGTGGCATCAGCTTCCCCGTGGTAGCGGAGCTGGCGCGCCGGCGCCGTCCCTCGCGGTGGACACTGGACACCCGGCTGGTCATCACCGGCACCCTGGCGCTGTGGGGAGCGGGTGCGGTGACCATGCTCCTCTTCGAACTGCACAACCCCGCGACGCTGGGTACGCTGGGCTGGGTGGACCGGATCGGCAACGCCACGTTCCAGGCCGTCACCGCCCGAACGGCGGGGTTCTCCTCCATCGACTTCTCCGCCACGCGTCCCGGTAACGACTTCCTCTTCATGGTGCTGATGTTCATCGGCGGGGCGTCGGGCTCGGCGGCGGGTGGCATCAAGGTGAACACCTTCATGGTGCTGCTAGTGGCAGGCCTCGCCTCCGTGCGTGGACGTGAGCGGGCCGAGTTCGCCGGACGGGAGATCCCATATCCCCAGGTGGCGCGCGCCCTGGCCATCCTGCTCCTGTCCATCGTGGTGCTGTCCATCGTGGTGGTGACCCTGGCCATAACCGAGCTTGACGGCGTGGAGCAGGGGCGGTTCGGGTTCCTCTCAGTGCTGTTCGAGGCGGTCTCCGCCCTGGGCACCACCGGCCTCTCGCGCGGCGTGACGCCTTACCTGTCCGATGCGGGCAAGATCACCATCACCGTGGCCATGTACCTGGGCCGCCTGGGGCCGCTCACCGTGGCGCTGGGCCTGGCCCTGCGCGAGCGCCGGGCTGTCTACCGATACGCTCAGGAACGAGTTAGGATAGGGTGATTAGCACGCTATGGCACACCAAGTAGCAGTCATCGGCATGGGCCGCTTCGGAGTCTCCCTGGCACGGGAGTTGTATCGCATCGGCCACGACGTGCTGGCCATCGACCGCAACGAGCCCCTGGTCCAGCAGATGATGGGTCAGGTGACCTATGCGGTCATGGGCGATTCCACCTCCCCAGAGTTGCTGGAGGAGGCGGGCATCCGCAACTTCGACACCGCCGTCGTCTCCATCGGCACGGACATCCAGTCCAGCGTGCTCACCACCGTACTGCTCAAGGAACAGTTCGATGTGAAGCACGTGGTGGCCCGGGCCATCAGCGAGCTCCACGGCAAGACGCTCCAGGCCGTGGGCGCTGACCGGGTGGTCTACCCCGAGCAGGAGACGGGGCTGCGCACGGCGCACAGCCTTTTCCAGCGCGCGGTTCTGGAGTACATGGAGCTGACGGCCGACTTCGGCTTCTCCAAGCTCAATGTGCCCGAGGCTTTGGTGGGGCTCACCCTGGAGCAGGCGGGCTTCTCCGGGGCGCGCGATAGGTACGGGGCCGCCGTGGTGGCGATCCGCCGGGGCCGTGAGCCCATCCTCGCCCCCTCCAAGGACGAGCAGCTCCAGGCGGGAGACCAGCTGGTGGTCGCCGGGCCAGAGGATGCGCTCGAGCGGCTGAAGCTGCGGTAGGAGCCAGGATGGGCACGCAAGGCTCCCTGGTGCTGGTCCCCGTGGAGGGTGGCCCCCAGGACCAGGAGGTGGTGCGCCTGGCCTGTGAGTTGGCGCGCCGCGACAAGTCCCCGGTGGTGATTCTCTACGTCATCGAGGTTTCCCACGCGCTGCCCCTGGACGCGGAGGTCCCCGTCGAGACCGCGCGCGGGGAGCAGGTGCTCCAGTCCCTGGAGCGCCACGCCCGCTCCCTCAAGTGCAAGGTGGAGGGCGAGATCCTCCAGGCGCGCAGCCGTGGCTCGGCCATCGTCCAGGAGGCGGAGAGCCGGGGCGCTGGCACCGTGGTGGTGGGCGCCGCCTACCAGGAGCACTACGGTGTCCCCACCCTGGGCGAGACGGTGCCCTACCTGCTCAAGCACAGCCCCTGCCGGGTGCTGGTGCTGCGCAGCGAGGCCCCGGTGGCGGCAGGCATCTCGTGAGGGAGGCACACGGTGGCTAGCGGCGGCAAGAAGGTGCTCATCGTGGGGTGTGGCCGCCTGGGCGCCATGGTGACCAAAGCGCTGTTGGACCGGGGGGACGAGGTGGTCATCCTGGACCTGGACGCCGAGAACTTCCGGCGCCTCACGGAGCAGCCGGGGCTGACCATGGTGCTGGGGGACGGCACCTCACACGATGAGTTGCGCCGCGACGGCATCGAATCGGTGGATTCCTTCGCAGCCCTCACCGGCCAGGACACCACCAACGCCCTGGCGGCCCAGACCGCGCAGGTTACCTTCAAAGTGCCCCACGTGGTCTGCCGGGTGAACGATCCAATCCGCCAGAAGATGTACGAGGAGCTGGGCCTGCGCACCGTGAGCCCCTCCAAGATCATGACCGACCTGGTCACCCAGGCGCTGGACGCATAGCCGTGTTCATCATCGTCGTCGGCTCCGGCAAGATCGGCTACTACCTCACCCGCGAGTTGCTGGCCGCGGGCCATGAGGTGGTGGTGGTGGAGCGTGACTCCGGGCGCGCTGACGCGGCGCGTGACGAGTTCGGCGGCATCGTCATCTCCTCCGACGGCACCGAACCCACGGTGCTCGGAGAGGCGGGCGCCAAGCGCTGCGACATCCTCATCGCCTCCACCGGGGCCGATGCGGTGAACCTGATGGCGTGCCAGGTGTCCAAGTGGTCCTACCAGGTGCCCCGCACCGTGGCCGTGGTAACGGACCCGGCCAACGTACCGCTGTTCAAGTCGCTGGGGGTGGACGTGACCATCTCCACCACCGAGCTCATCCTGGCCACCATGGAGGAGGGGCTCACGGGCGGCCCGCTGGTGCACGTGCTCCAGCTCCACGGCATCTCCCCCTCCGGCGCCTCGGCCGGCATCGTCTGCGTGCGCATCCCGCCGGGCTCCCCGGTGGTGGGCCACACCCCCAGCGAGCTGACGCTGCCGCCGGGCACGGTGCTGGCAGCCGTGGTGAGCCGGGAGGGCGAGGTGCGTGCGCTGGCCGACTGCCCGCCCATCGAGGCCAACGACGAGATCGTCGCCATCACCCCCCCTGACCGCGAGGGCGCGCTGTGGCAGGCGCTGACGGGAGGCGCCTAGCGATGCGCATCGCACACCTGGGCCCTGCGGGCACCTTCACCGAGCAGGCGGCCGCGCTGCACGCGCCAGACGCGGAGCTGGTGGCCTGCCCCACCATCACCGCCTCTGCCCAGGCGGTGCTTGAGGGGAGGGCGGAGCTGGCCGCGCTGCCCATCGAGAACAGCCTGCAGGGCGCCATCACCGAGACGCTGGATCTGCTGCTGCACGGGGAGGGCCTGTCCATCACCGGCGAGGTGGTGCTGCCGGTGGTCCACAACCTGATGGCCGCGCCCGGCGTACGGCTGGAGCAGGTGCGACGCGTCTATTCGCACCCCCAGGCGCTGGGTCAGTGCAAGGGATACCTGGGGCGGGTGCTCCCCAACGCGGAGCTGGCCCCCTCTCTGAGCACGGCGGGTTCCGTGGAGCAGGCGATGTACACCGATGTGCCCGCGGCGGCCATCGCCCCCCTGGGTGCAGCGGCGCTGTACGGGGCGCACGTGTTGGCCGAGGGCATCCAGGACGATGACTCCAACGCGACCCGTTTCGTGGTGATGGCGCGTCAGGACGCCCCGCCAACGGGTGACGACAAGACCTCCATCGCCTTCACGTTCGAGGAGGACAAGCCCGGCCAGCTGTACGGGGTGATGGGGGAGTTCACCCAGGCCGGCATCAACCTGGCCAAGGTGGAATCGCGCCCCACCCGCCTGGGGTTGGGGCGGTACTATTTCCTGATGGATCTGGTGGGGCACCGCACGGACACTGCGGTGGCCGCGGTGCTGGAGCGGGTGCGCGGGCGCGTCTCACACCTGAAGGTGTTCGGCTCCTACCCGCGCTTCAAGCCCGTGTCCTAGCCCTTCTTTTTCTTCTTATCCTTGCCGCCGCCGGGGCGCTTGCCCATGAGCCCGGAGACGAATCCGGAGGCAAAGCCCACGGCGTTGCCCATGCTGGAGGAGAAGGAGACTCCCTCAGAGAGGGGCTCCACGATGTGCTCCACCGCAGCCTCCGACACCTTGCTCACATTCTCCAGCGTCTCGCCCGCCTTGCGGGTGAGGCCCAGAACGCCCTTGAACACCAGGAAGGCCATCACCCCCAGCACCAGGGTGATGAGCACCCCCGCCAGCAGGTAGACGCTGACGAGGATGTCCCGTACTAGGGTCGCGATGTCCGCCGCCTGCTCCATGATGGCCTCCCCGCACCGTGCGCCGGTGCCCTCCTAGGCTAGCATTCCCGCGCCCGCCTCTTCAATCTTACAAAGTGTCAGACTTATCTCTCCACGCGCCGTCCACCCGGTAGATGCGCACCTGGCCGTTGGTGAAGAACACGTCCAAACCTCGGCCCTCCAGAGCCTCGAACTTGGGCAGGCCCTCCGGTGGGAAGTACGCCCGCTCCGTCGGCCCCAGGTAGATGTAGTCCACCCCGTAACGCGCTAGGACGGCGCGCAGTGCCTCCTCTGACGTGGTGGCGTAGGCCGTCTCCACGTCAGCCAGCCGCGCCCGCACGTAGCGCGTGATGCGCCCACCATCGCCCCGCTGCTGCTCCTGGTGCCACTCCCAACCCACCACCACCGGCAGCCCGGTGTAGGCGGCCACGCGCGGGTACCAGCGGTAGCCGTGCCGGTACGCCGCCTCCAGCACCACCGGCGTGCCCACGGTGTGCTCGCGCAGGTAGGCGAGCGCCTCGGCATCGTCTGCCAGCGGGTAGCGCGCGTCATCGGCCTTGGTGTCGGCGGGGCCAGGGTCGCCATAGACCGCCGTGCCCAGGTATGCCTCCCCGTCCAGGGTGAGGCCCACGCTGTTGTCGAACCTATCGTCCACCCGCGCCAGGGTGCCCCAGATGGGGAACACCAGGCCCGCCAGCCCCAGCACCACAGCAAGGGTGACCCAGCCGTGGCGCAGGGGGCCCAGGGGCCCGGAGTGGCGGCGCAGCGCGCCGGTGGCCCACAGATGCCAGAGCCCCGCCCCGCCCGCCAGCGCATACAGCACCCAGGCGTTTAACCCCAGCTTGAAGATGGTGTTCATCCGGTCTATGTCCGGGGTCACCCGCACCACATCCACCCCGGCGCCGATGCCCAGGGCCAGCGCCAGCATGCCCGCCACCAGCAGGCGTACGGGCGTCTCAGGCTCGGCGCGCCTGCGCACCGCCCACAACCCCATCTGCGCCAGCGTGGCCGCCAGCGCCAGGGACAGCAGGGTGAAGGTGGTCCACTCCCGCAGGGGAGGCGCGGCAACCCACAACGTCAGGGCCACCAGCACCACTCCCACCAGCAACGCCGCCGCCCGCCGTGCCATGGGCCGCGAGAGCACGCGGCGGCGCAGCTCGGTGCGCCAGCTCACCGCCGCCAACCACGAGAGGGCACCGAAGGCCACCACGGCGTGGATCGCCACGTACTGCCAGGTGACGGTGCGCCACTTGCCCGGCTCCACACCGCCGGAGGGGGCGTCGTAGTGCAGGTGGAAGGGGGCCCAGGCCAGGTAGGCCAGCGCCCAGAATCCGGCGAGCCATGCGCCCCAACCCACGATGGTCATGGGCCGCACGCGGCCACGGTGGCGCAGCGCCACACTCACCGCCACCGCGCCCAGGGAGAGCAGGCCGTAGGCGGGCACGTCCCACGTGTTGATGGCCGCCAGGCTCCCCACCACTACCGCCAGCGCCGCCACGCG
>JAYNIL010000004.1:0-61274 GCA_038109085.1 Chloroflexota bacterium
AGATGACCAGGTGGGCGCCCGGCCCGTGGCGGTGGCCCTTCTTGTAGGTGCCCACAGGGAACTCGGAGACGTGAGACTTGGTGATGTTGCCGGCCATGTCGAAGTGGGTGTTCACCCCACCGGCGCCACGGTCCTTGTAGTCCCACAGAGGCATGCTGTCCACGTTGGGGATGAAGTTCGACTTCCACATGGTGCCGAACTTGGAGCCCTTGCGCCGGTACACCTGGCCCTGGCCGGAGAAGTAAGACTCGTCCCCCTCCCCGCCGAACCGATCCGTGAAGTGGAAGGGGTTGTTGAAGATGAAATCCTTGGACTTGAACATGCGCATCACGGGCGGCGCATTGGTCATAGAGACGTAGCGCGCGGGCTGCGAACCCGATCCGTTGAAGTGCTGATAGGTGGCGTTCATTGGGATGGACACCATAGAACCCGGAGCCCACTCGAAGGTCACCTTGTTCCTCTCGTCCATCCACACCGAGGTGGCGCCCCGTCCGGAGACGACGTACATCACCTCCTCGTACATGTGATGCTCTGGCTCTGATTTGCCGCCGGGAGCGATTTCGACCACGTGGCAGTCGTTGGGCAACGCCGGGTTGGGGATGTTGATTATGGCACCCTTGCCACCCTTACGCTCCCAGTTCCCCAGCGGAATCTCATTCATGTCCTCGAAGGCGTAGTCAACGATGACGGGCACGCCCTCGGCTTTCTGCCACGCGTAGTACGCGTCCGGCTCTTCCCACAGTTCCATGGTCTCGGGCGTTTCTGCCCGGCGCACTTCCTCAGGCATCAGTGCACCTCCTTGCTCATGCTTGGACGGGAGAACCATACCGCAAATTGCCACCGCGCGCAGTGCCCTGTAGGCGTAGGCTGGGTCCTCAAAGACTATAGCTGGATCGACCACGACCTTGGGTCCACCGACCACGCTAGCGGGCAGACACTCCACAGGGAACCGGCTCAGATACGAAGAGGCCAGCAGCCCGGTCGGGCCGCTGGCCTCGCTGTGCCGCAGGAACGGAGAGCTAGCCCTTGATGGCGCCTACGCGGGCCCGCACGGCGTCCTTGTCCTTAAAGTAGTTTATGTTCAGCTCCACGAACTCCTTCTGGTCCGCGGGGATCCGGTCATCGGAGAAGATGGCCGTCGTCGGGCAGGAGGGCTCGCAGGCGCCGCACTCGATACAGTCGTCCGGGTTAATGAAGAGCATCCGATCGGTGCCCTCCTCGTGGATGATGCAGTCCACGGGGCACACCTCGAGGCAGCTCTTGTCCATCACATCAATACATGCCCCAGTCACCACGAAAGCCACGCCTCACCTCCATGGGCCCTGCAGGCCAGGGCGCACTCGACGGCAGTTTTTTAACGGGGATGCTCCGGTGCTGTCTCTTGTACAAGCGCCGCTCTCGGGCCCCACGGCGTGGGATTCTAGCACGCCTGTGACGCCGCGCCCAGACCGGATTCAGTCCTGCGTGAGCGCTCCCGCCAGCCCGACCAGCGTAGGCTCGGCCTCCAGCGTCCATGCCCGCGCCAGCAGTGCCGCGGCAGCGCCTGCACCGAGCGGCCCGTCGGCCAGCGCGTGGAACTTGGCCTCCACCTCGTCCCGAGTGGGTGGCAGTCCCGGCCCGCCTCGGGCGCTGGTTACGTCCACCATCAGGGTGCGACCGTCGGCCAGCACCACCTCCAAGCGGGCGGGGAGCGCCTGGGGGAAGCGCGCCGTCATGGCCTTCTCCTCTACCACGCGGATGCGCTGCAGCAACGTGCGCACATCACGAGAGCCCATGCGCTGGGGAGTGAACTGGCGCTCCGTCACTTCGCCGTCGGCCAGTGCCACCGCCACCAGGTAGGGAATTGAGTGGTCGGCGGTCTCCCGCTCGCGCACGTCCCACTTCTCAGCACCGGTGGCGCAGGAGCGGACGGCGTGGGCGTAGGTGGCGACAATGATGACCACGGGCTCGGCCCCCCGCATGCGCTCACGCGCAGTCAACGCCGCCTGTATCGCCGCCTGTGCGTTGTACTGGGCTGGGAAGCGCTTGATAGAGGTGAGGGCGGCATGGAAGGGAGCCGTCCCGCCTTCGGACAACGGCTGCCCACCAAGCGCGGGTAATGCCGGCTCCTCGCCCAGAAGCGCGGCCAGGCCTCCCTCGCCACTGAAGGGCGCCTCAGGACCGGTCATCCCAGCCGCCGCCAGGTGCGCTGCCTGCACCCCGGCCTGGGCCGCCTGGGCGGGAGCACCTGCCTTCCACATGGACAAGCGACCCGCGCGCGCCACACGCAGCGAGGGATTGGCCACGGCGGCCATGGCGATGGCGTGGGCCGTGCGCCCGGCGTCAAGCCCCAGGGCTCGCGATGCACCGGCGGCTACGGCGATGGCAACGTGCAGAGAGTGGTCGATGCCCGCCGAGGCCAGGCGCTCGGCCTCACCCAGCCCGCAGAACACCTCATACGCCGCGCTCATGGCCACCAACGCCTCGCGGCCGGAGCATCCCGCCGCCTCCGCGGCGGCGAGCACCCCCGCCAGCGCGTCGGAAGGGTGGCCGCCCTCGCGGGCGAAGTAGGTGTCGTTGAAGTCCAGGTAGCGCACCGCCAGGGTGTTGGCGAAGGCCGCCCACTCAGAGGTGGAAGGTGCGCCGGTGCCCCACACGGTGGCCGTGGGGCCGCCGCTTGGCAGGGGCGCCAGGGAACGGGCGATGGCCGCAGGCTCACCCGCCAGCCCCCCTGCAGCGCACCCCAGAGTGTCCACCAGGCGGGTTTTGAGGCCGTCCAACGCGTCGGGGGTGAGATGCTCCCAGCGCAGACCGGCAGCGTAGCCCGCCAGGTGGGCCAGCAGCGGGTCGGAGGCCGGTGCGCCTGCCATGCGCTAGCCCAGCACCACGCTGACCATGCGCCGCTCGAGCCGCTGGGCCAGGTCCGTCGCCAGCTCGCGCAGCACCACATCGCGCTTGGCAACCACGTATGCCACGCCCAGCAGGCAACCCAGCTGGAAGTCGATGATGGTGGAGGCGATATCCACGCCCTGCATCTGGTGCAACAGCATCAGCCCCGCGGCGTGCTCATGGAATCCGCGCGCCTCCACCAGCTCCGCCCCGGTCAGGCGCCCGCCCTCCGGCTCATCCTGGCCGACGCGCTCGCGCATTTCCTTGATGAACACCTGGTCTATCCAGTGCTCCACGTCCAGGGGGCCTCTAAACAGGTGCACCACCGTGGCGGCCTGGAGTATCTCAGCAGGCTCCTCGGCCAGCGTCGCGGCTCCGCGCGGTGCGGCGAACTCGCGGGCAACGCCACCCAGGCGGCCCAGGTCGGCCAGCCCTGATGCGTTGCGCCCGCTCAGGCCCGTGGAGGCCATTGCCTCGTTGTCCAGGTCCCGGTCGGCCAGCGTCTCGAAGCCACGCAGATCGGCGGGCAGGTCGGCCCCGTCCAGCAGCATCAGCGGCAGGTCGCCCAGCCCCATCCCGCAGGCGTCGACGTCCAGACGCCCGCCGGTACGCACCTCGGTCATAACGATGCCCTGCTCGCCCGGGCGGTGATGGCCTCGTGCCGGGCGAGCAGCCGGCGCGCCCGCTCCACCACGGGTATGTCCACCATCTTCCCGTCCAGGGCGAAGGACGCGCGTCCTTCGGCGGCGGCGGCCTTGTCCGCCTCGATGATGCGCCGCGCCTGCGCAGCGGCCTCATCGCTAACCCCGAAGGCCTCGTTAAGCACCGACACCACAGCGGGGTGGATGCACGAGGCGCCCTCGAAGCCGAACTTGCGCGACCGGAATGCCGTCTCCCGCACCGCGGGGAGGTCCGTGTAGTCGGCCACGGTGCCGATGATGCCCAGGGGCGCGATGCCCGCCGCGCGTGCGGCGTAAATGGACTGCTGCTTGGGGTAGAGTAGGGTGTCGGCGTCGGGGTGCGCGCCCACGTCGGTGGACAGGTCCTCCGCACCGATGGTGAGAGCGTCCAGCCTCCCTGTGGCCGTGGCGACCTCGTGGATCTGGAAAAAGGCGTGGGCCGTCTCGATCATCGCCACGAATCCCGTCGAGCCGATGGGCATGCCCCGCTGGGCCTCCAGCTCGCTCACCACCTCGTCCAGCAGGCGCAAATGGCCCGGCCCCTCCACCTTGGTGACGAAGATGCCGCGCACCGCCGGACCCACGGCGGCCTCCAGGTCAGGGATAGCCAGACGCAGCGGGCGGTTGATGCGCACGAGCACGTCGGCCCCGGCCTGGCCCACCCGTGCCGCCGTCTCCTGCAGGCCCTGGCGGGCGTTGGCCTTCTCAGCCGGGGGGACAGAGTCCTCCAGGTCCAGGATGATGCCGTCGGCGCCACGCTGGTGGGCCTTGGCGACGTAGCGCTCCACGTTAGCCGGGACATACAGCAGCGAGCGCCACACCGGAAGCGCGCGGGGGGATAGCTGGCTCATCCGATCACTCCCCTGGCCCGCAGCGCGGCGAGCCCATCAGCGTTGATGCCCAACCCACCCAACAGCTCATCGTTGTGCTGGCCGAGGGCGGGGGCAGGATAGCGGAAGCCACCTGGCGTGCGGGAGAGGCGCGGGTTCACATTCTGCATGGGCAGCCCGCCCACATCGGCGTCGGGCACCTCCACCACCACCTCTCGCTCGATGACGTGCTCATCCTGCAGAAACTGGGCGATGTCGTAAACGGGACCCGCCGTCACGCCCGCTTCTCCAAATAAGCGCAACGCCTCGTCCAGCGTGCGCTGGGCCACCCACCCACCCACGATGGAATCCACCTCCTCGCGGTGGGCGACGCGGTCGGCATTGGTGGCGAAGCGCGGGTCGGCCACCAGCTCCGGACAGCCAACCACGGCGAACACCCGCTCCGCCATGGACTGGATCGACGCCGAGAGAGCCACCCAATTGCCATCGGCGGTGGGGTAGACGTTGCGCGGGGCCGAGGTATTGGATCCGTTGCCCACGCGGGGCTTGACCTGCTTGCTCACCGCGTAGTCGGCGGACTCGGCCCCCAGCGCCGTCACCAGCGGCTCCAGAAGAGAGAGGTCCAGCACCTGCCCGCGCCCTGACGCATCGCGCTCCCGCAGCGCCGCCAGGGTGGCGAAGGCTCCGGACAGCCCGGCCATCATGTCGGCCAGGGCCATGGGCGGCACCAGAGGCTCACGGTCCGGGAACCCGTTGCGTGCGGCGAACCCGCTCATGGCCTCGATGAGCGTGCCGAAGCCGGGCTTCTCCCGGTACGGCCCCGTCTGCCCGAAGCCGGAGATGCGCACGATGACCAGGCGTGGGTTCTCGGCCATCAGGGCTTCGGGATTGAGCCCCATCTGCTCCAGGCGACCGGGGATCATGTTCTCGATGAGCACGTCGGCCCCGGCGCACAGGCGGCGCAGCAGATCAACGCCGTCCTGCTCGCGCAGGTTCACAGAGAGCGACTTCTTGTTGCGGCAGTACGTCTTCCAGTAGGTGGGGACGCCCCGGGAGCCCCAGGCCCGCAGCGGGTCGCCGTGGGGGAGCGCCTCTACCTTCACCACCTCCGCGCCGAAGTCGGCCAGCTGGAGGGAGAGCATGTTCCCGGCGATGAGCCGCGTCATGTCCAGCACCCGCAGCCCGGCCAGGGGGCCGCGCAGGGTGGGGTCGAAGGCGATGGGGTGCATGGCGGGCTCCGGCATTGGGCTGCGGGCATTCTAGTCCCCGATCGCTGCGTTCGCTTGATGGAAGGGGAACTCTCTCTTCGACCCTAGAGGGCCTACTCACGTCTCCGCACCTTCGGCGGGTGCTCATGGCAGCAGGCCCGTGGCCAGCACCTGGGCCCTTCACCATTCGGCGCATGCGCACTGGCTAGCCATTACAATTACAATCTCCCCATGCGACACCTCTCCCCCGCTCAGCTGCGCGAGTTGATGGGCTCCGGAACGCCCCACGCGGTGCTGGACGTGCGGGAGGGCGGTGAGTACAACACCGCCCACATCCCCCGCTCCACCTCCCTGCCCAGGCGCTGGCTGGAGTGGCGCGCGGGCCGCCTGATGCCCCACACCGGCATCACGGTGGCGGTGGTGGATGACGATGGGCGGCGCGCCGCGCTGGCCTCGGCCACGCTGGAGGCGATGGGCTACACGGACGTCTGCGTGCTGCAGGGGGGCCTGTTCCGGTGGGTGACCGACGGGCTGCCCACCGAGTGGGGCGTGAACGTGCCCTCGAAGGTCTTCGGCGAGCGGGTGCTCACCGAGCAGGCAGTGACGGAGATAGGGCCCGACGAGCTACGCGCGTGGATGGACGGGGGCCGCGAGGTCCTGCTGCTGGACTCGCGCACGCCGGAGGAGCACGCCTCGGCCACCCTACCCGGCTCGCGCTCACTGCCGGGCGGAGAGCTGGCACTGCGGTTCGCGGCGCTGAACCCGCCTCCCGGCGTGCCGGTGGTGGTGCACTGCGCGGGCCGCACCCGCTCCATCATGGGCGCGCGCACCCTGGCCCGCCTGGGCGTGGAGAACGTGCTGGCGTTGCGCAACGGCACCATGGGCTGGGCGATGGCAGGCAGCGCGCTGGAGCACGGGAGCACGCGCACGCAGCCCCCCGAGGTGGACACGGCGCAGCGCATGGAGGCCGACACGCGGGTGCGCGCGCTGGCCGAGGCCGATGGAGTGCGCCCCGTGGACGCGGCAGGGGTGCGGGCACTCCTGGCGGAGGCGTCGGATCGCACGGTCTACTGCGTGGACGTGCGCACCCGCGAGGAGTACCAGGCCGGGCACATCCCCGGCTTCGTCTGGTTCCCCGGCGGCCAGCTGGTGCAGGCAACCGACGAGGTGGTGGCGGTGCAGGACGCAACGCTGGTGCTGGCGTGCGATGGGTGGGCGCGCGCGGGCTTAGCGGCCTCCTGGCTGCGCCAGATGGGCCACGCGGACGTGCGGGTGCTGGACGGCGGCACCGTTGCGTGGACGAGCGCAGGTGGCGCGCTGGAGAGCGGCGACGGGCTGGCCGAGCCCTTCGGCCTCGCTGAGGCCCGCGCCAGCGTGCCCACGCTGGATGCCGGATCGCTGGGCGCCATAGCCACCCACGGCGCGGACATCCCCGACGCCCCGGTGGTGCTGTACGTCGGCACCAGCCGCGAGTTCAGCGCCGGCCACGTGCCGGGCGCGCGCTGGGTTCCCCGCGGCTGGCTGGAGGAGCAGGCACCAGCGCTGCTGGAGGATGCGGGTGTGGCGGTGGTGACAGTGTGCGCGGACGGCGCCCAGTCACTGCTGGCCGCGCGCACGCTCCAGCGGCGGGGCCACGTGAGCGTCAGCGCCCTGGAGGGCGGCATGCGAGCGTGGCGGGCGGCCCAGCTGCCGGAGGAACATGGGCTCACCGGCGTGCTGACACCGCCCCAGGACATGGTGCTGACGGGGACGGAGCGCTCCGGCGCCGACATGATGCGCTATCTCCAGTGGGAGTTGGAGCTGGGGGAGCGGCGCGGGCACGGCGGCTGATTCGGGTGAGGCTGAGCGAAAGCAGAGGGCCCCGGCGGTTGCCGGGGCCCTCTGCTTTGCATGAGCGGGGAGCCGGTTACTTGACGCGGGGACCCTGGAGGCGCTGGGCCTCCGGGTCCCGGTCGATGTGCTCCTCAGTGGGGAGCAGCGCCGACCAGGAACGGATGTTGAACAGCTCCGGCTCGGAGGCTGCCGGGGGCTCGATGCCCTCCTGGAAATCCCGCACGTAACCCTGGAAGAGGCGGCGCAGGGCAATGACCGCCGCATCGGAGGTTCCCAGGTGCTCTGTGGTGCGGTCCACGATGGCGCCCATGCCCTCCACCATGACCAGGTCCTGGTTGCGGATGCCAGCGATGCCCGTGTACGACCAGGTGCGTTGGGCCTCGCGGTCGATGCCGTAGCGCTTCGAGCGGTCCGCCGTGATGCGGGCGGTCGCCCTATCGAGGCTGGCGATATGGGGGGTGTCCCCGCCCAGCCAGCGGTCGCGCTCCGGCTGCTCGATGGCCTCGTCGGTGGCGTAGAGGATGTCCCACACCTCAGAGGTCTCATCATCGATGGGCACCCAGATGTGCACCAGCAGGCGCTTGAGGTCCAGCGAGGTGGCCACCATGGTGTAAAAGGGCTGAAGGAAGTGGTTGATGCGCCAGTAGTAGCGCCCCTCCTCCGGGGTGTTCCGGCGCGCCGCGAGCATCATGCCGTAGTCCGTGGGCTGGAGCGTCCAGCGGGGGGCACGGTCGAAGACCCACAGGTCCACGTCCTTGTTGGCCTTCTGGTAGCGCGCGTCCCAGTGCAGGTAGGAGATATGCGAGGAGTCGACGTCGCCCTCCAGCGACTGGAACCAGGAGCACTCGTGCCGGTACCGGGAGGTGATGCGCTGGTCCTCGCGCACACGCGTCCACTCGAACTCCGGGAAGGACGGCTGCAGATGGCGCGGGCCCATGTAGGCCCACAGGACGCCGCCGCGCTCCTCCACGGGGTACGCGACGGCCTTGAGCTTGTCCTTGAAGGTGGAGCCCGCGGGCTCGGCGGGCATCTCCAGGCAGTTGCCCAGGTGGTCGAACTGCCAGCCGTGGTAGACGCACCGCAGGCCGTTCTCCTCGTTGCGCCCGTAGAACATGGGAGCGCGCCGGTGGGGGCAGCGCGCCTCCATCAGCCCCACCTTTCCGGAGGGGTCGCGCCAGGCGACCAGATCCTCACCCAAGAGGCGCACGTCCTCGGGGGAGCCGCCCGCCTCCAGCCGCCACGATTCCAAGAACGGGGTCCAGAAGCGGCGCAGGTATCCGCCCATGGGGGTGCCGGGGCCGACCCGGCACAGCAATTCGTTGTCAGCGGCGCTCAGCATGACGCATCTCTCCCTCGGTGATGCCCATCCAGCCAGATGGAGCGAGTGTCCGCCCGCCGGGTCGGTGAGTCAATCACCCAGGGCCCCCGGCGGGGTTTCCAAGGAGCGCTAGCGGCTGGTGCGCTGCTCCATGGCGTGGACGAAGGTGTTGAAGATGGACTCCTGCTGCGAGCGGTGGTTGGGGTTCTGCTGCAGAGGGCCCTTGAGGTGGTCCAGCTGGCCCATCTTGGCCGAGGCTGCCAGGAACTCCTCCACATCCTCGTAGGGCACGTGGGCGTAATCAGGCCCGCCCGCCACGCGCGCGTACCAGTTCATGCGGGCCTGCTCCTCCAGGTAGAGCATGGTGATGACCGAGTCCTCCACGCTGTTCCCCACGGTGGCCGCACCGTGGCCACGCAGCAGCACCGCCTTGGACTTGCCCAGGGTATTAGCCACCTCGATGCCGTCATCCTCCGAGAGGATCAGCCGCTGGTGGGGGAACATGGGGATCTTGTCCTTGACCAGCCCGTTGCCCTCGTTGCACATGGGGTGGATGTCGCCCTGGAGCAGCCCCATGACGATGGCGAAGCGCGGGTGCACATGCACCACGGACTGCACCTCAGGGTGCGTCTTGTAGATGCACGAGTGCATCTTCACCTCGTAACACTGGCCGGAGCCGATGGGCCCGTCAACCTTGTAGCCGTCCAAGTCGCACACCACCATGTCCTGCCCGCGCATGGCGGAGAGGGCGTCCAGCCGGTAACCGCGCCCCTTCACCACGAACTTCCCCGGGTCCGACGGGAGGCGCATCGAGGCGTGCCCCAGGCTCGCCAGCACCCCCGACGCCAGCCCCGACTCCGCCAACACGCGGTTGGCCAGCGCAACGTGCTCCTTCACCTCGTCCAGTTCCCTCGCCATGCTCAGCCTCCTTGTTCGCCGTGAGTTGCCGTCTGCGTCTGGCCCGCATGATAGCCCTCCCGCCCCTGGCGTACCGCCCCCCGCTGCTCTAGGCTCTCTCGGTGCCTCCCGTCACCGCTCCCGCGCCCGTGATTCCAGCGCCCGTCCCCGGACGCTGGCGGATGCTGGCGCTGGTGTGGACGGTGTACGTGAGCTTCGGTTTCGCCACCGGCTCCCTGGCCCCCCTGGTGGGGGTGGTCATCGCGGACCTGGGGATGACCAACGCCCAGATGGGGCTGGTGCTGGGCGCCTGGCAGTTGGTGTACATCGCCTCCTCCGGCCCGCTGGGAGCCCTGGTAGACCGGCTCGGCCCCAAGCGGGCCATCCTCATCGGCATGAGCATCGGTCTGGTGAGCATGCTCACTCGTGGCCTCTCCCCCAACTCCGCCGTGCTGTTCGCCACGGTGGCGCTGTTCGGCGTTGGCGGTCCGGTCATCTCCATCGGCGCGCCCAAGGTGGTGAGCATCTGGCTCAGCGGTCCCCGGCGTGGGGTGGCCGCCGGGCTGTACGCCACGGCTCCGGTAGTGGGCAACGCCTTCGCCTTCTTCACGGCGGCCAACGTGGTGGAGCCACTGTTCGGGAGCTGGCGCGGCATCAGCGTCTTCTACGGCGGGCTGATGGCCGTAATCCTGGTGGCCTGGTGGGCTCTGGCGCTGGAGGCCCCCGCCGGTGCCGGCGCGCCGGCACGCAAGCCCGGTGAGCCCGGTGCGGCGCGCACGCTGCTGCGCATCCGCAACGTGCAGATCATCCTGCTGCTGGCCTTTGGCGCGTTCCTGCTGAACCACGGCCTGAACAACTGGCTGCCCACGCTGCTGCGCGAGCGCAGTTTCAGCGCCGGGGCGGCGGGGACGTGGATGGCCTTCGCCACGCTCTTCTCCGGCGTGGGCATGTTCCTCATGCCCTCCCTGGCCAAACGCGGGCGCCGGGTGCTGGTGCTGACGCTGATGCTCACGGGCACCATTGCCGCCACGGCGGGGCTGGCCCTGCTGGCCGGGCCGGGACTGCTGGCGGTGCTCTTCGCCTCCGGGGCCCTGCGCGCCCCACTGATGCCGGTGCTGACGCTGGTGCTCATGGAGACTCCGGGGGTGGGCGCACGGCGCATGGGAACGGCGGCGGGTTTATTCTTCGCCGCCGCCGAGGTGGGCGGCTTCTCCGGCCCCTTCTTTCTGGGTGCGGTGCGTGATGCCACCGGAAGCCTCACCGCCGGGGTGCTGGCCTTCGCGGGGGTGCTGGCGCCCATGTTGGTGCTCACGCGCCTCCTGCGCGAGCCGGAACCCGACGACTAGACCGGCCCGCGCCCGCGCTCACGCACCGGAACCAGTGAGCCCATGCCCAGGGCGATGGCACCCGCCAGGGCGAGCCAGGCGGCCTTGTAGCCGACACCGTCGGCGATGAGGCCGAAGAGGGGCGGGGCGATGACGATGGCCGAGCGGCCCACCATGGACGCATAGCCAATGGTGGTGCCTACCTGCCCCGGCTCGCACAGCTCGGCCAGCAGCACGTTCTGCACGCTGACCCAGGAGGTGGCGGTGGCACCCAGAGCCACGGCCACGAGCCCCAGCGCCCACACGGGCGTGCCCGCGGGCAGCATCGCCACCAGCACCAGCACCGCCACGGCGCCGGTGGCGGCGACGAACAGCACGGGCTTGCGCCGCCCACCTCCCACGGTGTCGGACAGCACCCCCCAGGCGATGCGCATCACGAAGGAGGAGGCCTGCAGCCCCGCCAGCAGGCCACCGCCCACCACCACCGCCACGCCCAGCGAGTCGCGCAGGTAGAGCAGGAAATAGGTGAGGGTGGCCACCTGCGCGCCCACCAGGGGGAAGCCGAAGCCCACCACCAGGGCGATGTCACGATTGCCCATCACGCGGCGCATCCCCTCCTTGAAGGAGAGGCTCCCCCCCTTGCGCGCGGCGGCCGCTCCCGGCCTATCACGGTAGAGCACCACGATGAGGCACCCGCCCACCGCAATGAAGCAGCCCAGCGCCACGGCGGCGGTGCGCCAGCCGAACGCCACGGCCAGGGGCGGGACCACTGCGGCGGCGGTGGCCGCCAGGATGGGGTTGCCCGCCTGCTTGATTGACATGGCCGTGCCCCGGCGCTTGGCGCCCACCCAGTCCATGATGGCGCGCGTCCCCGCCGGGTGCCCCACGGGGCGCAGGGAGCCCATGAGCGCGGCGACCAACAGCACGGTGAGGAAGCTGGAGGTGAGCGCCAGCAGGGAGACGAAGGCCCCGGAGAGCACCATGAACCCACCTGAGACGAAGCGCACGCCGAAGCGATCGATGGCCCAGCCGAACCCCGCCGAGGTGACGGTGGCCGCGCCGAAGATGGTTCCGGTGATGAGCCCCACCTGTGTGCGGGTAAGGCCCAGGTCGTCCTGGATGAAGGGGTAGAAGGGGGTGAAGCCCTGGCCGGAGAGGGAGAAGCCGCCGTGACTCAGGACGGCGAGTCCGATGACGGCAATGGGGTACCAGCGCGCCCCCGCCAGCCCGCGCGCCTGTGGCGCCTGCTCTCCGTCCTGCGGCGCCTCAGGCACCGGGGGTGGGCTCAAATGGCGGATAGGTGCGCGGGTTCAGCACGTGCCGGTCCAGGAACAGGTGGGCCTGCCCGGCGCACCCCTCGGCCAGCTCCGGGTGGCGGTCGAAGGCGTGGGGGACCCCGTCCAGCAGGTGCAACTCGGCCGGCACGTCCGCGGCGCGCAGTGCCTCGTACACGCGCACGCTGGCCTCCGGCGCCACCGTCACGTCGCGGTTGCCGTGGATGAGCACCGTGGGAGGGTAGCCCGCGCGCACGTGGTAGAGAGCGTCCGTCGCCGTGAGCACTGCCTCCCGGCCTGCGCTCTGGGGCACTATGCCGCCCGCGTCCGCGTTGGCCTTGGAGGGCGGGTAGTAGGCGAGGCACGCGGCTGGAGCGCCGCCCTCCCCCGGCTGGCCCGCCGTGAGCAGCGCCAGCAGCCCACCGGCGGAGAAGCCACCCACGGCTACCTTCGCCGGGTCAACGCCCCAGCGCCCAGCGTTGGTGCGGGCGAAGCGCATCGCTGCCTGCGCGTCCTCCAACTGCGCTGGCCAGGTGCCCTGGTGGGCGAGGCGATACTGGGCGGCCACGGCCACGTAGCCCAGGCGCACGAAGGGGCTGATGCGCGCGGCGATGGCCGAGTAGGTCCCGGCGCGGAAGCCGCCGCCGTGGAAGAAGACCACCGCCCCCCCGTTCCCCGTGCCCTTCGCGGGCAAGTGCACGTCCGCGTGCAGCGTTAGACCGGGGGCCTGCCCCACCACCACGTCGCGCTCGATGCCGGGCTCAGCCATCACCACCTCCCGCCCGCGATGGCAGGCGCAGCGAGTCTACCCCGGCGCGGCCGGAGCGAACAGCAGGGCTAGGTACGGGGGGTGCGCACCGGCCAGTCCTGGATGGTCTGGAGGTAGCGATCCCACGCCTCCACCACAAGCGCGTGGGTGGCTGCCAATTCAGACGCGGGCACGCAGCGCAGGCGCGCCTGGTCCTCAAGCAGCGAGAGGTCGTACCAGATCATGTAGCTCCGCTCGCGCTCGGACTCGGGCACCATGGCGGCCACGGCAAGGCTCCTAAAACTGGCGCAGGAAGCGGGGATCCGAGGCCAGGAAGTGGCGGATGTCGTTGATGCCGTAGCGCAGCATGGCGATGCGCTCCGGCCCCATGCCGAAGGCGAAGCCGGTGACCTCGTCCGGGTCGTAGCCCACCCCCCGCAGCACGTTGGGGTGCACCATGCCCGCGCCCAGTATCTCCAGCCAGCGCCCGCGCCACTCGATGGACATGTCAACGCCGGGTTCAACAAACGGGAAGTAGTCGCACCGGAAGCGCACGCGGGTGCCGGGACCGAACATGCGGCGGGCGAACTCATAGAGGGTGTGCTTGAGGTTGGCGAAGGTGATGCCCCGATCCACCACCAGCCCCTCCACCTGGTGGAACTGCGACTCGTGGGTCGCGTCGGTGGCCTCGTACCGGTAGCACTTGCCCGGCACTACCACGCGTATGGGCGGCTGGTGCGCCTCCATGATGCGCGCCTGCATGGGCGAGGTGTGGGTGCGCAGCAACAGCGACTGGCCCGGCTGCGGGCCAGGTGGGGTGTCCAGCCAGAAGGTGTCGAACATGTCGCGCGCCGGGTGGTCGGGCGGGATGTTCAGCAACTCGAAGTTGTACCGGTCCCACTCCACCTCGGGGCCCTCCACGGTCTGGAAGCCCATGTCACGGAAGATGCCCGTTATCTCCCGCAGGATGCGCGTGGAGGGGTGGTAGCGTCCCAGCGCTGCGCGCCGCCCCGGCAGCGTGACGTCCAGCGTGTCGGTGGCGAGGCCCGCGAAGCGCGCCTCGGTCAGCGCGCGCTCGCGCTCGGCCAGCGCCGCCTCCAGCGCACCCTTGGCCTCGTTGGCGGCGGCGCCCATGGCCCGGCGCTCCTCCGGGGGGAGGACCCCCAGCCCACGCAGCACGCCGGTCAGGCGGCCAGAGCGGCCCAGCCAGCCCACGCGCCACGCCTCCAGCGCCGCATCGTCCGCAGCGGCGGCCAGGGCTGCCAGCGCCTCAGCCTGGAGCGCCTTGAGGGTGTCGAGGGAGGGAGCGTCGGGCATGGTCAGGGCCTCGCGGGAAGAGTTTGGGGAGTATAACAGCGCCTTCCCCGCTCGCTCTGCTCGCTCTACGGAAGGGGGGGCTCCCCCTTCGGCCCTGAAGGGCCTACCCCCGTCTCCGCGCCCTCGGCGGGCGCTCATGGCAGCAAGCGTAACGCCAGCCTGTAACAAGAACCAACGGCTCCCCCCAGTCGGGGGGAGCCGCCCTGCTAGCCATCGAACCCAACTTCTTAGGCTGCGGCCGCCTTGACCTCGACACTGATGCGCCGGGCCTTCTTCTCCTCCGCCTTGGGCAGGGTGATGGTGAGGACGCCGTTGGCGTAGGACGAGGCGGTCTTGGCCGCGTCTACCGAGTTGGGCAGGCGCAGCGCCCGGTAGAAGGTGCCGGTTCGCCGCTCACGGAGCAGGTAGTCGCCCTCGGCGCGCTCGGTCTCCGACGCCGCCTCGGCGCGGATGGCGAGGGTGCCGTCTTCGATGCTAACGGCGATGTCCGCGGGCTTCACACCGGGGATGGCCGCGTGGACGACGATGTCGTCACCCGAGCGCACCACGTCGACGGGGATGGGCCACGACTCCGGCTCGGCGGCCCCGGGGCCCGCACCGCTCCAGAGCCGGTCCATCAGCCGCTCCAAGTGCCGCACGTCACGGAAGGGGTCCAAGCGCACCAGTGCCATGTCTGCCTCCTCTGTCTCTCTCTGTTGGTGCTACCGGCAGTCCTGGGTTAGAGCGATGCCGGTAAGTTGAGTTAGTTTGTATCAAATATCGTTGTTCATGTAAATAGATCTTAGTCGATACGGCGCAAGTTGCTCGTGCTAGGATACTCCCATGGGCCGTCTGCTCATCGCCACCAACAACGCCCACAAGGTGACCGAGTTCCGGCGCCTACTGGGCGCGTGCGGCTGGGCGCTGGTGACGCCGCGCGAGGTGGGCCTGGCGCTGGACGTGGCGGAGGACGGAACGACCTTCGCCCAGAACGCCGCCCTCAAGGCGCACGCCTTCGCCAAGGCCAGCGGCCTGCCCGCCCTGGCGGACGATTCCGGCATCGAGGTGGACGCGCTGGGCGGGCGCCCCGGCGTCTACTCGGCGCGCTACGGCGGGCCGAGCCTGATCGACGCGGGTCGCGTGGGGCTGCTGCTCCAGGAGCTGGCTGGCGTGCCCGACACGCGGCGCACGGCGCGCTACCTGGTGGTGCTGGCCCTGGCGCTGCCCGATGGGGCGCTGCGCACCGCCGAGGGGGCATGCGAGGGGCGCATCGCGCACCGCCCGCAGGGCACCGGAGGCTTCGGCTACGACCCCGTCTTTTTCATCGCCCAGCATGGCTGCACCGTGGGTGACCTCTCGCCCGCGCAGAAGGACGCAATCTCCCACCGTGGCCAGGCCGCGCGCGCCATGGCCTTCTTGCTGCGCGAGCTGGCCGCGCACGGGGCGACAGCGTGAGCGGGGGCCTGGTGGACACCCTGGGTCGGCCAGTGCGTGACCTGCGCATCAGCGTGACCGACCGATGCAACCTGCGCTGCACCTACTGCATGCCCGCCGAGGTGTACGGGGAGCGCTTCCATTTCCTGCCGCGAGCCGAGGTGCTCTCCTTCAAGGAGACGGCGCGCCTGGCGCGCCTGTTCGTAGAGGCGGGCGCGGTGAAGCTGCGCATCACGGGCGGTGAGCCCCTAGTGCGGGCGGACGTGGACCGGCTGGTCGCCATGCTGGCGGCAATACCGGGCGTGGAGGACCTGACGCTCACCACCAACGGCCTGCTGCTGGCCCAGCGCGCCGAGCGCCTGGCGGCGGCGGGGCTGCGCAGGCTCACGGTGAGCCTGGACAGCCTGGACCCTGCGGTGTTCGGCCGTATGAACGGGCGTGGCGCATCGCCCCAGCAGGTTCTGGACGGCATCAGAGCCGCGCAGGCCGCCGGGCTGGGCCCGGTGAAGGTGAACGCCGTGGTGGAGCGCGGGGTGAACGAGCACACCGCCGTGGACATGGTGGAGCACTTCCGGGGCACGGGCGTGAGCGTGCGGTTCATCGAGTACATGGACGTGGGCACGCTGAACGCATGGGACCGCTCGCGTGTCGTCCCCTCCGCCGAACTGCTGACCGCCATCGACGCGCGCTGGCCGGTGGAAGCGGTGGAACCGGCCTACCGGGGCGAGGTGGCCGAGCGCTACCGGTTCACCGACGGGGCCGGCGAGGTGGGGTTCATCTCCTCAGTCACGCAGCCCTTCTGTGCCGACTGCACCCGCGTGCGCCTCTCCCCCGACGGGAAGGTGTTCACCTGCCTGTTTGCCACGGACGGGACGGACCTGCGCGCCCCGCTGCGGGCGGGCGAAGACGATTCAGCGCTGGCCGCGCGCATCGCGGGCCTCTGGCGCGCGCGCGCCGACCGCTACTCGGAGTTGCGCGCGGACCTGGCGGGCGCGGGGCGGGAGCGACGCGTCGAGATGTACCGGATCGGCGGGTAGGAGCACCATGCCTGAATCGCTCAAAGAGGTGTTGCTCTACACCGACGGCGCCTGCTCCGGCAACCCCGGCCCCGGCGGCTACGGCACGGTGCTGCGCTACAACGGCACCCAGAAGGAGCTCTCCGGCGGGTTCCGGCGCACCACCAACAACCGCATGGAGCTACTGGCGGCTATCGCCGGGCTGGAGGCGCTGAAGGAGCCGTGCGCGGTGCACCTGCACTCGGACTCCCAGTACGTAGTCAACGCCATGGCCCAGGGGTGGGCGGAGCACTGGCGCGCCAACGGCTGGCGGCGCAACAAGAAGGAGCGCGCCGTGAACCCCGACCTGTGGGAGCGATTGCTCACGGCGGCCAAGCGCCACAGGGTCAGTTGGGTGTGGGTGCGTGGGCACAACGGTGACCCGCTGAACGAGCGCGCTGACCGCCTGGCGGTGGCCGCCGCAGCCGCGCCGGGCCTGCCCGCCGACAGCGTGTACGAGCAGACCGAGAGGATGGAGGGGGCCCGTGCCTGAGGAGCGCGATTCGCTGACGCACCTGGACGCCCAGGGACGCGCGCACATGGTGGACGTAGGCGACAAACCTGTCTCGACGCGCACCGCCACTGCCGAGGCCACCATCTCCATGCGCCCGGACACACTGGTGCGCATCCTGGATGGCGCGATGCCCAAGGGCGATGTGTTCACCGTGGCGCGCCTGGCTGGCATCAATGCGGCCAAGCACACCTGGGAGCTCATCCCCCTGGCCCACCAGCTGCCCCTGGCGCAGGTGGCCTTGGACTTCACGCCGGACGCTGCTGCGGGGACGGTGCGCATCGAGGCCTCGGCCCGTACCAGCGCCCAGACGGGCGTGGAGATGGAGGCGCTAACGGCGGCGAGCGTCGCGGCACTGACGGTGTACGACATGTGCAAGGCCGTTGACCGCGCCATGCGCGTGGACGGCCTGCGCCTACTGGCCAAGCACGGCGGCACGCACGGGGACTACGTCGCCGGGTAGCCGCCGCAATTCCCCGAACGGAGAAGCGTGATGACAACGACCCCACAGAACCTATCAGCGGCATTCGAGGCCGTGTCCAACGAGCTGGTGCCCGTGTGGAAGGGCTTCGACGCCCTCACTCCCGAGCAGGCCGTCCACCACGTGGAGGCATCGCGTGATGCCTACCGGGCCCTGCTCCAGCCCCACGTCGCACCGGTGAGCCCGGCGGCGGACGATGCGCTGGAGGAGGCATTCGCCGCGGCGGCGCAGGCGTGCCGCGATGGCGACTTCCAGGCGCTCAGGCGCCAGCGCCAGGTGGTCCTCAAGAGCTTCCTGCACGCCTGCTACGACGGGGTGATGACGGGGCTCGACGCGCGCGAGCCCACAGCCGCCGCGCCCTGGCTGGCGCACATCCGGCTTATAGGCAAGTGGGACGAGCGCCGCAACCCGGCGTTGGCCGCCGTGGAGGCGTTCCTGGCCAGCGGGGCCAAGGCGGACACAGTGAGCCAGGCGGTGCTGGTCTGGTTCGCTGGGCAGGTAAAGCACATGGCCGTGGAGGCCGCCGCATACGCCAAGAAGGCAGACCGCAACCAGGTGGTGCTGGAGGCGGTGGAGGCGCGGGTGTACCTGCGCCCAATCCGCCAGGCGCTGGCCGCCCAACTGGGCGAGTCGCAAACCGAGCACATCCATCAGGCCATCGAAGCGCTGGCCGCGGTGCCGGAGGGCTCCGGGCCCGAGACAATGGGCGCCGCGGCCCAGCGAGTCATCGACCTCATCCCCTTCGACCGGGGCGCGGCGTCGTCCCGCTAGGAGGCGCCTCATACGCCAGCAACGGGTAGGCGCCCGGGGGTGCGTCTGTATAATCGGCGCGTATGACCCAAGCCCACGAACCACTCCTGGACGGCCTGAACCCCCAACAACGCGAGGCCGTCCTGCACGTGGACGGCCCTCTGCTCATTGTGGCCGGGCCCGGCTCGGGGAAGACGCGGGTCATCACCCACCGCATCGCCTACCTGGTGCAGCGGGTGGGGGTGGGGCCGGGGCGCATCGGCGCGGTGACGTTCACCAACCGGGCGGCGCGGGAGATGCGCACGCGCCTGGAGGGGCTCCTGGGCTCGCGCGCGGGCGCGCTCGCGGCGGGCACATTCCACTCGCTGTGCGTGCGCATACTGCGGGCGGACGGCGAGCACATCGGCCTGCAGCGCGATTTCGTCATCATGGACGACGATGACCAGCAGGGACTGGTGAAGCGCGCCATGGAGCTGGCGGAGGTTGACCCCAAGCGCTACCCGCACCGGCAGATCCTCAACGCCATCTCGGCGGCTAAGTCCCAATTGCTGGGGCCGGAGGCCCTGGGCGGGAGCAACGCCTACTACGACGAGGTGGTGCGCCGAGTGTTCGTGCAGTACCAGGGGCTGCTGGCGCGCTCCCACGCGGTGGACTTCGACGACCTGCTCACCAAGGTGGCCGAGCTGTTCCGGGAAGCGCCGGAGGTGCTGCGGCGCTACCAGGAGCGGTTCATCCACCTGATGGTGGACGAGTTCCAGGACACCAACGTGGTGCAGTACCACCTGGCGCGCGAGCTGGCGGGCAAGTACCGCAACCTGGCGGTGGTGGGCGACCCGGACCAATCAATCTACTCATGGCGCAACGCGGACATCCGCAACATCCTCTCCTTTCAGAAGGACTACCCGGACGCGAAGACCGTCCACCTGGGGCAGAACTACCGCTCCTCGGCCAACATCCTGGAGGCGGCTCGCGGGGTCATCGCGGCCAACCGCAAGCGCCTGGACCAAAACCTGTTCACCGAGAACGCGCGGGGCGAACCCATCGCCGTTGCCGAGGCCTACACGGAGGAGGAGGAAGCCCAGGCGGTGCTGGAAGAGGTGGAACGCCTCACCAAGGAGGAGGGATACAGCCTTTCCGACTGCGTGGTGACGTTCCGGGTCAACGCCCAGTCCCGCGCGCTGGAGGAGTCGTGCCTGCGCCACGGGGTGCCCTACCGGCTCATCGGCGGGGTGCGCTTCTACCAACGGCGCGAGGTGAAGGACGCCCTGGCCTACCTGCGGCTGGTGCAGGACCCGTACGACGAGGCCTCGCTGGTGCGGGTGATCAACACCCCCACGCGCGGCATCGGCAAGCGTACGGTGGATGACCTGCTGGCGTGGGCCCACCGCCAGTCGCTCCCTGCCTACGCGGCGCTCCAGTTGCTGGCGGGCGATGAGGAGACGGGCACCCCGCCCGCAGACAGCCCCTTCGACGCGCGCCAGCGCAGGGGGCTGGTGGAGTTCCTGGGGCTGCTCAACGGCCTGCAGGAGACAGCGGGGCAGGTTGAGCTGGCCGAGCTGGTGGACGAGGTGCTGGAGCGCACGGGCTATAGGGCCATGCTGCTCAACTCCGAGGAGCCCGACGCAGAGGACCGCCTGGATAACCTGCGCGAGCTGCGTGGGGTGGCGGCCGACCAGGCCGGGGCCCCTGCCATCGAGACGCTGCCCGTGTTCCTGGAGAACACGGCGCTGGTGCAGGAGCAGGACAACCTGGACGCCGACGGACCCCAGTACCTCACGCTCATCACGCTGCACCAAATCAAGGGGCTGGAGTACCCGGTGGTGTTCATGACGGGCGTGGAGGAGGGGGTGCTGCCCCACATGCGCTCGCTGGACGACCCCGACCAGCTGGAAGAAGAGCGGCGCATCGCCTACGTGGGCATGACCCGCGCTAAGGAGCGCCTCTACCTCTTCCGCTCGTTCCGTCGCCGCCTGGCCGGGAACACCAGCGCCACGGTGCCTTCCCGCTTCCTGCGTGACGTGCCCCCCACCCTGCTCAAGCCCATGGGCCGCCTGGGCACCAGCGCCCCGCCCCCCGTGCCCGCGGGCCGGAGCGTCACCGGGGTGACCGGCCGCCCCACGGCAGCCAGCGCACCCTCGGATGGGCCGAGCCCCTTCGGCACGGGCGAGAAGGTGCGCCACGCCTCCTTCGGCGAGGGCATCGTGGTGAGCTGTACCCCCAAGGGGGGCGACTTCGAGGTGACCGTCGCCTTCAAGGGCGCCTCAGGCATCAAGCGCCTCCTGGCCTCCTTCGCCAAGCTGGAGCGCACGGCATGAGCACCCCCACCGCCAGCGTGAACGGGGAGCGCAACCTTGGGCTGAGCATCGTGCTGCCTGCCTACAACGAGGAAGCGCGCATCCGCCCCACGCTGGAGGGGTACGCGAGCCACTTCGCGCACCTCTACCGCGATGGGTTCGAGGTGCTAGTGGTGCTGAACGGCTGCACCGACGACACCCGCGCGGTGGTGGACGCGGTGGCCAGGGCCCATCCCCAGGTGCGCGCAGTCGAGTTCCCCCAGCCCCTGGGCAAAGGCGGAGCCATCTGGGAGGGCATGGCGCTGGCGCGCGCAGCACGCCTGCTCTACGCCGACGCCGACAACATGGTGGAGGCACCGGAGGCGGCGCTGCTGGTGCGGGCGCTGGATTCGCACGACGTGGCCATCGCCAACCGTTTCGCCCGCGGTGGCGGCGCCGGCGGGCAGCCGCCACTGCGCCGCGCGGTTAGCGTGCTCTCCCGGCTGTGGGTGCGGACCTTCCTGGGCCTGCCCTACGCCGACACCCAGTGTGGGGCGAAGGCGTTCCGGGCGCCCTCCTGGCGCACGCTTGCCCCCAACGTGCACGAGCACGGCTGGGCTTTCGACCTGGAGGTGCTGACCCAGGCTCGGCGCGCGGGGCTGCGGGTGGCCGAGGTGCCGGTGCGCTGGCGTCACATCGCCGCCGGTTCCAAGGTGCGTCCCTGGCGCGATGTGCCGGCCACGCTATGGGCCACGCTACGCATCAAGCGCCGCGCCCGCTAGGTGCGGGTCAGCGTCTCCTTGGCCAGGAACCACAGCAGCAGCCCGCCCAGGGCGATGAAAGGCCCGTACACCAGGAAGGGCACCCCCGGCCCGTAGGCATCGATGAGCACTCCCCCCAGCAATGGTGCGCCCACGCCGCCCACCTCTGCCGTGGTGCGCCGGAACGCCTGTAGGCGACCACGCACCGCCTGGGGCAGGATGTCGTAGGTGGAGGCGGCGAGCGAGCCCAGCGAGAGGCCGTTGGCGATGCCCATGAAGCCCACCAGCACCGCCAGCTGCACATAGGTATCCGTGAAGGGCACCAGCAGGAAGGCCAGCCCGGGCAGCAGGGTGGAGGGCACGGTGGCCCACTTGCGGCCCGCCTTGTCCAGCACGAACCCGGCGGGCAGGATCATGGCGAAGACCAGCACGCCGGAGATGGAAAAGAGGCCGCCCACCTGCGTCGCGGTCAGGTCCAGCGTGGCCCCGGCGTACAGGGGCATCACCGATTGGAGGGTGATGCGGAAGACGAACCCGGCCACGGTGGCGTACACCAGCATCCAGTAGGTGAGGCGCAGCCCCGGCGGTACCTGGGCGAACAGGGCGCGAAGCGCGGCCAGGCGCCCGTCCCCCCTACGCGCGGCGGGGGGGGCGTCCGTGGCGGGCGCGCTGTGGTGGGCGCGCGCGTCGTGGGCCGCCAGGCCCAGCGCCACGGCGGCGCCAGTGACGATGGCGAAAGCGATGAACACGGCGCGGAGCCCTAGGGTGTCCGCCAGCAGCCCACCGGCCAGAGGGCCCAGCGCAAGGCCCCCGGAGTGGGTGCCGTGGAAGGCAGCCAGGGCCCGACCGCGCTGACCGGGCTGCACCAGGTCTATCCCCGCCACCTCACGCCCCAGCGCCCAAAGCGAATCGCCCACGCCCACCACCAGCATGGCCGCCAGCACTGGGGCGAACCATGGCGTGGCCGCCGCGCCCAGCGCCCCCAGCGCCATCAGCGCGGGGCCACCCACCAGCAGCTTGCGGGTGCCGAAGCGGTCGATGAAGAGACCGGCGCCAGGGATGCCCAGGAACTTACCCAGCGCATAGGCGGTGACGATCTGCGCTGCGGTGCCCTCCGAAACCTCATACACCTTGGACACTAATACCAGGGTGGGCACCACCATGGCCCAGCCCACGCCGGATGCGAGGGTGCCCACGTACAGATTGGCAAGGCCCCGCGCGGTGGGGGTGGTGAGTCGGCGCATGGTCGGCATGCTACACCCGCCGGGCTGGGGTGGTTAGCGGGCACGCCGGGCGCGCAGACGCCAGGGGACGAGGCGCAGGCATAGAAGCGTGAAGGTGAGTGCCTCACGTGCCGTGGCCTTGGACAGGCCCGCCTGGCGCTCTTGGAAGACGATGGGCCATTCACACACGCGCAGGCCGCGCCGGGTGGCCAGCAGCTCCACCAGCCACTTGAACCCGCCCGCCGAGTGGTGGGTGGGCATCCCCGCCAGCGCCTCGCGGGTGCAGAGCGCGTAACCGGTGAGCACGTCTCGGGTGCGCAGGCCCAGCAGCATGCGCGCGCCCTGGTTCATCACCCGGCTGATGACGCGCCTGGTCAGCGGTTGGTGCAGGAACGCCGAGCCTGGCACGTAGCGCGAGCCCACCACCACGTCGAACCCCTCCTGGGCGCAGGCCAGCATAGAGGGGAGCTCCTCCGGATCGTGGGAGAGGTCGGCGTCCATAACGGCGACGTAGCGCCCCCGCGCCTGGGTCGCGCCCGCGAAGACCGCGCCGGACAGTCCGCTCTTGAGCTCGCGCCGCACCAGCCGCACCCGTGGGTCGACGGCCTCCAGCGCCTCCACCACGCCGGCGGTGCCGTCAGGCGAGGCGTCGTCCACAACCAGCACCTCGGCGTGCGTCTCCCCCAGGGCAGCCAGCACACGCGGGGCCAGCATGGCGATGTTCTCGGCCTCGTTGTAGGTGGGGATCACCACCGAGACCAGGGGTTCAGGTGCGGCGGATGCGGGGTTGGTCATGGCGCGCTAGGTCGCGGTGGGCTGCTCCGCCGCACCATGGCGCTTCAGGCGGCGCAGCACGCGGGTGAGCGGGCCCGAGTACCAATCGAAGGACTGGGCCACCAGACGACGCTGCACACCCAGCACCCGCAGGAGGCGGTACAGTTGCTCCACCACCCCAAGGGAGTGGGTGAGTGGAGTATAGCACGCTGAGTGGACACCCCAGCAGCTTTACGGCGCCGCTCCGGCCCCCCTAGACTGGCCGCCATGACGCAGGACGCAGGCATCCGCACCGCTTTGGTGCTGGCAGGGGGCAAGGGCGAGCGGCTGCGTCCGCTCACGGACAATCTCCCCAAGCCCATGGTGGCCGTGGCGGGCGCACCCATCATTGAGCACCACCTGCGCTGGCTGCGGGCCAGCGGCGTGGAGCGGGCCATCCTGCTCACCGGCTACCTACACCAGGTGGTGGCCGACTACTTCGCCACGCCACGGGTGGAGGGGCTCACGGTGGAGTGCGTGGCCGAGGCCCAGCCCCTGGGACGAGGCGGGGCGTTCCGCAACGGCTTCGAGCAGGCCAGGGTCTCGGACGAGCTGGTCATCGGCACCAACGGGGACGTGCTGGCCGCACAGCCGCTGGCTGAGATGACCGCACTGCACCGGGGTTCCGGCGCGCTGGCCACGCTACTGCTGACGCAGATGGTGAGCCCCTTCGGCATCGTGGACGTTGACAAGGCGGGCATGGTGCGCGCGTTCACCGAAAAGCCTCCCCTGCCATACTGGATCAACGGGGGAGCATACGTCCTCTCCCGCGAGCTGTTCGCGCGCTTCCCCCGCCAGGGCGACCACGAGACAGCGCTCTTCCCCCAGCTGGCGCAGGAGGGGCGCATCGCTGGGGTGCGCTCGAGTGCCTTCTGGAAGTCGGTGGAGTCGGCCAAGGACCTACGCGAGGCCGCTCAATACCTGGAGGCCCACGGCGGACGCCTGGCCGCCTAGGCCGCCAGGGCCACGCCTGTGCTACAATTACTGGACGACCCCACCCGGGGTCGCTGTGTGTGACGGGGTGTAGCGCAGACCGGTAGCGCGCTTCGTTCGGGACGAAGAGGTCCCGGGTTCAAATCCCGGCACCCCGACCATTCGCCGGATAACCAACGGGCCGCTCATCCGAGCGTGCCGTTCCCGTTTATTCCGGAGCCCTGTCCACCCGCCATCCCCAGGCCAGCGAGGCCAGGAGCGCGCATCCCCATGCGAGGGTGAGCAGTCCGGTCTCCCAGCCCCAGGCCCGGTAATCAGGGAAGAGGAACGCCAGCGCCCGGAAGAGCGCGAAGCCGAGGGCGAAGGGATCCACGGCGATGACCACCTCACGCGCGTGCCCGGCCCACGCCAGCGCCGCGGTGACGGCACACGAATAGGCGGCGAGCACACCGCTGACCCAGCGCACCCCGTGTCCGCCGCGCGTCAGCACCAGCGCCAGGGGAACGGCCAGGAGGGGCACCACGGTCATGAGGGTGCGCCCGGGGAACCACCAGCCCATCATGGTGATGGCGACGAAGACGGCGATGGCCACCTGCGCGCCCACCAACCCTGCCAGCAGCCGGGGAGCGCCGCCCCGGCGGGCCAGCATCCCCAGCCCCGCCACGGCCACCAGCACCACGGGCGACCAGCGCGCCAGGCCGAAGCGCTCGTCAGCCAGCAGGCCCACTAGCCGGTAGGCGCGGCCCAGGAACGCCAGGTGTTGGCCCAGCACGCTGGCGGTGTCCTGCCCCGCATACACGATGCCCACGCTGTAGGGGGTTAGGGCGCCGAAGGTGTGCAGGTGCCACCAGCCATACACGCCCGCACTCAGGGCCCCTGCCCCGGCCAGGGCCCCGCGCCCCTGCCCACCGGCGCGCCAGAGTGCCCAAGCACCGGTCAGCCCGGCCAGTGGCGCGTACTTGATGCCCAGCCACATGAGCGCCGTGAGCACGGCGGCCACACCCAGCGCACGCAGAAGTCCCGGCCGCGAACCCATCCCCAGATGCAACGCGCCCAGCAACGCCAGGGCGGCGGGCAGCTCGGGATAGACCTCGGTGGCATAGACGAAGGGGCTGGCGCTCAGGCCCACGGCCAGGGCCGCCGCCGCGCTCCACCACATACCGGCGCCCAGCCGCACGGCCAGGGCCCAGGCCATGGTGAAGATGAGCGCCGCCAGCACCAGCGATTGGGCCTGAACGCCCACGAGGCCAGCCAGGGCGAAGCCGGGCAGCAGCAGGATGGACAGGCCGGGGTCGTGGGGGCTCAGGAGGGTGCCGTCGGCCAACGGGACGCTCTGACGCCAGAGACCGACAGGGTGGTCGAAGAACGCCTCGTAGCTGCGCTCCGCCTCCTGGTTGCGCAGGTCCAGGTCACCGTCCTGCAGGAGCGATTGGGTGGTGAGCAGATAGAAGGGCTCATCACCGGTGATAGCCGCTCCCCGGCTGGCACGGATGTCCACCGAGGCTGTATAGGCCACCGTTAGGACGGCGAAGACGACGGCCCCCGTGAGCGCCAGGCGGCGGGCACGGGAGCTGATGGAGAGGGGCGAGCGCATGGACCTAGAGGATGACCCCGGCCTCGCGCAGCAGGCGCAGGGTGCCCTCCAGGTCACCGAGGCCGTCCAGGTCGATGTCCGGCGGAGCCAGCGAGTCCAGCGGCGGCAGGTCGGGGCCGGGCTCGACGCCAGCGGCCAGGGGGTACTCGCGCGTCTCGGTGGCGAAGTAGCCCTGGGCCTCGGCGGAGAGCATGAAACGGATGAACCGCTGTGCCGCCTCCGGCACGTCGGTATTCGCGACGATTCCCGCGGCCGCAACGTCCATCACCGCACCCGCATCACCAGCGCCCAGGAAGTAATTGCGCGCCCCGAAGTCCTCACCCGTCTCGGCGATTAGGCGAGGGACGTAGTAGTGGTTCACGAAGCCCACGTCCACCTCTCCGGTGGCCACGGCCTGCACGATCGAGATGAGGTTGGGGTAGGTCTTGGGCTCATTCGCCTTTATGCCCTCCAACCAGGCTAGAGCTGCGTCATCCCCGTGGAGCAGGCGGATGGCCGTCAGCGTTATCTGCCACTCACCGTGGGTGGGTGCCCAGCCGATGCGCCCCCGCCACTTGGGGTCCGTGAAGTCCATGATGGACGCGGGCAGATCGCGCGCCGGGTCCACGTGCTCCACGTTGTAGACCACCACCTTGGAGCGCCCGGACAGCCCTACCCACTGGGCGCGTTTGGACCTGAACGCCGGGTCAACCAGGCCGGTGATGTCCGACGGGAGGGTGGCCAGCAGCCCTGCTTCGGAGAGGGTGCCCCACCCGCTCGGCTCAGCCAGGTAGACCACGTCAGCCCGGGCGTTGGCCCCCTCCTCGCGCAGCGTGGCGATGATGGAGGCCGTGGTGTCATAGCGCACGTTGATGTTGACACCCGTCTCGGCGGCGAAGCGCTCCAGCAGCGGCTGCACCAGCGAGCGGGTGCGCGAGGAGTAGATGACCAGCGTCTCGGCGTCCTTGCCGCAGCCCGCCAGTGCCAACGAAGCCGCCAGCACGAGGACGGTGAGTAAGCCCAGCAGGCGCGGGCCCATGGTCAAGCGTGTGTTCATAGTGCCACCTGCGGGGGCCGGAGGGCCGACCCCCGCTCGTTCTTTCGGCCAGGCGGTCAAGTTACGCGGGCGGCTACGGTGCCGCCAGGGTGCTAGAGCACCTCGAAGGGGATGTACATCCCCTCCTGGTAGTGGGACTCCAGCACG
This sequence comes from Chloroflexota bacterium, assembly GCA_038109085.1. Taxonomy (GTDB): domain Bacteria; phylum Chloroflexota; class Dehalococcoidia; order Lucifugimonadales; family Australimonadaceae; genus Australimonas. The sequence continues at coordinate 27,289 of JAYNIL010000004.1, forward strand.
CCATCCTCGATCTCGGCGATGTTGCAGATGAGGATGTAGCGCCCCGGTGCCAGGTCGAAGAGTCCAGAGGCGATGGTGCCGGGCTCGAAGCCCCCCACCTCACCCACGATGCCCACCTGTTCTTCGGGCACCTTGCCGTCCACCACCGGGAGGGAGCCTGGGTCAGCGTCGGAGCGGATGATGACCAGTTCGTGGGGGTCGTTGGGGCCCACGTTGTTCACCAGGAAGTAGACCTGGCCAGCCGGGGCAGTGGGGCTCTGGAGCTGGATGAACCACTCTCCGATAGACACGGCGACCTGGGTCGCCCCCTCAGGCTTGGGCTCCACCACCCCAGCCCCCGCCGTGGAGCCGGTGCCGGATACCGAGCCCGAGAGGTTGCCGGACTCGTCCACCGACACGCTACCGGGGCGGTCCTCGCCGGAGCAGGCGGCCAGCCCCACCAGCCCGAGGGCCAGCGCCAGGAGGATGGTTACCGTTGAGATGAAACGCTTGTGCATGGCTGCACTCCTTACTTGGTATTGCAGGAAGCCTCTGCTCCCCTTCACCGAACCCTGATTCATGGCCGCAGTAACTGGCGCGCCATGCCGAGCGGCACGCGCCAGAGGTAATCGAGACGCACGAAGGACGCCCCAAGCGTGCGCGCCCGCCAGGTGATGGGCACCTCGGCCAGCCGCATGCGCTTGCGCAGCAGGTCGAGGGTGAGGACCTGGGCGTAGTTGTAGTCGTGGATGATCTCGGCCGCGGCCAGGGCGCGGGCGGAGAAGGCGCGGTAGCCCGTCTGCCCATCGCTGATGCGGCGCCCCGCCGCCAGGCTCAACGCGCCCGTGAACAGCCGGTTCGCGATGTTCCGGGAGAGGCGCTGGCCGGCCCGGGTGCCCGCGTAGCGCGAGCCCAGCACATAGTCCGCGCCGCTCTCCAAGGCGGCGAGGAGCACCGGCAGCTGGACCGGGTCGTACTCGCCGTCTGCGTCCAGGTACACGGCCGCCCGCGCGTCCATGGCCTGCGCCTGGGCCAGACCCGTGCGAAGCGCGGCACCCAACCCCCGGTTGCGGGCGTGTCGCACCACCACATCGGCCCCGTGGGCCCGGGCCACTGCAGCGGTGTCATCAACCGAGCCATCGTCCACCACCACCACCCGCACGTCCGGCGCGGCAGTACGGGGGACCGCCATGAGGGTGGCGGGCAGGTTGTCCTGCTCGTTGAACGCCGGTATCACCACCACCAAAGGGCCGGTACCCAGCGGCGCAGGGGCGAGGGGCCGCCATGCCGGGAGCCACTGTCGGGCCAGCACCGCGCCCACGGCGCAGGCCGGGGCGGCGGCCAGCGCCAGGCCCACGTCGGGGGTGGGCATGCCCACCGCACCCGCAACGGCCCACACCGTCAGGGGCACGGCGGCGGCCAGGAAGGGCAGGCGCAGGAGGCGCAGGGCTGTGGCGGGCGCGGCCTCGAAGGCAGCACCCGCCAACCCCACGGTGAAGGTGTAGGCGAACTTGATGCCGTGGGTGAGCACCGCCAGGCTCAGGGCCTGGGTGGCGGGGATGCCGTGCGCGGCCAGACCCGCCGTCATGGCGGCCTCGTACACACCAACGCCGCCGGGAGTCAGGTGCACCGTCTGGAAGAGGATGGTGAAGGCGGTGACGCCGATGGCCGCACTGAGGGAGAGCGGGACGCCCGCCGCCTGAGCGGCGGCGTAGAGAACGAACCCCTCCAACGCCCACGAAGGGAGCGTCCAGGCCACCGCCACGGCCAGCCGGCACGGGCCCATCCCACGCACGGCATCGCGCGCCCGGCCCGCCAGCGGAGCCAGGAACGCAGGCACCGGCAGGTGACGGGTGCTGCGCAGCCAGGCGATGCCCAACGCCCCGGCCACCAGCGCCAGGGCGGCGATGGGGACGGCAGGCAGGCCCAGGGGGCCCGCCATGAGGGCGCAGGCCAGCGCCAGCAGGCACGCCAGGTCCAACACCCGCGCTGCCACGGTGGATACGGCGGCGCGCTCCATCCCCACGCCGTGGCGGGCCGCCAGCACCGGGCGCAGGACGTCTCCCCCCTTCACGGGAAGGACGTGGTTGGCCAGGAGCGCGGCCTGGAGGATCTGGAAGGCGCGCCCCACCCCCAATCCCGGCGCCAGTCGCGTCCACGCCACCGCACGCAGTGCGAAGGCGCCGGTGTAGGCCGCCACCAGCCACGCCAACAGCCACGGACGCGCGGCAAAGGCCGCGGCGGCAGCACCCACGCGCACCAGGTCCAACGCCCACACCACGGCGGCGACGGCGGTAACTGTGAGCGCCACGCCCACGGCCCAGCGCATACGCCGCCCACGCAGCAGAACACGCACTGAAGGGAAGGGAGGGTTGCTGGCGGACTGTCGCAACGGAGGCCTCGGAGCAGGGTTAACGTCAGGACGAATGGTACAGTTAGTATACACTAACTACAAGAGGCAGTCCGGGCTTTGTGCTTTGCCAGTGGGCTCAGTCCACCACCACATGCCGGTCGAACGCCGTCCTGAATTGAGCCCAACGCTCCCGATCGAGCCCCCCGTCGGTGCGCAGGCTGTCCGCTGCGGCGTAGGCCATGGCCAGGGCGTGGTGGGCGTTGTCATGGGCGAAGAGCCCCTGACGCCCGAAGGTGAGCAGCCCCTCCACCCCGCCTACCCACGCGTCCACCGAGGCGAAGTGCGCCTCGAAACCGGCCCGGTAGATGGGGTAAGCGTGGGGCAGGCGGCGCACGGCCACCTGGCGCACCGGCGCGCCGAGGGGGATGTCCGCGCGGGCCAGGTCATCGGCCACCAAACGGCCCAGTGCGTCATCGTTCGCCGACCAGATGGCATCACCCAACGCGCAGGGCAGCTCGGCGCACAGCACCGTGACCCCGGCGGGTCCGCCGCCGTAGTGCTTGGGCTCCGAGAGGCGCGTGATGGACACCTCCGGCTCCGGGAAGTAATGCGCGTCATAGGGGGAGAAATGCTCCGCCTCCAGCACCAGGTAGACCAGCACCATGGCGCGCGTGGTGAGCGCCGCAGCGGCCCGGCGCACCGGCTCCGGCGCGGCAGGCTCAGCCAGCCGCACCAGCGCCGACAACGGCAGGGTAGAGAAGATGTGGTCTGCCTCGAAGCGGCGCTCCTGCCCTCCATGCATCACGCGCACGGCGACGGCGCGCCTGTCCACCACCTCCACCGCGGTCACGGTGGCCCCGTAGTGAGTATTGGCGCCGAGGCGCTCCGCCTCAGCGGCTAGGGCCTCACTGATGCGCCCATAGCCGCCGCGCGGGTAGTAGAAGGCGCGCGAGCGGCGCTTCCCCGGCAGCAAGCGGCCCGCCAGCGCCAGGGGGGTTCGCGCGCTGACCCGACGGCGCGCCTGCACCGGCGAGAGGTCCTGCGGCTCAAGGCCCCACACCTTGCGCGCGTAGGGGAAGTATAAGGCGTGGCACAATGCGGGGCCGAGCCCGCGCTCCAGCACGCCAGCGAATGACTCAACGGCCGGGCGCGCCCCGCGCAGCGGCGCGGCCAGCGCATCGCGCGCGGCCATCAGCGTGAGGGCGGGTGGCAGGTGGACAAGCAGGTCCAAGGGCCGCAGGGGGAAGCCCACCCAGCGCCCGCCCACGCTGATGCGCCCGTGGCGCGGGCGCCAGCGCAGGTCTTCGCCCAGCAGGCGGCGCAGGTCGGCCAGGATGCGGGGATCCACCTGTGGGTGCAGGCGGTGGCTGCCGTAGTCCACCCGCATGCCCGCCAGTTCGAACGAACCCGCTACCCCGCCCGGCCCATCGCCGCGCTCCAACAGGGTGACCTGCACGCCGTCCTGGGCCAGCCGAAAGGCCGCGCCCGCCCCTGCGGGGCCAGCACCCAGCACCACGACGCGGTTGGCCACGTCAGTCCCCGGCGGCCTGGTTCGCGGGGAACACCCGCAGGGTGCGTCCCGCCTTGAGCCGCAGGCGCACGGTCTGACCCGCCTCCAGGTTCAGGTCGGACGACTGGCGCAGGCGGAGCTCGTGCCCGGAGCCGAAGCGCAGGTCATAGTCGACCACCGCGCCGCCAAATTCGGCGTAAAGCACCTGGGCGCAAGTGACCGGAGCGCCCTCGGGGGCCACGGGCTCCACGGCCAGCTCGTAGGAGCGTATCAACGCCTGCACCGGCGAGCCGTCCGTCAGCGCGCCCCCCGGCCACTCGGCGAGGAAGGTGCCGGCCAGCGTCTCCACCGCGCCACCCCGGTAGGTGCCGGGCAGCAGCTCGCACGGCCCGGCCATCTGGGCCACCAGCGCGCTGACCGGCTGCTCGAAGAGCTGCTGGGGGGTGTCCACCTGCTCCACGCGCCCCTCCGCCAGCACCGCCACCCGGTCGGCCAGGGCGAGGGCCTCCTCCCGGTCATGGGTCACCAGCACAGCCGTGGCCCCGGAGCGAGCGATAAGGGAGCGCACGTCGCGCCGCAGCGCCCCGCGGAGCTGGCGGTCCAGGTTGGAGAAGGGCTCGTCCAGCAGCACGGCCACCGGGCCTGGCGCCAGCGCGCGCACCACCGCCACGCGCTGCTGCTGACCACCGGAGAGCTCATGGGGGTAACGGCCTGCGAGGCCCTCCAGCCCCGACATGTGGAGCAGCGGCTCGACCGCCGCCTCGCGCTGGGCCGGGGGCACGGAGCGTAGGCCGAAGGCGATGTTCTGCCCGACCGTGAGGTGGGGGAAGAGGGCGTAATCCTGGAAGACGATGCCCACATTGCGCTTGTCGGGCGGGACGTGCAGCCTCGGCGCGCTGACCACCCGCCCCGCCAGGGAGACGGTGCCCGCGCCGGGACGCTCGAAGCCCGCCATGACGCGCAGCGCCGTGGTCTTCCCGGAGCCGGAGGGGCCCAGGATGGAGAAGAATTCTCCCTCCCGCACGTGCAGGCTGATGCCCCTCAGCGCAGGTGCGGCGGCGCCGGGGTAGGCGCACACCACCCCATGTAGCGCGATGGCTGCCTGCTGGCTCTCGGTGCTCACGAGGGGTCAACTCCGGTGCGCGAGGCGCGCGGGCGGCGGGCGTCACGCAGGATCAGATAGGCGGTGGGCGGGCCGGTGACGATGATGAGCACCAGGGCGGGCGCGGCGGCGCGGGCGTAGAACGCCTCGGACACCGCACTCCACACCGACGATGCCAGCGTCTCGTACCCCGCCGGTCGCAGCAGCAGCGTGGCGGGCAGCTCCTTCATAGTGAGCAGCAGCACCAGCGCGGCCCCCGCCAGGATGCCGGGCAGCACCAGCGGCAGCGTGACGCGCACCAGGGTGCGCCAGGAGGAGAGGCCCAGGCTCTGGGCCGCCTCCTCGATGTGCGGATTAAGCTGGAGCAGCGAGGAGCGCAGCGCCCCCACGGCCACGGAGACGAAGATGATGGCGTACCCAGCCACCAGCAGCGCCTGGGTCTGGTATAGGGGGCCCAGCACCTTCGCGCCCACGAACACCAGCCCCAGCGCCACGATGATGCCCGGCAGCGCGAAGCCCAGGTAGCTCACCCGCTCCAGCAGCCCGGACACGCGACCCGGGTAGCGCACCGCCAGCAGCGCGATGGGCACGGCGGCCACCACCGTCACCACGGCGGCCAGGCCCGCCAGCCATAGCGAGTGCCACGCGGGGCTCAGCACCGCGTCCAGCCGCTCCCCACGGCCAAGCCCGCGCACCAGCCAGTAGACCAGCACTCCCACGGGCGCTACCAGCCCGGCCAGCACCGGCACCGTGGTCGCGGCGAGGGCGGGCCAGCGCCAGCGCCCCAGCCGCAGCGGCACGAATGCGCGGACCGACCCGGAGCCGGAGCGGTAGTAGCGCCCACGGCTGCGGGTGCGCGCCTCCAGCCACACGATGCCCAACGCCAACACACCCAGCACCGACGCCAACGACGAAGCCGCCTGAAGGTTGAAGGCCGCCTCGTACTGGGTATAGATGGCCCAGGTGAACGTCTCGTACCGCAGGATGGCGACTGCGCCGAACTCGCTGAGCGTGTAGAGGGCCACCAGCACCGCGCCTGCGGCAATGGCCGGGCGCAGTAGGGGCAGCGTGACCGCCCACAGGGTGCGCGGGAGGCTGCGGCCCAGGGCGCGGGAGGCCTCCTCCAGCGCCGGGTCCATGCGCATCATGCCCGCGCGCACCGTGAGCAGCACGTAGGGGTAGGAGATGACCGTCATCACCAGGGCCGCGCCCCACACACCGTAGATCTCCGGCAGGCGCTCCACGCCCAGCGGGGCCAGGACCCCCTGGAGCATACCGCGCGGACCCAGTGCCGCCACCGCCACGTACGCAGCGACATAGGAGGGCACCACCAGCGGCAGCACCGTGGCCACGGCCATCACCCGGCGCAGGGGCATGTCGGTGCGCAGGGTGAGGAACGCCGTGGGCACCGCGATGGACACCGAGGCAGCGGCGACGATGACTACCAGCGCCACGGTGCGCGCCAGCACCCCGGCCACCCGCCAGCGCGCCAGCACATCGAGCGCCTCGGTGCCCGCGCCCAGCGAGCGCGCGGTCATGAATGCGACAGGCAGCAGCACGGCAAGGCCCACTAGCGCGCCAGCGGCCACCAGGCCCGCGGGGGGCAGGCGGCGCACGGCCCGCACGCGGGTCGCCTGCGCTAGCACCACGGGGCGAGCCTCAGCGTGGCGGCTCGTGCGGCCACCGTGGAGATTTCGTGGAGACGAACCTGTTTTACAAGCATGCACGAAGAGTCTACACTAGGCAGACCGAAACCGGCACTCCCCCGCCGGTGATGGACAGGGGCACCGTATGAGCAGCAAGACCAGCGCTAATAAGCTCCCCCGACTCTCGCGGGCGGCGGAGAACTATCTGCTCTCCCTGGCGATACTGCGGGAGGATGGCGTCTCCCCGCACCTGACGGAGCTGGCCTCGTTCCTGCGGCAGATACCGCCGGAGGAGGAGGTGGGCACCACGCTGCCGTCGGTGTCCGGCATGCTCCAGCGCATGGCACGTGAGGGGCTGCTCACTATCTCCAAGGACAAGCAGATCGTCCTCACGATCACCGGCGAGGAGCAGGCGCGCGACGTGGTGCGCCGCCACCGGCTGGCCGAACGGCTGCTGGTGGACGTGCTGGGGGTGCCACTGGACCGGGCCGAATCGGAGGCGCACGCGCTGGAGCACGCCATCTCCCCCGCCCTGCTCACCCGCATCGAGGAGAAGCTGGGGCACCCGCAGACCTGCCCGTACGGGCGGCCCATCTACCAGCCGGGCGAGAAGCAGCTGCGCACCGACGAGCCGGGCACCATCCCCCTCTCCCAGGCCCAGCCGGGCAAGGGGTATCAGGTGGTGCGCATCCCCGACGTGGACTACCCCCTCCTGCGCTTCCTGGTGGGCAGCTACGTGCTGCCTGGCCAGCGCATCGAGGTGGAGGAGGTGGCCGGGTACCGGGGCGTGGTGGACCTGACCGTGGCGGGGGATCGCGTCTCCCTGGGCATGGAGCAGGCCGCGCGCATCCGGGTGCGCGCCGCGAACTAGCTGCCCTCCCCGTCCGTCTCGGCGTCCATCCTGGGCTTGCGCGCGATGAGCAGCAGCACCACCGCGAGGGCGTAGAGGCCCAGGATGGCCTTGAAGGCATCGTCGTAGGAGCCGCGCAGGTCGAACATGAACGCGGCGATGAGGGAGCCTGAGGCGTTGCCGGTCATCTGGAAGGGGATGGTGGAGCCCCGGATGGCCCCAAGGTAGCGCCGGCCGAAGAAGTCCGCCCACACCACCTCGGACAGCAGGCCCACGCCTGCGAGGCCCACGCCGAACACCGCCGCCGAGACGAAGGCCCCCACCACGCCCTGGGTGCGTAGCACCAGTAGGGTGGCGAGCCAGAGCGTCGCCACGGCCAGCGCCAGCATGAGCTTGGCGCCGATGCGGTCGGACAGGTAGCCCCACACGAACACGGACAGGATGGAACCGGCGGTCATAAAGGAGATGGAGGCCGCCGCAGCCGTGTTGGAGACGCCCACGTCCGAGTAGTGGGGCACCATGTGGAAGGTGACGCCGGTGTTGCCGATGGCGTTGGCGGTGACCATCACCGTCAGCAGCCAGAAGGGCACCGTGCGCAGCGCCCGCTTCTGGGTGATGCCGGTGACCGACGCGAAGGGCTTCGCGCTGTCAGCACCCGCCGCATCGCCGGAGCGCCCGTCCCCGTCGGGCAGCAGGCCCAGGTCCTCCGGGAGCCTCCGCAGGAGCAGCACGGCGGGCACCACGGCCATGAGCACCGTGAGCACGCCGAACACCACCCAGGCCTCACGCCAACCGTGGTTGTCGATGACCCACTGGATCAGCGGGGCCAGGGCGATGCCGCCGATGTACCCGCCCAGGGTGGCGGTGGAGATGGCCATGGCCCGGCGGCGCACGAACCACTTGGATACCGTGGCGTACAGCAGTTGGTGGCCGGTGGCCGACTGCATCATGGAACGGCCCGTGGCGTACACCACGTAGAAGCTCACCAGGGTGGAGACGGCAGCCAGGCCGAAATAGGAGGCGGCCAGGAGGGCGAAGGCCCCGGTCATCATGCCGCGCGGGCCGAACCGGTCCAGCACCCGGCCCAGGTAGACGCCCATGGCCGCGGCGGCCACGGTGCCGATGGTGACGGCCAGGTTCATCTCCGTGCGCGTCCACCCGAACTCGGCGCTCATGGGCTTGAGGAAGATGCCGAAGAACGAGCCGTTGAGGCCGGTGCGTGGGATGCCGCCGGAGAGCACCACGCCTACGATGAACCAGCCGTAGTAGAGGCGCCCACGCGCCAGGCGTTTGACGAGCCGGTCCGAGATGGTCAAGGGGAGCGCCTCCGGGGGCGCCAGCATACACGTGCACCGGGGCTTGCGGGCTTGGAGTACCATGCCGTCGACTTGCGCGAAAGGCCGAGAGAGGTGTGCGCCATGCTGAGCGTGGAACAGAACGAACGCCTGACGCAGGTGGGGCCGGGAACGCCCGCCGGTGAGCTGCTGCGCCGCTACTGGATGCCGGTGGCCCCCAAGGCCGAGGTGGATGAGGTGCGGGTGAAGCCCGTGCGTCTGCTGGGCGAGGACCTGGTGGTCTACCGGGATGCGCGCGGGCGCTACGGGCTCATCGGGGAGCATTGCCCGCACCGCTTCGCCTCATTCGCCTACGGGCGCATCGACGACGATGGCATCCGCTGCCCCTACCACGGCTGGAAGTTCGACCTGACCGGCGCGTGCCTCGACCAGCCCGCCGAGCCCAAGGGCTCCACCTACAAGGACGCGGTGCGCCAGAGCGCCTACCCGGTGACCGAATCGGGCGGGCTGCTCTTCGCCTATTTGGGCCCGGCACCCGCGCCGCTGATACCCCGCTTCGACGTGCTGGCGCGCCCGGACTGGGTGCGGCGCATCGAGATACACCCGGTGCTGGAGTGCAACTGGGTGCAGCCCATGGAGAACTCGGTGGACCCGGCGCACCTGTACTGGCTGCACGGGTACGCGGGCGGCGCTCCCGACCAGCAGCCGGACGATGAGAACACCTACGAGGAGTTCGACTTCGGCATCTACAAGTCGCACTTGAACACCGAGGAGATAGAGACGCACCCGCTGGTGTTCCCCAACATCTTGCGCGGGCCGGGGTTCGTGGCCCACTTCCGGGTGCCGATGGATGACACCCACACCCGCATCTTCTACATCCTCTACAACCCCACCGACGACGGCGGGCCCGCGAACCAGGAGCAGGTGCCCTACTCCTACATCGGCCCCATCAAGACTCCCTACGACGACCACGGCTACACCCGCTACCGGCACCGCATGGACACCTTCGCAGGGCAGGACGGCATGGCCTGGGAGACGCAGGGGCCCGTGACCGAGCGCGCCAACGAGCACCTGGCGGTGAGCGATGCGGGCATCATCCTGTTCCGCAAGATGCTGGACCGGCAGATAACGGCCGTGGCCGAGGGGCAGGACCCCCTGGGCACGCTGCGCGAGCCCCACGAGGTCATCAATTTCATCGTCCGCCGCCTGGACCGCCACACCGGAGAAAGCATCCCCTGGAAGGGCCAGGTGGGCCGTAGCTTCGCCAGGTCCGTCAGCGTCCCCGTCGCCTGAGAGAGCGCCTGCAGGAGCCACCCATGAGCATGATCATCGACTGCGACACCCATTTCTTCCCGCCCGACGCCTTCGACCACATCGAAGGGCCGCTGGCCGAGCGCGCCCCGCGATTGGTGTTCGACGGGCCGAACCTGAAGGACATCGTCTTCCCCGATGGCCCATGCGCCGTCCAGGGCGCGACGCCCCTGCCCGCTCCGGGCTCTGGCGCGCGCTACGACGGCATGTCCGATGCCTCAGCGCGCATGGGCGACTACACGGGGATGGGCATCAACCGTCAGTTGGTGCTGCCCCAGTTCACGGGGTGGTGGTCCTACGGCCTGGAGCCCGCGCTGGGCGTGGCGCTGGCGCACTCCTGGAACGTGGCGATGAAGCGCATGGCGGATGCGCGAGAGGGCGTCTACCCCGTGGCGCTGGTGGCGCTGCAGGACGTGGACGCGTCCATCGCCGAGGTGCGTTGGGCCAAAGATAACGGCTTCCCGGCGGTGGTCATCGACTACGTCTACCCCGCCGAGGGCAGCACCTACGGGATGCCCACGGCGTGCAGGCGTGAGGTGTGGCCCTTCTTCGCGGCGTGCGAGGAGCTGGACATGCCGGTGTTCCTGCACGCGGTGCAGCACGGGCACCGGCTGAACAATCTGCTCAACTTCCAGCTGGACGGGCTGGACATCTTCACCCCCTCGGAGCCGCAGATGAACCTGGTGGCGATGATCACCACGGGCCTGCTGGACCGCCATCCAGGGCTGAAGATCGTGCACGCTGAGCAGGGCGCGGGGTACATCCGCCCCATTGCCGAGTGGCTCGATAGGCTCCACGGCCCCTACGTGGCTGCGTATGAGCAGGGGGAGGGCGTAAGCGCCGGGTGGCGGCGCAAGCTGCCCGCCAAGGCACCCCAGCTGGTGAGCCGGGAGGACGCGGCGGAGAAGAACCGCCACCTGCCCTCCCACTACTTCCGCACCAACTTCTACTGGACCATCGAGACCGAGGAGGATGAACTGGTGGACGCCATCGCCTTCGTGGGCGCGGACCGCTTCCTCTTCGCCACCGACTACCCGCACGATGACCCCGGCGGACTGAAGAAGTTCGAGGACGTGGGCCTGCTGGCGGCCAACCCGAACCTATCCGAGGACGTGAAGGAGCAGCTGCGCTGGCGCAACGCGGCGGCGGTGTTCAACCTGCCGGCCTAGACCGGCGTTGACGGGCCGCGCGGGCGGGGGTAGCGTTGCGCCCGCCGGACGGCGGGGACGCACCGGCCCGGCTACAGCCGCGACGGAACCAACTCAGACGGAGGGGAACCATGACGACGAACTATGACCCATCCAAGGTGGGCGTCTTCGAACGCATCGACACCTACGAGCAGTGGCAGAAGGACGAGGGCGTCATCATCCACGGCGGCCTCTACATCAAGGACCTGTACTCCCTGGAGCTGAGCGATTGGCCCCGCAAGGGCGTCAAGGGCGCGGTGGTCTACCTGGACGGCGACGAGGACACGGACGAGCACGTCGTCGAGATCGGCCCCGCGGGCAAGACCAACCCCGAGCGCCACATGTTCAACGAGGTGGTGTACATCCTCTCTGGCCGGGGCGCGACCTCGGTCTGGTACGACGAGGGGAAGAAGGAGACCTTCGAGTGGAAGGAGGGGGCCTACTTCTCCATCCCCATGAACTCCTGGTGCCAGCACTTCAACGGCTCCGGCTCCGAGCCCACCCGCATGGTCTCCGTGACCACGCTGCCGGGGATGCTGCGCAAGTTCCTCACCCCGGACTTCATCTGGAACAACCCCTACGTGTTTCCTGACCGGCTCACCAACACCGAGGGCTGGGGCTCCGGCGGCGGCACCATGTACAAGGGGCGCATCTGGGAGACAAACTTCCTGCCGGACGCGGCCAATATGCCCATGCCCGACTGGTCGGAGCGCGGGGCGGGCGGCACCAACATCATGCTCTCCCTGGCCGACAACACCGTCGCCTCCCACATCTCCGAGTTCCCGGTGGGCACCTACAAGAAGGCGCATCGCCACGGGCCGGGCGCGCACCTGCTCATCACGGGCGGCGTAGGCTTCGCGCTGATCTGGAAGAACGAGGACATGTCGGACCTCGTGAAGGCAGACTGGCAGCGTGGCTCGCTCTACCTGCCCACGGCGGACTCGGACAACGAGTACTTCCACCAGCACTTCAACGTGGGCACCACCCCCGCCCGCTACATCAACATGAGCCCCGCCAACTCCCGCAAGTACGCGGTGAAGCGCGGCTCCAACGACGTCTCCAAGCAGGGTGAGATCCGCGCCATGGTCTCCATCAAGGAGGGCGGCATCCAGCTGGAGTACGAGGACGAGGCCAAGCGTGTCCACGAGATCTTCGAGGCGGAGCTGGCCAAGCACGGCCAGGAGTGCCGAATGAAGAACCTGATCCCCTGGTGCACCGGGGTGAAGGGCCCGGAGAACAAGAAGGGTGCGCTGAAGGCCTACGCCTAGGCCCCTGCGAGTGAGTGACGGCAGAAGGCCCGGCCAGTGATGGCCGGGCCTTCTGCCGTCCACGGGCGTGCACCCGTATAATGTGTGCATGCCCACTGATTTCATCACCGTCGACGACGTGACCAACGATGAGCTGGCCGCCCTGGTCGAGGCCGCTGATGCCTCCTCGCAAGGGCGGAGCCTGGGCTCCCCGCTGGGTGGGCGCTCCGTAGCGCTGCTGTTCGAGAAGCCATCGCTGCGCACCAAGGTGAGCTTCGACATCGCCGTCTACGAGCTGGGCGGCCACCCCCTCTACCTGGGCGCCAACGAGGTGGGCCTGGACACCCGCGAGCCGGTGGAGGACGTGGCCCACGTGCTGGAACAGTGGGTGGCGGCCATCGTGGCGCGGGTGTTCGCCCAGTCCACGCTGACCCGCTTCGCCGCCACCGCCGGGGTGCCGGTGGTGAACGCCCTCTCCGACCACGAGCACCCCTGCCAGGCGGTGGCCGATGTGCTCACCGCCACCCAGCGCCTAGGGCCCCTGGCCGGGCGCACCGTGGCCTACGTGGGCGATGCCAACAACTGCGCGCGCTCCTTGGGCCTGGCCACCGTGGCGCTGGGCGCCCGGTTCACCATCGCCGCGCCCGAGGGGTACGGGTTCGACGGCGCCTCCCTGGCGCAGATAGACGCGCGCGCTAAGGGCCACGAGACGCTCCAGACCCACGACCCGGCGGAGGCGGTGCGCGATGCCAGCGTGGTCTACACCGACGTGTGGACCTCCATGGGCCAGGAGGCCGAGTCGGCCTTGCGCCTCAAGGCCTTCCAGGGCTACCAGGTGAACCCGGCGCTATTGGCTCACGCGCGGCCCGAGGTGGTACTGCTGCACCCCATGCCAGCCCACTACGGCGAGGAGGTGCCCGCAGGCATGCTGGACCACCCGTCATCGGCCGCCTATCAGCAGGCCGGCAACCGGCTGCACGCCCAGAAGGCCGTGCTCGCCCTTCTTGCCAGGGCGGGCTAGCCATGACCACCTCCGGCGGCCCCGGAACGCGCCCCCTCATCGCCATCGTGGGCCGCCCCAACGTGGGCAAGTCCAGCCTGTTCAACGCCTTCGTGGGCAAGCGTGCGGCCATCGTCTCGGAGATAGCCGGGACGACCCGCGACCGCCTGGCCCTGCCCCTCACCCATCTCAACCGCGACGTGCTGCTGGTGGACACGGGGGGCCTCGTGGAGGAGTCGGAGAGCGCCATGGACGCGCACATTGCGGCCCAGGTCTCGGCCGCCGTCAGCGGCGCAGACGCCGTGGTGCTGGTGGTGGACGCACGCACAGGCATCACCCCCGCCGACCAGCACGTGGCCGCAATGCTGCGCCGCCAGTCCAAGCCCGTAGTGGTTGCGGTGAACAAGGTGGACAACTTCAAGCAGGAGGCGCTGGCACTGGAGGCCTACGAGCTGGGCCTGGGCGACCCTATACCGGTGAGTGCCCAGCACCGCACGGGCCTGGACGACGTGCTGGACGCGGTGGTGGGCCTGCTGCCGCCAGCCCCGGAGGTGCCGGTCGAAGAGGAGGCCCCCCTGGTGCACATCGCGCTGGTGGGCCGCCCCAACGTGGGCAAGTCCGCCACGGTGAACGCCATCCTGGGCCATGAGCGCTCGATCGTCTCGGAGATCGCCGGGACTACGCGCGATGCCCTGGACACCCCCTTCGCCTACCAGGAGACCCCGGCGGTGCTCATCGACACGGCAGGTATACGCCGGCGCGGGGCCATCGCGCCCGGCATCGAGCGCTACTCGGTGCTGCGAGCGATGCGCGCCCTCTACCGGGCGGACGTCGTGGTGGTGCTGCTGGACGCACGTGAGCCGGCGACGGACCAGGACCTGCACATCGCGGGCCAGGCAATGGAGGCGTTCAAGGGCGTGGTGGTGGCCGTGAACAAGTGGGACCTGGCCACCCCGGAGCAGCGCGAGCATCCCGCGGCCTTCCGCAAGCAGGTGTTGGAGCGGCTGCGGTTCATGGCCCACGTGCCCGTGGTGTTCATGTCCGCGCTGGAACGGGAAGGCATCGACAACCTGCTGGAGACGGTGTTCGCGGTGCATGAGCGCCGCAGTATGTGGGTGCCGCCGGAGCACCTCTCCCGCGTGGTGATGACGGCCATCGGCCGCCACACACCCCCGTCCACCAACGGCGGGGTGCTCAAGCTCTACCGCGTGAAGCAGGAGGGCGTAGCACCCCCCACCTTCGTCTTCTACTGCAACAACCCCACCCGCGTGCATTTCTCCTACGAGCGCTTCCTGGAGAACACTATCCGGGAAACCTTCGGCTTCGAGGGCACCCACCTAAAATTGGAGTTCCGGGGTAAGGGGAAAGTGCACGTCATCGGCGGCCACCGCGCCAAGGGCGTGCCGCGCTCCTCCCGCGCGGCGGCCCGCGCCGCCGAGCGCCCCCCGCGCGGCCGCAGGCACAGCGGGCAGGGCCCGCGGCGGGAGGGTTAGCCGTGGTCTGGGCCATCATCGCCGCGGGCTACCTGCTGGGCTCGGTGCAGACCGGCCCGCTGGCGGTGCGCCTGGCGCGCGGGACCGACGTGCGCACCGTCGGCAGTGGACGCACCGGCACAACCAACGTGCTGCGCGCCGCCGGGCGCTGGGTTGCCCTGACGGTGCTGGCGGCTGATGCCCTCAAGGGCCTCGCCCCAGTGCTGGCGGCCCGCGCGCTGACCGACGAACCGTGGGCCCCCGCCTCAGCGGGTCTGGCCGCGGTGGTGGGGCACGTGCTCCCCATCTTCTCCCGCCTGCGCGGCGGACGGGGAGTAGCCACAGGCATCGGCGCCGCAGCGGGGCTGACGCCCCTGGCGCTGGCCGCCGGGCTCGGCGTGTTCATCCCCGTGGTGTTCCTGACGCGATACGTCTCGCTGGCATCCATCAGTGCAGCGAGCGCCGTGGCGGTGCTCTTCGTCGCGATGGTGGCCATTGGCTGGGAGCACGCAGCGACGCTGGTGTTCGGCCTGGGGGCACCGGGGCTGGTGGTGGCGGCGCACCATGACAACATCGCGCGCCTGGCGCGGGGCACCGAGCGCCGGCTCGGCCGCCCACCTCACGCCTAGGCCACGCCCGCGGCGGGCTTTACCGGCACGGGGCCCTGTGGTATCGTTACCGGTGCTTGGTGCCGCTCGCCGGCACCGAATTTACGTGTCGAAGAAAAGGGCAACATCGCTAGGGAATACCGAGTAAATGACCGGATCCGGATACCTGAGGTCCGGGTCATTGATGAGAAGGGCGAGACACTGGGCGTCATACCCACCTCGCAGGCCCTTGCTCTTGCGCGTGAGCGTGACCTCGACCTGGTCGAGGTGGCTCCCAACGCCGCTCCTCCGGTGTGCAGGCTGCTCGACTACGGGAAGTTCCGTTACCTGCAGTCCACCAAAGAGCGGGAGATGCGCAAGACGCAGAAGGGCAATGTTCTGCGTGAGGTGCGGTTCCGCCCGCGCATCGGACGCCATGACATCGAGGCCAAGGAGCGCCTGATCCACAAATTGCTGGAAGAGGGCAACAAGGTGAAGGTTTCGGTGATGTTCCGGGGCCGGGAGATCGACCACCCGGAGCTTGCGGTGAACCTGCTCAAGCAGGTGCATGACGTGCTGAAGGAAGATGCGAAGCTGGAGCAGACCCCCAACCTGGAGGGGCGCTTCATGAGCATCGTGCTCGCTCCCGCCAAGGCGGTGGCGGTACGTCCGATGCAAAGCGACGATTCCGACGATGCGCTGATGGACGGGATGGAGGAGGACGACGGTGCCTAAGATGAAGACCCACAAGGGGGCCAAGGCGCGCTACGGCGTAACCGGCACCGGCAAACTGGTCCGCATGAAGCGCGGCTCCAGCCACCTGCGCCTGAAAAAGTCCCGCATGGTGCGCGGCACGTACGATGCCAAGCAGCCGGTGGACGACACGCAGCGCCGCCGGGTGCTCACCCTGATCCCTGCGTACAACAAGTAAGCACACTTCCCCGCCGCACCTGAGCGCGGCGGACGATTACGGAGGCCAGCAGTGGCACGGGTCAAGCGCGGCGTCGCCGGTCACCGGCGGCACAAGAAGGTTCTCTCCCTCACCAAGGGGCACCGTGGTTCGAAGCACCTGCTCTACCGGCGTGCGCATGAGTCCATGCTCCACGCCCTCTCCTACTCCTACCGGCACCGGCGGGAGCTGAAGGGCGACATGCGCCGCCTGTGGATAGTGCGCATCGGCGCGGCGGCCCAGGAGAACGGATTGTCGTACTCGCGGTTCATCGACGGCCTGCACAAGGCCAACATCGCCTTAGACCGCAAGGTACTGGCCGACATCGCCAGCGCCGATCCCGCAGCCTTCGCCCAGCTGGCCGAGGCAGCTAAGGCGGGCCTGGCCGCGGCCTAGCCCCCAACCCCAGCATGTACAAGAGGGGCGGCCCCGAACGGGGCCGCCCCTCTTGCGTTCCTCCCGGGCTCTTCGAGCCCTAGGCGCGCACGATGCCCTCCGCCGCAGCGTTGTCGAGCACGCGCGCCAGTGCCTCACGGCTGACATGCCGGGGCCACGGGCCGTAGAGCCACGCCTCCGAGATGGCGTCGTGGATGGCAGACAGGGTCAGGGTGTCCTTGGGGGCCACCAGCAGCAGGCGCAGCGCCGCCTCCAGCAGCGGGTGCTGGGGGGAGACGTAGCCGTCCTGTCCGCCACACCCGTCGCGCAGCAGCTTCCGCAAGTCCTTCACGCTCATACTCCCCCAGGAGTTGGGCGTCTTGAGCTTGGCCGCTGAGGCCTCGCACAGCCGGTCGGCCAGGAAGAGCTGCACGCTCCGGCCCTGGGCCTCGATCACATCCAGGTCCAGCCGGTAGGACGGGTCGACGGCCACCCCGGTGTTGCCATCGCCACGTTGGGCAGCGGTCTCAGTTGTCATGCGGTCCTCCTTCGCGGCGTTGCAGGTCCCTGAGGGGTGACGGGAGCCAGTCCAGCAGCTCCACGTCGGCCTCGGCGCCCGCCGGGCGCTGAGGCTCGTCCTCGGGACAGATGGCGAGCCCGTGGGCGGCCGCCATAGAAGTAAGCAGGTTGGAGCCCTGGGATCCCGTCAGGTGCGCGACCAGCCGTCCACCCGTGCGTTCCAGAACCACACGAGCGTACACGCGCCGCCCGTCCGGGTTCAAGAGCCCGTCCGCAAGCACCGCACGCACGCGGGGCAGCGGCTCTGGGTGTGCGCCGCGCAGCACGGCCACGGCGGGCCGGGCGAACTCCACTAGCGCCACCAGCGCGGAGACGGGGTTGCCCGGCAGGCCCAGGTGCGGCACGCGCCGCCCATCGGGTGCGGTGAGCAGGCCCCCGGCGATGGGCCGTGCGGGGCGCATCTTCACAGCCCAGAAGGCCATGCTCCCCAGCTCCGCCAGCACCTCCTTCACATAGTCGAAGGCGCCGGCGGACACGCCCGCCGAGGTGATGAGCATGTCTGCGTCCAGGCCCGCGCGCACCTTGGCGCGCAGGTCGTCGCGGTCGTCACGGGCGATGCCCAGCAGCACAGGCTCGGCGCCCCAGCGGCGCAACGCGGCGGCGATGCCCATAGAGTTGGCATCATACAGACGCCCCGGTGTGTAGGGTGCGCCGGGGGCCAGTACCTCATCGCCCGTGGCCAGCACCGCCACGCGCGGGCGGCGCACGGCGCGCACGCTGGCGCGGCCCACCGAGGCCAGCAGGCCCAGCGCGGGAGGCGTGAGCACCGTGCCCGCCCCCAGCACCCGCTCGCCTCTGGCCAGGTCCTCACCGGCGGGGCGCAGGTGCTCCCCCTCAGTCACGGGGTGCGTGATGGCTATCTGGGTGATGGGCCCACCCGCTGCGCGCCGGGCGGGTTCGTCGGTGAACTCCCAGGGCACGATGGCATCGGCCCCCTTGGGCATGGGCGCGCCAGTCATGATGCGCACGGCCTGCCCCGGACCCACACCCACCGTAGGCAGCGCGCCCGCCTGCACCTGGCCCACCACGGCGAGGGTGACCGGGCAGCCGGTGGAGGAGCCGGAAACGTCTTCCGAACGCACGGCATAGCCGTCCATGGCGGAGTTGTCCATGCCAGGGATGTCGAAGGGGGCGAGCACGTCCTCCGCCAGTGCCAGCCCGTCGGCCTCCAGCAGCGGGACCTCAACGGCGTGCAGTGGGCTCACCAGACCCAGCACCCGCTCAAGCGCCTCCTCCACCGAGAGCAGCCCCTCGGTGGGCGGGTGTGCGTGAGGACGGTCATGGCCGTGCCGGTGGCCGCCGTGCTGCCCGTGATGCTCGGCCACGGCTAGGCCCGCAGCGCCGCGCCGAACCGGTCAGCGAGTCGCTTGACCAGCGCGGCCATGGCGTCATTGATGGCCTCGGCGGAGAGGGTGCCCTCGGCCGAGCGCAGCTCCAGCCGGAAGGCCAGGGAGCAGCGCCCCGCGGGCAGGCCCTTGCCGGAGAAGCGGTCGAAGAGGACGGCGCGCTCCACCAGCGGATGCTCCTCCAACGCGGCCGACAGGGCACCAGCGGGGGTGGCCTCATCCACCACGAGCGCCAGGTCGCGGGAGGCGGAGGGGAAGCGCGAGAGAGGGGCAAAGCGGAAGCGCACCTCGGGCAACGCACCCGTCAGCAGGCCCAGGTCCAGTTCGAAGAGCGCCGCGCCCACCGGGAGCTCGAAGGCCGCCGCGGTCTGCGGGTGCACCTCGCCCACGGTACCCACGCGGTTCCCCTTCACCACGATGGCGGCGGTGCGGCCGGGGTGGAGCACGGGGTCCTCGGCGCGCTCGAAGTCGCCTGCCAGGCCCAACCGCTCCAGCACCAACTCCACCACGCCCTTGGCGTCGAAGAAGCCCAGGGGCTCGGCCCCAACCTCCCACAGCCCATCACGCCGCTCACCCGCCACCACACCCACGGCCAGCTCCCGCTCCTGGGGTAGCGAGCCCTCGCGGGGCAGGTAAACGCGCCCCACCTCGAAGAGGGTGGCGGAGCCCGGCGGCTGGCGCAGGGCCGCTGCCGCGGCGCGCAGCAGGCCGGGGCGCAGGCTGGTGCGCAGGTATTCCTGCTCACGGGAGAGGGGGTGGGCGATGCGCAGGGGCTCCAGCCCGTCGATGTCCACCGCGCCCACCCGATCCAGGTCAGCCCGGTTGGTGAGGGAGTGGAAGATGGCCTCCTGCATGCCGGAGCCCACCAGCAAGTCCCGCACCTCCTCGCGCACCGCGAGCTCCGGCTGAAACACGCGCTCGGGCACTCGGCCCGCCAGCGGGTCGGCGGGGACGTGGTCGTAGCCGATGGTGCGCGCCACCTCCTCAACCAGGTCCTCCGGTATGGCCACGTCGGTGCGCCAGTATGGGGGGACGGCGGTGAGGGAGTCGGGGCCGGTCTCCTCGACGGTGAAGCCGAGAGCCCGCAGCACCCCGACCACCTGCGCCTGGGGGAAGGAGGTACCCAGCACCCGGTGCATGCGCTCAGCGGACAGGGAGATGGCGGGGGTCTCGGCCCTGCCGGGATAGACGTCCAGGATGCCCCTGGACGGGGTGCCTCCAGCGGCCTCGACGATGAGCGCCGTGGCCCGGCGCACGGCGCGCTCGGCCAGGTCCGGGCTGGTACCGCGCTCGAAGCGCATGGACGCCTCGGTGCGGATGTGCAGCGCCTGTGCGGTGCGCCGGGTGTTGATGGCGTTGAAGGTGGCCGACTCCAGCAGGATGTCCGTGGTAGCGTCGGTCACCTCGGAGTTGCCCCCGCCAATGACTCCCGCGAGGCCTATAGCGCGGGAGGGGTCGGCGATGACCAACATGGGGGGGCGCAGCTCGTGCTCCTCGCCATCCAGGGCCCTGAAGCTCTCACCGGGCCGGGCCGGGCGCACCACGATGTGCTGCTCCCCCACCTGGGCAAGGTCGAAGGCGTGCAGGGGCTGCCCGTACTCCAGCATCACGTAGTTGGTCACGTCCACCACGTTGTTGATGGAGCGCTGGCCCGCATCCTCCAACCGCTTCACCAGCCAGTCGGGCGAGGGGCCCACCTGCACGCCTCGGATGACGGTGGCCGTGTAACGGGAGCACAGGGAGGCGTCCTCTACCGTGACGCGCGCCGCGTCCTCGACGCGCTCGCCCCCCTCGCGGTAGGCGATAGAGGGCTCATCAACGGCCCCGCCGGTGAAGGCCGCCACCTCATGGGCGATGCCAAGGACCGAGAGGCAGTCGCCCCGGTTGGCGGTGACCTCCGTCTCCAGCGCGCCGTTGCCGAGATAGTCGGCGAGGGCGGTGCCCACGGGGGCGTCCTCCGGCAGCACCAGAATGCCGCCGTGGTCATCGCCCAGGCCCAGCTCCTTGGCAGAGCACACCATGCCTGCCGACTCCACGCCCCGGATAACGGCGGCGGTCAGCTCCATGGGCTCGCCCGTCTTGCCGCTGGTGAGCCTGGCGCCCACCAGAGCGAAGGCGATGCGCTGGCCGGGGGCTAGGTTGGGCGCGCCGCACACCACCCGCGCGATACCAGCGCCCGTGTCCACGGTGGCCAGACGCAGCCGGTCGGCGTTGGGGTGCGGGTCCACGGCCAGCACGTGGCCCACCACCACCTTGCTCCACCCACCCGCGGGGCCGGGGTCGAACTCGGTCTCGATGCCGGCCATGGTGAGACGGTGGGCCAGCTCCTCGGGCTCCAGTGTGAGTGGGACGTAGGCGGCAAGCCAGGAGAGGGGGACGCGCATGCTCGCTCCGGGTTCGGGGATGGCCCACCTAGTATAACGGCGAACCGGGCTGGGGGCCCGTGCGTTAGGACTGCTGGGCGCACCGCACCACGGGCCTCACGCATCCCACTAACATACGAACAATTATGACCACCCGCATCGCCCTGCTCCTCACCCTTGTCCTGGCCCTGGTGGGCCTGGGGGCCTGTTCTGGCGAGCAGATGCCCCAGGCCGAGGCCGCCACGGGCCCCGAACGCACTGGCCATAAAGGCGGCGCGGTGGGTGATACGGCACCGGAGTTCACGGGCATCGAAGAATGGCTCAACAGCGATCCGCTGACCATGGCGGGCCTTCGCGGGAAGGTGGTGCTGGTGGACTTCTGGACATACACCTGCGTCAACTGCATCCGCACCCTGCCCTACCTGCGCGAGTGGCAGGAGAAATACGCGGACCTGGGCCTGGTGATCGTGGGGGTACACGCGCCGGAGTTCGCCTTCGAGCACGTAACGGCCAACGTGCAGGCTGCGATCCGCGAGTTCGACCTCGCCTACCCGGTGGCCCAGGACAACGGCTACGGCACCTGGCGCGCCTTCGACAACCACTACTGGCCCGCCAAGTACCTGGTGGGGGCCGATGGGCTGGTGCGCTACACCCACTTCGGCGAGGGCAACTACGACGAGACGGAGGCGGAGATACGCGCCGCGCTGACGGCGGCGGGCGCGGACGTGAGCGGGGTGCCTGCGGGCCAGGACCCTGGCCCGGCGCTGGACGAGGGCGCACGGGGGGGACTGGCGGAGGACACCCTCACCCGTGAGATGTACGGCGGGTATGACCGTAACAACTCTCTCTTCGGGGTCTACGTGGGCCACCGGGAGTACTACTCCGGCCCGGACCGGGTGGTGGACTACACCGACCCGGAGCTGCACCGCAACGGGCTCTTCTACCTGCAGGGCCCGTGGCTCAACGGCGATGAGTCGCTGCGCCACGCGCGCACCAGCTCGCCGGGTGAGGACTACGTGGCGCTGCGCTTCCTGGCGCGCTCAGTGAACGTGGTGCTGGAGGTGCCGGAGGACGGGATGCCATATGAGGTGGACGTGAGCATCAACGGCGAGCCGCTCACCCCCCAGCAGGCAGGCGGCGACATCGTGTTCGCGGACCGGCGTTCCTTCTTAACCGTGGACGAGGGGCGAATGTACGAGGTGGTCTACCTGGAGGATGGGTTCGGCTGGGGCGAGCTGCGCCTCTCGCCCACCAGCCCCGACTTCGACCTCTTCGCCTTCACCTTCGGAGCCTACGAGGGGGTGCCGTAGCGGTGCCCCGCGCGCTCGCGATCCTCACAGCGACGCTGGCACTGGCCGCCTGCGCCGGGCCCCTCCCCACCGCCACGCCCACCCCGTCGGAGCCCGCGCCGGTGACCATCATCCTGGCAACACGCGACCTGGTGCCCGGCGCGAAGCGGGTGGCCTTCCTGCTGGAATCCCCCTTCGCACTGGTGGACACACCGTCGGTGCTCTTCAGCGCTCGGCCCCTGGGCGGGACGGGAACGCCCACCGCCGTGGTGGAGTCGGCGTTCGCGTCCTGGCCCTTCGGCGCGCGTGGTTCCTACGCCGGGGAGTTGGACCTGGATACGCCCGGGCGCTGGGAACTGACCGTAGAGGTGGACGACCCACGCTTCGAGCCCGCGGCGAGCCTGATGTTCGACGTTGCGGCGGCATCACCCGTGCCACAGGTGGGTGAGGTGCCGCCCTTCACACCCACCAAGACGCTGGCGTACGCCGGTGGCGACCTGCGCGCCATCACCTCGGACCCCCGCGCCCGCCCTGCGCTGTACCGACTCTCGGTGGACGAGGCGCTCTTCTCCGGACTGCCCACGGTGGTGGTCTTCGCCTCGCCCGCCTACTGCACCGCGCCCACCTGCGGCCCGCAGGTGGACACACTTGCGGAGTTGGCGGCGGCCCACGAGGGGGAGGCGAACTTCATCCACGTGGAGGTCTATGACAACCCGGCGGAGATAACGGGAGACCTGACCCAGGCACGCTACGCGAAGGCCGCCGTAGACTGGGGCCTGACGGGCCTGCCGGGCTACCGGAACGAGTCGTGGACCTTCGTCATCGGCAGGGAGGGGCGCATCAGCGCGCGCTTCGAGGGGTTCGCCACGCTCATGGAACTGGAGGCCGCGCTGGCCCCGGCGCGCTAGGCGGGGTTGGCGCGCAGCCAGCAGGCCACGTCGGCAGCATTGCGGTCTGGCGGGAACACCGGGTAGAAGACATGCTCGATGACCCCATCGTGAACGATGAGGGTAAGCCGCTTGACCAGCCGCTTCCCGTCCACGATGAATGTGGGCAGGCGCAACGCATCGCACAGGGTGAAGCCCGCATCGCTCAGCACCGGGAAGGGCACATGCAGGCGGGTGCTCATCTCGCGCTGGTAGCCCGTGTCCTGGGTGCTCAGACCATAGACGCGGGCGCCGAGGCCCGCCAATTCCTGGTGCAGGTCACGGAAGCCGCACGTCTGTGGGGTGCATCCGCGCGCGCCGGGTATCAGGTCCCATCCCTCCGGAAGGAGAACACCGGGCACCCCGGTCATGGGGTAGGCGTAGATAGCGCTGCGCCCCTGCCCTAACCGGGAGAGGTCCACCGGGGGGCAGCTGGTGGCCTCCAGGCGCACCGGCGGCATGCTCATGCCCACCAGGTGCGCACAGGCGCCGTCGTCCTGAGGCACCGGCAGTCCCGCGGGAAGCGGGAAGTCCAGGGCAGCCACCCTAGGCGTCTGGGGCCAGGTCGGCGGCGAGTTGCTCGCGTACGTCAGCGCCCAGCTCGGTGCGGTGGTGATAGCCGCCGTGGTCGATGCGCAGGGCCACCGGCGCGCCAGAGCGCACCGCCTGCGCCTGGGCGGGGGTGAGGGCGAAGCGCACGTAGTGGACGGCGCTCACCTGCACCTCGTTGGAACGCCCGCCCTCGTACTCGCCCTCCACCGGCTCTCTGTCCACCTCCAGGTATGTGGTGCCGCCGCGGTCCACGCCGATGAAGCTGTCTAGCACCTGCTTTAGGACGGAGCGGTCGCTCACCTCGATGAGCAGCGTGGCTGATAGCTCATTCTGGTGGGGCAGGAGCTCGTTGTAGATGTCCAGCTCCTCCTGCACGCGCTCCGGGCCCACAATTCGCTCGGCTCGCATCATCTCCTGCACCTGGAAGCGCACGGTGTCGCGGTTCTCGAACACCACGCTCACCACGGGCCCCACGCCCACGCGCCGGTGCCGCTTGAGCGCGATGACACGCGGGCGCGAGGTGGGGCGCTCCAGCTCATAGGTCGCGATATCGCGCACGTCGGCCAGGGTCAACGGCTTCATCACGCCCCCTTCCCAGCGCTCTCCAGGCCATAGGCCACGGCCAGCGCCTGTGCGGTGTGGATCGGGCGCCGTCCCGTACCCACCTCGATGTGGTGAGCAGCCAGGGGACAGTCGCTTATCATCACGTCAGGCGCACCCTCCGCCAGGTTATCGAACAGCTTCTTGCCCACCTTCAGGGAGAGCGGGAAGTAGCGCTTGGAGATGCCCCAGGAGCCGTCGTGGCCGGAGCACGACTCCACCTGGGAGACGGTGGTGTCCGGCACGATGCCCAGCACCCGCGGGGAATTGTTGCCCACGGCCTGGGCCCGCGTGTGGCAGGCCACGTGGAAGGCGACCTTGCCAAGGCCTTGCTTGAAGTCGCGCTGGAGCACCTTGTCCTTGGCGAGGTTGACCAGGTAGTGGCCGAACTCGAAGGTGTGCTCGGCGACGCGCTTAGCCGCAGCGGCCTCGGCGGAGTGCTTGGGGTAGTCGTTGCGCAGCACCAGGGTGCAGGTGGGCTGGGGCACCACGATGTCGTATCCCTCATCCACCAGCCTGACCAGCCGCTCCAGGTTGTAGTCCATCTTGCCCTGCGCGCCCTTCCAGTCACCGGCGTCGGCTAGGGGCATGCCGCAGCACTGCTGCTCCGGCACCACCACCTCCACGTTATTGTGCTCCAGCACCGCGATGCACGCTTTACCAATCTGCGGCTCGTTGTTGTCCACGGTGCAGGAGGCGAAGAAGGCGACCTTGCGCACGGGTGATTCAGAGGGCCGCATGGCCGCCCCGTAGTTCTTGCGGAACCAGGAGGTGAACGTCTGGGAGTGGAACTTGGGGATGATGGCGTCACGGTGCACCCCCGTGATCATCTCCGCCACGATGCGCCCCGGCTTGGTGGCGTTCGCCAGGTTAGTGAGGGGGGCCAGCGGCCCACCCGCCAGCTTGGCCAGGCGATCCTGGTCGGCAACCAGCTTCTTGGAGAGGGGGATGCCCTGCTCTCTGGCGCGCACGTACTTGGAGCGCTCGATCAGCGCGGGCACGTCCAGGTTGTACTCGTGGGGCTCGGTGTAAGGGCAGACGACCCAGCAGAGCTTGCACTGGAAGCACAGATCGTCGACGGGCTTGAGCTCGGCCCGGGTGATCGGGCGGTCGGCGGCCTCGGCGGCGTCGGTGATGTCGAACAACGCCGGGAAGGACGGACACAGGTTCCAGCACAGGCGGCAGCCGTGGCACAGGTCGTACTGACGGCGCTGCTCGGCCTCCAGGTCATCCCGATCCCAGTAGCGGGTGTCCTTGGGGTCGTAGGTGGGGGTGGTCATAGGTGTGCTCTCCCGTGGCGCGATGGGCCCAAATGAAGTGGCGCCCTCCGTGGCCGGAGGCTGACGGAGGGCGCCGCGGGGTTCCGGACCGGAGGGACTAGAGGCTCAGGGACTCCAGGCCCTTGGTGAAGCGGCCGGCGTGGGAGCGCTCGGCGCGGGCCAGGGTCTCGAACCACTCGGCCATCTCCTCGAAGCCCTCGTCGCGTGCGGTGCGGGCGAAGCCGGGGTACATCTCGGAGTACTCGTAGGTCTCGCCGGCGATGGCAGCCTTGAGGTTCTGGTCGGTGGCGCCGATGGGCTCGCCGGTGGCCGGGTCGCCAGACTCCTTCAGGAAGTCCAGGTGGCCGAAGGCGTGGCCGGTCTCAGCCTCCGAGATGTCGCGGAAGAGGCCGCCCACCTCGGGGTAGCCCTCGATGTCCGCGCGACGCGCGAAGTAGAGGTACCGCCGGTTGGCCTGGGACTCGCCCGCGAAGGCGTCCTTCAGGTTCTGCTCGCTCTTGGTGCCCTTGATGCTCGCCATACTGTCCTCCTTGTCCTTCTCTGTCCTCGTGGGTTTGCGGCTCTGCCGCTACGCAGTGCCCGGGGCATCGGCCCCCTGGCACTGGGGACACGTACCGTACACGTCGAACCGGAACCGTTCCAGGGCGTATCCGGCGCTGCCCGCAGCCTGGCTCACCTGCGCGTCCATCGCCTCTAGCAACACGTCGTCGATGCGTCCGCAGCGCACACACACCAGGTGCGGGTGTGGGTTGGGGCGCATGCCGTCGTAGCGGTTGGCGGGGATGCGGGAGTCGCGGAATTCCAGCTCCAGCACCTCACCCAGCCCCCGCAGCAGGTCCAGCGTCTTGTAGACCGTGGCCCGCGAGAGCGCGGGGTGCTCGGCCACCACCTGCCGGTACAGGTCCTCCGCACCGGGGTGGGCCGAGGAGTGGACCAGCGCCTCCAGCACGGCGCGGCGCGCCGCCGAGAGGCGGTAGCCCGAGCGGCGCAGGCGCACCAGCAGCTGCTTCAGCCGCTCGTCGCGCTCCGTAGTGTCGGGAGATGTGGCACTAGGGATAATCATTCTCCTACCAAGTTATCACGAGCGGTGAGGGTGTCAACCGGGCCAGTCGGGACCGGGCAGAACCACACCTGGCCCTCAGACGTAGTCCAAGCGCTTTGACAGCCCGCCCTACGGGCGCTATAGTTTTCCCTTCGAGGAGAAGTATGCCTTTCCCAGCGAGGCACGCTCGTCCCTAACAACCCCAACCTCTTTAAAGGCCTAGCCGACCCCGCTAGGCCCTTTTCCCGTTCATCGGCCATCGGCCCCTGCGGCCCGCGGCCCCGAAGCAGAAGGGAGCGCTCATGACGTCTGTGATGCCCCGGCCTGGCGCACTGCCCGCCCTCAAGACCTACGCTCGCATCCCTAAGGTGATCGAGCCCTCCAGCCTGATCCAGATCCAGACCCGTTCCTTCGATTGGCTGAAGGACGAGGGGATCCGCGAGGTACTGGAGGAGATCAACCCCATCGTTGATGCCACCGGCTCGCGGTTCGAACTGCACTTCTCGGGTCACGAGTTCCGCCAGCCCAAGCAGACCGAGGAGGAGTGCCGGGACAAGGAGTCCACCTTTGAGGCCCCCCTCTACGTGACGGTGAGCCTAGTGGTCAAGGAGACGGGGGAGATCAAGGAGCAGACGCTCTTCTTCGGGGACATCCCGATGATGACCCCCTCCGGCACCTTCGTCATCAATGGCGCCGAGCGCGTGGTGGTGAGCCAGCTGGTGCGCTCCCCCGGCGCCTACTTCACCCAGGTGCTGGACCCGGGCACGGGCCGCTACGGCTCCTTCTCCAAGCTGATCCCCTACCGCGGCGCGTGGCTGGAGTTCGAGACCAGCCCCCGCGACATCATCTCGGTGAAGATCGACCGCAAGCGCAAGCTGCCGGTCACCACCTTCCTGCGGGCGCTGGGCTACGCCACCGACGAGGAGCTGCTGGGCCTCTTCGCCGAGGTAGACACGGACCCGGACCACCCCTACATCGCTACCACGCTGGAGCGCGACACTGCGGTGACCAACGAATCGCAGGCGCTGCTGGAGGTATACCGCAAGCTGCGCCCCGGCGAGCCGCCCTCGGTGGAGAGCGCACGCAACCTGCTGGACAACCTGTTCTTCAACCCCCGCCGCTACGACCTGGGCCGGGTGGGCCGCTACAAGATGACCCGCCGCCTGGGCGTGGAGACCCCGCCCGAAGACCGTACGCTGACCAAGGCGGACATCATCGAGATGCTCCGCATGATGATCCGCATCAACAACGGCCAGGCCCACGCCGACGACATCGACCACCTGGGCAACCGCCGGGTGCGCGCGGTGGGCGAACTGATCCAGAACCAGCTGCGCGTGGGGCTGCTGCGCATGGAGCGCGTGGTCAAGGAGCGCATGACGATCCTGGACCAGGAGGAGGCGACCCCCTCCGCGCTGATCAACATCCGCCCCGTGGTTGCCGCGGTGCGTGAGTTCTTCGGCGGCTCGCAGCTCTCCCAGTTCATGGACCAGACCAACCCCCTGGCCGAGCTCACGCACAAGCGGCGACTCTCGGCCCTGGGCCCCGGCGGCCTCTCGCGTGAGCGCGCCGGGTTCGACGTGCGTGACGTGCACTACTCCCACTACGGGCGCATCTGCCCCATCGAGACCCCGGAGGGGCCGAACATCGGCCTGCTGGGCTCCCTCGCGACCTACGCGCGCATCAACGACTACGGCTTCATCGAGTCGCCCTACCGGCACGTGTACAAGACCATCTCCACCCACGACCCGGACATCGCCGGGCGCATAGTGAAGGAGGACGTGCTGGACGCCGAGGGCAAGCCCGTGGCCCGCGCGGGCCGGGCGGTCTCAGGCGCGGCGGCCAAGCGTATGGCCGAGCTGCCGGAGCAGCAGGTAGGCGTGGTGCCGTTCATCTCGGCGCGGGAGGACGACATCGTCTTCCTGACCGCCGATGAGGAGGACAAGTACGTGGTGGCCCAGTCCACAACGCGCCTGGACGAGAAGGGCCAGCTGGTCTCCGAGCGCGTGGAGTGCCGGACGGCCGAGCACTACTCGCTGGAGCTGCCGGAGCGGGTGGACTACATGGACGTCTCGCCCATGCAGATTGTCTCGGTCTCCACGGCACTTATCCCCTTCCTGGAGCACGACGACGCCAACCGTGCGCTGATGGGTTCCAACATGCAGCGCCAGGCCGTCCCGCTCCTGCGCCCCGATGCCCCGCTGGTGGGCACAGGCATGGAGCGCCGGGTGGCCCACGACTCGGGCCAGATGGTGCTTTCCAAGGTGGCGGGCACCGTGACCTCTGTCACGGGCGATTACGTGGTGGTCACCGCCGACGACGGCAAGGAGACCGCGCACGTGCTGCGCAAGTTCATCCGCTCCAACCAGGGCACGTGCCTCACCCATCGCGCCATCGTGAGCCGCGGCGACCGGGTGAACGTGGGCACGGCCCTCGCCGACTCCTCCTCCACCCAGCAGGGTGACCTGGCGCTGGGACAGAACGTGCTGTGCGCGTTCATGTCCATGGAGGGGTTCAACTTTGAAGACGCCATCATCATCTCGCAGAACGTGCTGCGGGACTCCAAGTTCACCTCGATCCACATCGAGAAGTACGAGGTGGAATCGCGCGACACCAAGCTGGGGCCGGGGGAGATCACCCGGGACATCCCCAACGTGGGTGAGGACGCCCTGCGCAACCTGGACGAGGAGGGCATCATCCGCGTGGGCGCGGAGGTGGTGCCCGGCGACATCCTGGTGGGCAAGATCACGCCCAAGGGCGAGACGGAGCTGACGGCCGAGGAGAAGCTGCTGCGAGCGATCTTCGGCGAAAAGGCGCGCGATGTGAAGGACACCTCCCTGCGCGTGCCCCACGGCGAGCGCGGCAAGGTGATCGACGTGAAGGTGATGACCCGGGAGAACGGGGACGACCTGGCCCCTGGTGTCAACAAGTTGGTGCGCGTGTGGGTTGCCCAGACCCGCACGCTCTCCGAGGGCGACAAGATGGCGGGGCGCCACGGCAACAAGGGCGTGGTCTCCCGCATCATGCCGGTGGAGGACATGCCCTACCTGCCCGATGGCACGTCCATTGACGTGATCCTGAACCCCATCGGCGTGCCCTCCCGCATGAACCTGGGCCAGGTGTTGGAGACGCACCTGGGCCTGGCTGCCCACAAGCTGCACTTCAGGGCGGCGACGCCCGTGTTCGACGGGGCCACCGACGAGGACATCCGCGACGCTCTGGGCCGCTCATGGCTGGTGGAGCGCGCCGACGCCCTGGGCAAGAGTGCCACGGGCCAGGTGGCGGCCGACCCCGACTGGGGGAAGGCTCGCGCGTGGCTCGCCGAGCACGGCTTCGACGCCGACGCGGTCCTGGACGACCACGTGCCGGACGTGGCCACGGTTGCCTGCCTGCAGACCTGGCTTGGTGACTTGGCCCCTGCCTACGAAGAGGTCACCGGCGAGCAGCTGGGGAACCTCCCGGAGGACGTGGACGGCCTGTACCAGCTGACCCTGGCCGTGGCCCGCCGCCTGGGCATTGCCACCCCGGTGGTGGGCAAGTCGGTCCTCTACGACGGGCGCACGGGCGATACCTTCGACAGCCCGGTGACCGTCGGTTACATCTACATGATCAAGCTGATCCACCTGGTGGAGGACAAGATCCACGCTCGCTCCACCGGCCCCTACTCGCTGATCACCCAGCAGCCGCTGGGCGGTAAAGCGCAGTTCGGTGGGCAGCGCTTCGGTGAGATGGAGGTGTGGGCGCTGGAGGCCTACTCCGCCGCCTACAACCTGCAGGAGATGCTGACCGTCAAGTCCGACGACGTGGTGGGCCGCGTGAAGACCTACGAGGCCATCGTCAAGGGCGAGGACGTGGTGCAGCCGGGCGTGCCCGAGTCGTTCCACGTCCTGGTGAAGGAGCTCCAGTCCCTCGGCATGGCCGTGGAACTGCGCTACGAGGAGGACCGGGGCGTGCCGGCCCCGCGCTTCACCTACGCCGAGGAGGAGGAGGAGGACCTCTCGGCCCTGCTCCCCCCCGCTCCGGAGGAGGGCGCGCCGTGGGAGGCGGGCTTCGAGCCCGAGGAGTCCGAGGGCGGCCCCGGCCCGGACGTGGGGCTGAACCTGAACACCTACGCCCGCCCGGCGCCCGACACGGGCGACGACACCGACCAGGAGTAAACCGCCTGGGGCGGGATGGCCCGCCCCAGCACACCCGGTGCCGAGCACCGAAGGAGAAGGCCCATGCCAGCGGTCACCGATTTCAACGCGATCCGTATCTCGCTCGCCTCGCCGGAGCAGATCAAGCAGTGGTCCTACGGTGAGATCACCAAGCCGGAGACCATCAACTACCGCACGCTGCGTCCGGAGAAGGACGGGCTGTTCTGTGAGCGCATCTTCGGTCCCACCAAGGACTGGGAGTGCTACTGCGGCAAGTACAAGAAGATCCGCTACAAGGGTGTGATCTGCGATCGGTGCGGCGTGGAGGTGGCGCGGGCCAAGGTTCGCCGTGAGCGCATGGGCCACATCACCCTGGCTGCCCCGGTGGCGCACATCTGGTACGCCAAGGGCATCCCTTCGCGCATGGGCCTGCTGCTAGACATCTCTCCCCGCAACCTGGAGCGGGTGCTCTACTTCGCCCAGTACGTGGTGATCAGCGTTGACCCGCTGCTGCGCAACCGCACGGCGGAGCAGCTGCAGGCGACCTTCGACGAGCAGTCCGCCGCGCTGGACACGCAGATATCCGGCCAGCTCGACGCCCTGAACGCGGAGCTTGCCGCGGCGGGCGAGGACGAGGAGAAGAAGGCCGAGGTGGAGGGACGCATCAGTGCCCTGCTGGGCCCTACGGCCGAGGCCAAGGAGGCCCTGGCCGACCAGCTCGCTCAGGACCTGGATGAGCTGGAGTCCATCCGCCCGCTGGCGCTGCTCACTGAGTCGCGCTTCCGCGACCTGAACGACCGATTCGGCGACGTGTTCCGCGCGGGCATGGGCGCTGAATCCATCCTTGAGATCCTGCGTGGGCTGGACCTGGACCAAGCCACCCTGGACCTGGAGAACGAGATCCGCACCACCTCCGGCCAGCGCCGCAAGAAGGCGGTCAAGCGCATCCGCGTGGTGGACGCCCTGCGGCGCTCCTCCAACAAGCCGGACTGGATGGTGATGACGGTGCTCCCGGTGCTCCCGCCTGACCTGCGCCCCATGGTGCAGTTGGACGGCGGTCGCTTCGCCACCTCTGACCTGAACGACCTGTACCGGCGGGTCATCAACCGCAACAACCGCCTCAAGCGCCTGCTGGATTTGGGCGCCCCGGAGATCATCGTGCGCAATGAGAAGCGCATGCTCCAGGAGGCGGTGGACGACCTTATCGACAACGGCCGGCGCGGACGGGCCATCGTGGGCTCGCACAACCACAAGCTCAAGAGCCTCTCCGACCTGCTGCGCGGCAAGCAGGGGCGCTTCCGCCAGAACCTGCTGGGTAAGCGCGTGGATTACGGCGGACGCTCGGTCATCGTGGTGGGCCCCTCACTCAAGCTGCACCAGTGCGGTCTGCCCAAAAAGATGGCGCTGGAGCTGTTCAAGCCCTTCGTGATGAACAAGTTGGTGCTGCACGGCCTGGCGCACAACATCAAGAGCGCCAAGCGCATGGTAGAGCGCATGCGCCCGGAGGTGTGGGACATCCTGGAGGAGGTGATCCAGGGCCGCCCAGTGATGCTGAACCGCGCCCCCACCCTGCACCGGCTCGGCATTCAGGCGTTCATGCCCATCCTGGTGGAGGGTTCTGCCATCCAGCTGCACCCGCTAGTATGCGCGGCCTTCAACGCGGACTTCGACGGCGACCAGATGGCCGTCCACGTGCCCCTCTCCCGAGAGGCGGTGCAGGAGGCCCGCAACGTGATGCTCTCCACCTACAACATGCTCTCCCCAGCCTCCGGCGAGCCGCTGGTGGCGCCCACCTACGAGATCGTGCTTGGCTGCTACTACCTCACGCTGCTCAAGGAGGAGGCCAAGGGCGCGAACACCCGCTACCGGGACTTCGCCGACGTGATGATGGCCTTCGATGCCGGGCTGTTGGAACTTCAGTCGCCCGTGCAGGTGCGCATGGCCGAGGCCGAGGGCGGGTGGCTGGCCACCTCTCCTGGCCGCATCATCTTCAACGAGGTGCTGCCCGAGGGGCTGCACCGGCACAACCAGGTGATGGACAAGAAGGCGCTGCGCGAGCTGGTGACCGAGGTGTACCGCACCACGGGCAACGAGCAGACCGCCGAGGTGCTCGACCGCATCAAGACCATGGGCTTCCACTACGCCACCCTCTCCGGCACTACCATCGGCATCACCGACATCCAGGTGCCTTCGGAGAAGGCGGAGATCGTTGCCGAGGCCGAGGGGGAGATCGACGCCCTCGAGGACCAGTACGAGATGGGCCTGATCACCGACCGTGAGAAGTACAACCGCACGGTGGCGGTGTGGCAGGGCGTCTCGTCCAAGATGGACGGGGTGATCCAGAAGCACCTACCGGAGTTCGGCGGCATCTACACCATGGCCCACTCCGGCGCCCGCGGTAACGAGGCGCAGATCAAGCAGATGGCCGCAATGCGTGGACTGATGTCCAACCCCCGCGGCGACATCATCGAGCTGCCGATCAAGTCGAGCTTCCGCGAGGGCCTCTCAGTGCTGGAGTACTTCATCTCCACCCACGGTGCCCGCAAGGGACTGGCGGACACCGCCCTGCGAACGGCCGACTCCGGCTACCTGACCCGCCGCCTCATCGACGTGGCCCAGGAGGTCATCGTCATGGAGGAGGACTGCAGCACCGACCGCGGCATCCTGATCCACACCGACGCGTCCGAAGAGGACGTGATGATTGGTCGCATCTCCGAGCGCATCGTGGGCCGTATGGTCTCGACCCCCATCGCCCACCCCGAGACCGGCGAGATCATCGCCGACGCGGGCGTGGTGATCGAGGAGCCATTGGCCAGAGAGATAGAGGCCGCCGGCGTGAAGGAGCTCTACCTGCGCAGCCCGCTCACCTGCGAGGCGGCGCGCGGCATCTGCCGCACCTGCTACGGCCGCAGCCCAGCCACGGGTAAGCTGGTGATCATCGGTGACGCGGTGGGCATTATCGCCGCCCAGTCCATCGGTGAGCCGGGCACCCAGCTGACGATGCGGACCTTCC
>JAYNIL010000005.1:0-46895 GCA_038109085.1 Chloroflexota bacterium
AGGTGTTCGCCCCCGCGCTGCTGGACTCCTAGGCCGCTGGTGCGGCGCGCAGGCGGGGGGTAACCGTGGTGCTCTGGCTGGGGGCGCTCTACCCACTGCCCCTCCCCCTGGCCCCCGGCACACCGATGACGGTGGACGTGAACGGGACGCGTCTCGTCTTCCCGCCCTAGACCCGCACGCCCGCGCCCTTGGGCGGGGCGGGGTGCATCCGGCATAATGTAAGCACCCCATGCTCTTCGCCCAGAACGTCTCCAAGTCCTTCGGCGCCTACGACCTGTTCGACGGCGTCTCCTTCACCATCGCCGATGGCGAGCGGGTGGCCCTGGCTGGGCACAACGGCGCGGGCAAGACCACGCTGCTGCGCATGCTGGCAGGGGAGGACACGCCCACCACCGGGGCCGCCGGGCACCGGGGTGGCGAGGTGGGCTACCTCAAGCAGGAGAGCGGGGCCGACCCGGACACGCCCCTGGAGCGCGAGCTGTGGAAGGCGTTTCCGGAGATACTGGCGATGGAGACGCGCCTGCACCAGTTGGACGCGCTCCTGGCGGGGAGCCTGCCGGACGCCGCGGCGCTGGCCGCCGAGCAGGCGGAGCTGTTCCACCGCTTCGATGACGCGGGCGGGCACGAGGTGGCCTCGCGGGTGGACCGGGTGCTGCGGGGGTTGGGCTTCACCAACGCCGACCGCACCAAGGCCTGCGGGGACTTCTCCGGCGGCTGGCGCATGCGCATCGCGCTGGCCAAAGCGCTGGTGCGTCAACCCGCCCACCTGTTGCTGGACGAGCCCACCAACCACCTGGACACCCGTGCCCGCGATTGGCTGGCGCGTGAGCTCTCCAGCTACACCGGCACGCTGGTGCTGGTGACCCACGATGGGGCGTTCTTAGACAAGGTGGTCAAGCGCGTGCTGGAGGTGGGATCCGGCGGGGTCACGTCCTACACGGGGAACTACACCAAGTATCTGACCCAGCGCGAGGCCAAGCGCAAGCAGCAGGAGCAGGCCGCCGCGCGCCAGGAGCGCGAGCTGGCCCGCCAGCAGGAGTTCATCGATCGCTTCCGCGCCAAAGCGACCAAGGCGACGCAGGTCCAGAGCCGGGAGAAGCAACTGGCCAAGGTGGCACGCATCGAGCGTCCCCGCGAGGAGCAGGGCGCGCGCTTCACCATCGCTGCCAAGGGCCGGGTGGAGCAGAAGGTGCTCACCCTGGCCAAGGTCTCGCACTCCTATGACGGCGACTCTCTGGTGCTGCTGGACGTGAACCTGGTGGTGGAGCGGGGCCAGAAGATCGTGCTGGTGGGCCCCAACGGGGGCGGCAAGTCCACGCTGCTGCGCATCGCCGCCGGTCAGACTCAGCCCATGGAGGGCGAGGTGGTGTGGGCGGAGCGCGCGGTGCCCGGCTACTACGAGCAGCACCAAGACGAGGCGCTGGACCCGGCGCACACCGTGCTGGAGGAGGTCACTGCCTCGGCGGGCGGGGCCACCGAGGCGCACGTGCGCACGGTGCTGGGCAAGTTCCTGTTCAAGGGCGACGATGTGTTCAAGCCCGTGGGCGTGCTCTCCGGCGGGGAGCGCTCACGGGTGGCCCTCGCCAAGTTCCTGCTCCAGCCCACCAACGTGCTGCTGCTGGACGAGCCCACCAACCACCTGGACAAGGCGACGCGCGAGAGCCTTATCCGCTCGCTCGCGTCCTACGACGGCACCATCGTCTGCGCGACGCACGATGCCGGCATCCTGGATACCGTGGCCACCCACGTCTACGAGGTGCGCGAGGGGACGTGCGTGAACACGCGCATCGTGGAGCCTCCGCCGCCACCCGCCAAGGCGGGGGTGAAGGGAAAGAGCGCCAAGGCCGGGGCGCGACGCTAACGCCCTAGAGGGCCTCGCCCGCTGCGTGGGCCGAGGCCCACGCCCACTGGAAGTTGTAGCCACCCAGCTCGCCCGTCACGTCCACGCACTCTCCGATGCAGAAGAGCCCCGGCACGCGCGACCCCATCGTCCGTGACGAGAGCCCCCGCGTGTCCACGCCGCCCACCGTTACCTCGGCGGTGCGGTACCCCTCGGTGCCCGCCGGGCGCAGCGTCCATCCGTGCAGCAGGGCGGCGGCCTCTTCCAGCGCCCCATTGGACAGGCGCCCCAGCGGGCCCACTGGCAGGTAGGCGGCGGCGAATGCCTCGGCGAACCGGCGGGGCAGGGTGCCGGCCAGCGCTTCGCCCAGCGATACGCGGGGTGCCCGCTTGCGCGCCCCCTCCAGCCGCGTAACGACGTCCACCCCCGGCGCCAGGTCCACGGCGATGGGCTGGCCCTGTTGCCAGTGGCTGGACGCCTGGAGCATGGCGGGGCCGGAGACGCCCCGGTGGGTGCACAGCAGGTTGTGTCGGTAGGTGCGGCCGCCCGCCGTCACCGCGCACGGTACCGACACCCCGGCCAGCGCCTTGAAGAAGGCGGCCTCCTGCGGCCCGAAGGTGAACGGCACCAGCCCGGCACGCGTGGGCACCACGTCCAGTCCCTGCTCGCGCGCCACCTCGTAGGCGAAGCCCGTGCTGCCCATCTGCGGGATGGACAGCCCACCCGTCGCCAGCACCAGCGCTTCCGCGTGGAAGTCACCCGCGCCGGTGCGCGCCGTCCAGCCCCCCGCCTCCGGGACGACGCTGGCGATGTCCACGCCCGTCAGCAGGTGCACGCCCGCCTCGCGGGCCTCGGCCAGCAGCATGTCCAGCACCGCCTGGGAGGTGCCGTCGCAGAAGAGCTGGCCCAATTCCTTCTCGTGGTAGGGGATGGCGTGTGATTCCACCAGGGCGATGAAGTCCGCCGGGGTAAAGCGCGAGAGCGCCGAGATGGGGAAGGACGGGTTGGCCGAGAGGTAATGCTCGGCGCTGGCGTTCAGGTTGGTGAAGTTGCAACGCCCGCCGCCGGAGATGATGACTTTGCGGCCCGGCCGCTCCCCGCGTTCCAGGACGGCCACGCGCCGCCCCCGCCGCCCGGCGGTCAGCGCGCAGAAGAGGCCCGCCGCACCACCCCCGGCGATGACGGCGTCGTAGGTGTGCTGGGGGGGCATGCGCGCAGGCTAGGGGAGCGGGGGCGGGCCCGCAAGCGTCGGGTTGGGATAGACTTCCGTCCAATAACGGTGCAGGGAGGCGGACGATGAAGCCAGCGTTCAAGGCGGAGCAGGTGGGCAGCTTCCTGCGGCCCCAGGCGGTGAAGGACGCACGGGCGGCTCTGGCCGCAGGCAAGGGCACGGCGGCGCAGCTGCGCGCGGCTGAGGACGCGGCCATTCTAGATTCCCTGAAGCACCAGAAGGCCTCCGGCGTAGACGTCTTCTCCGACGGGGAGTTCCGCCGCAACGGCTTCCAGCACGACTTCATCGACTCGGTGGAGGGCTACCAGGCCACGGATACCCCGCTGCGCCGCATCTGGAAGGGCCCCGGCGGACAGCCCGACGCCGAGGCGAACCAGGTGGTGGTGGCCAAGCGCCTCCACCAGATACGCCGACTCACCGCCGACCAGACGACCTTCCTGAAACAGCACTCGCCGGGCCCCTTCAAGATGACCGTCCCCTCGCCCAACCAGTTCCCCGCGCTGGGCTACCTGCCGGGCCTGACCGATAAGTTCTACCCCACGCGGGAGGATCTGCTGGCCCACATCACCCAGATCATCCGTGATGAGGTGACGACGTTGGCCGACGAGGGCGTGACCTACATCCAGGTGGACGCGCCACGCTATTCCTACTTTGTGGATTCGGAGTGGCGCGAGTACCTGCGGAGCATGGGCCAGGACCCGGATGCGCTGCTAACCGGGGCCGTCGCGGCGGACCGGACGGTGTTCGACGGGGCGCGCCGCGAGGGCATCACCACGGCCTTCCACGTGTGCCGGGGCAACAACCAGTCTAAGTGGTATGCCCAGGGTGGTTACGAGCCCATCGCCGAGGAGTTGTTCAACGGCCTGCACGTGGACCGGCTGCTGCTGGAGTACGACACCGAGCGTTCCGGCACCTTCGAGCCGCTGCGCCACGTGCCCGAGGGCATGGTGGTGGTGCTGGGGCTCATCAGCACCAAGACGGGTGAATTGGAATCGCGCGACGAGGTGCTGCGGCGCATCGACGAAGCCGCGCGCTTCGTGCCCATCGAGCGCCTGGCCCTGAGCCCCCAGTGCGGCTTCGCGTCCATGCCCGCCGGCAACATGCTGTCCGAGGAGCAGCAGTGGCGCAAGCTGGAGCTGGTGGTGGACGTTGCCCGCCAGGTGTGGGGCTAGTAGCCCCGCTCCCAGTCGATGATGTTCACCAGTGGCTCACCAGCCACGAACCGGCGCAGGTTGTCGCGGAACAGGTCCATGGCGAACATGTGCGAGACGTCGGACTTGAAGCCGATGTGTGGCGTCAGCACCACGTTGGGCAGCGCCAGCAGCGCGGGGTTGGGGGGCTGCCCGTCCTCCTCGCCGGAGTAGACGTCCATGTAGGCCCCGCCGACATGGCCGGAGGCGAGTGCGGCGATGAGCGATGGCTCGTGGATGATCTCGCCACGGGCGATGTTCATGATGATGACCCCCTGCTTGCAGGCGGCCAGCGCCGCCTCGTCCAGCAGGTTCTCCGTCTGGGCAGTGAGCGGGGTGCACACGCCGATGAAGTCGCACTGGGCAAGCATCTCGGCCAGCTCGCTCGCCGGGAACAGCTCGTCCACGCCGTCCTCGCCGGGGCCACGCTGGGTGATGGACCGCTTGGAGCCTACCACCCGCATGCCCAGCCCCTTGCCGATGCGCGCCAGGTGCATGCCGATGCCGCCCAGGCCGATGACCCCCAGCGTCTTGCCGCTGATCATCTTGGGCATGAAGGCGCGCGGGTCGAAGGATTGGGCCCCGGTCTGGCGTACCGCGGTGGGGATGTTCTTGGCGAGGGCCATCCCGCCTGCCATCGCCAGCTCGGCGATGGGCAGCGCGGCGGTGTGCCCGCGCGATGAGGTGACGGGGACGTGGGAGTCCCAGAACTCCGAGGGCCGGATGGTAGAAACGCCCGCCATGGTGAAGTGCGCCCAGCGCAGCTTGGGCATGCGCCGTATCAGGTCGGCGGGGTGCACCGCGCCGGAGTAGAGCACCTGTGCCTCGGCCAGCACGCGTGCCGTCTCCTCGGCGGGCGGTGCGGGCACGGGCTCGGTGGTGCGTTCGAAGCGGCGCAGCTGCTCCTCCGGGAAGGTCTTGGCCAGCTCAGCGCGCACCCCGCGCCAGATGCCCGTGGCCTTGATGCGTCCGGGCGCCACGGCCTCGATGCGGTCCAGGTCCGTCTGGGGTACGTCGCGCAGGACGACGACGTTGATCATCTCGTTCTCAGCGGGCATCGGGGCCTCCTTCGGCTCAGGGGTCGTGGGATGAGGCGGGTTAGTAGCCGCGCTCCCACTCCACCAAATTCTCCATCGGCTCACCGTTCAGGTAGTGGGCCAGGTTCGCCACGAAGACGTTGAACCCTAATTGCTGGGGTACGTCGGACCGGTAGGAGATGTGCGGGGTCATGACGATGCGCGGGTGGTTCGCCATGCGCGGGTCGGGGTCGTGCTCCTTCTCGCCCACCCACACGTCCAGGTACGCGCCGCCCACCTGCCCCGAGTCCACCGCCGCCATCAGCGCGTCCTCGTCTATCACCTCGCCGCGCGCGATGTTCATGACGATTGCCCCCTTCGGCAGTGCGGCCAGCACCTCGGCGTCGATGAGCTTCTCCGTCTCCGGCGTGCTGGCCGCGCACACTGCCAGGAAGTGCGACTCGCGCGCCATCTCCACCAGCGCGCTCGCGGGGTAGAGCACGTCCACCCCGTCCAAGTTCTCCCTGCGCTCGGTGGCGGAGCGGCGCGTGGCCACCACGCGCATGCCCACGCCCTTGGCCAATCGCGCCAGGTGTGCGCCGATGCCACCGAGGCCCACGATACCCATGGTGCGGGCCGAGAGCAGCCACGGCTGGAACACCTCGCGCCCCTTCCAGCGCGTGGCCGTCTCGCGGGCGGCGTGGTCCAGGTTCTTGGACAGCATCATCCCGCCCGTGAGCGCCATCTCCGCGATGGGCAGCGCTCCGGTGTAGCCGCGCGCCGAGGTCATGGTCACGCCCGTGCCCCAGAAATCGCGGTTGGCCAGGTCAGTGATGCCGGCGAAGTTGGCGTGCACCCACTGCATGCGTGGGGCCAGGGCACCAAGGTCGTGCGGGCACCCGGCGCCCACCGCCACCACCTCGGCTTCCGCCAGCGCCTTCTTCTGTTCGGCGGTGAGGGCCGTGCGCTCCTCGGCCTGGGTGAGGTTGATGCGGCCGGGGGCCACGGCGCGGATGCGTTCCAGCGCCGAGGCCGAAGCCTCACGCAGGACGAACACATTGACGGTACGCTCGCTCACAGGGGGGCCTCCGTGGGTGTGGGATCAGGGTGTGGCGGGCTCCGGCGCCCCTGCCGTGGCGGCGAACTGCTCACGGTAGAGGGCGGCGTAGCGCCCGTTCAGCGCCAGCAGCTGCTCGTGGGTACCGCGCTCGGCCACCCGGCCGTCCGCGACGAAAAAGATGATACCCGCCTCCAGCACCGTGGAAAGCCGGTGGGCGATGACCAGGGTGGTGCGCCCTGCGGTGAGGGCCGCCAGCGCCTCCTTCACCGCGCGCTCGGCGTGGGAGTCCAGGGAGCTGGTGGCCTCGTCCAGCACCAGGATGGCCGGGTCCTTGAGGAACATGCGCGCGATGGCCAATCGCTGCTTCTCCCCACCGGAGAGGCGGTACCCGCGCTCGCCCACCACCGTCTCCAGCCCCTCCGGCAACCCCTCCACCACCTCCAGCACCGAGGCGGCGCGGCACGCCTCGCGCATCTGTTCAGGCGTTGCGTCCGGGCGGGCCAGGCGCAGGTTGGTGGCCACCGTGTCGTGGAAGAGGAACGTCTCCTGGGAGACGTACCCCACCTGGGCGCGCAGGCTCTGGATGGTGACGGAGCGCACGTCGCGCCCGTCCACCAGAACCTCGCCCGCGACTGGCTCGTACAGGCGAGGCAGCAGGTAGGTGATGGTGGTCTTGCCCGCACCGGACGGGCCCACCAGCGCGGCCATCTGCCCCGGCTCCACCGCGAGGGATAGCCCGTCCAGCACGGGCCGTCCTGGGGTGTACTCCACGCGAACGTCCCGGTACTCGATGCGCCCGCGCACGCGGTGAAGGGCCTCTGCACCCGGAGCGTCGGTGATGTCGGGCTCCAGGTCCAGGTACTCGAAGATGCGCTCGAAGTAGGCGGCGGAGGTCACCACGTCCACGTGCAGCGACATCAAGTCCGTGGCCGGGCCGTACAGGCGGCCCAGCAGCGCCACGAAGGCCACCACCGTGCCCAGGGTGAGGGCCCCTGAGATGACCTGGAGCCCTCCCGTCCAGTAGAGCAGGGCGGGACCGCCGGAGGAGACGAGAAACAGGAGCATGAAGTACCAGCGCCCCACCAGCGCCTCATGCACCTGCAGGCGCATGAGCGAGTGGGCCTGGTCCGTGAAGCGCCGGTGGACGGCCCCCTCGCGGGTGAAGGTCTTGATGAGCATGAGTCCGCTGATGCCCAGGGATTCGGCCATGAGCGCGTTCAGCGCACCGGACTGCGCCTGGCGCTCGGTGCGCAGGCGCCGGCGCATCCGCCCCACGGTGAGGGTGGGCACGATGAGCCAGGGCAATAGGGAGAGGGCGATGATGGTGAGCCGCCAGTCCATGGCCAGCATGGCGGCCAGGGTGGTGGTTAGGATGAGCAGGTTCTGGAAGAAGGAGACCATGGTGCCGGAGACCACGGTGTCGATGCCGTTGATGTCGCTGGTCAGCCGAGACATCAACTCGCCGGTGCGCGATTCGGTGAAGAAGCGCAGCGATTGGCGCTGGAGGGCGGCGAACATGCGCAAGCGCAGGTCGAACATGATGCGCTGGCTCACCAGCGTGTTCAGGTAGGCACGCCCCACGCCCACCAACCCGCTGGCCAGCGCCGCGCCCGCCACGCCCGCGGCGAGCCAGGCCAAGTGGCGTGCGTCCCCATTCGCCAGCGCGTCGTCGATTATGCCGCGCACCAGGAGCGGGGTCACCAGTCCCAGGACGGCGTTGAGCCCCACCGCGGCGAGCAGCAGCGCCAGCAGCGGCCAGTAGGGGGCCAAGAACCCCACGATGCGGCGCAGGTTCATCTGGCCCAGCGCTGTGGCTGAGCGCAGCGGGGTGGGGCGGGCGTGCATGCGCATCCCGGCCAGTATAGGCGCTGGTCAGTTCAGGGGCAGACCGGCGTACTGCTCGGCCAGGGACGTGGCGGCCGCCTCAGAGGAGGTGACGTAGTCCAGGTGCGCCAACTGGAGGCGCTGCTGCACAGCGTCGGTGTCCGGGAAGGTGTGCAGCAGCGTGGTCATCCACCAGGAGAAGTGCTGCACCTTCCAAACTCGCCGCAGGCACGTCTCTGAGTAGGTGTCCATCAGCGACTCGTCGCCCGTGGCGTAGAACGCCTCCAGCGCACGGGAGAGCACCAGCACGTCTGCCACGGCCAGGTTCAGCCCCTTGGCACCGGTGGGCGGGACGATGTGCGCTGCGTCGCCCGCCAGGAACAGGCGCCCGGAGCGCATGGGCTCGGCCACGAAGGAGCGCATGGGCGTCACCGACTTCTCCAGGATGGGCCCCTCCTGGAGCGACCATCCGGGGCTGGCGAAACGCGCATGCAGTTCGTCCCAGATGCGCCGGTCGGACCAGTTCTCGATGACGTCGTCCCGCTCACACTGCACGTACAGGCGTGAAATCTGCGGTGAGCGCAGCGAGTGCAGCGCGAACCCGCGCGGGGTGCAGGCGTAAATGAGCTCCTCGGTGGAGGGGGCGACCTGCGCCAGTATGCCCACCCACCCGAACGGGTAGTCGTGGACGAATTCGCGCACCAGCCCGGCGGGCATGGCCTGGCGGGAGGGGCCGTGGTAGCCGTCGCATCCGGCCACAAAGTCGGCCTCCAGCGTGTGCTCGTTGCCCTGGGCGTCCCGGCAGCGCACCGTGGGCCGTGGGCCGTCGATGCCTTCGATGGCGGTGACCTCGGCCTCGAAGTGGAGCGGGGCACCGGCGGCCTGGCGCGCGTTGATGAGGTCCTTCACCACCTCGCGCTGCCCGTACACCCAGATGCTCCGCCCGCCGGTGAGCCCGGTAATGTCGATACGGTGGGGCTCGCCGTTGAAGCGCAGCTCGATGCCGTGGTGGCGCAGCCCCTCGCGGTGCAGCCGCTCGGCCAGGCCCAGCTCGGTGAGCAGGTCCACCGTGCCGTGCTCCAGCACACCGGCGCGCACGCGGTTCTCCACATACTCGCGCGAGCGCGATTCCAGCACCACCGACTCGATGCCCACGCGGGCCAGCAGATGGGCAAGGGTGAGGCCCGCCGGGCCCGCACCGATGATGGCGACCTGTGTGCGCATGGGACACCTCGTGGGGAGACTGGCGCGGCCAGTATCTGGCGCGTCGGTGATACACGCAACGCCGGGCAGCGTCGCATGGGAGCCCCTACGAGCCCGGCCTCAGCCGGGCGGACACGAGGGTAGCCCCCCAG
This sequence comes from Chloroflexota bacterium, assembly GCA_038109085.1. Taxonomy (GTDB): domain Bacteria; phylum Chloroflexota; class Dehalococcoidia; order Lucifugimonadales; family Australimonadaceae; genus Australimonas. Next base: position 9,517 of record JAYNIL010000005.1, read on the forward strand.
GGGCGCAGGGGGACCCCTGCCGTCGAACTGGACGAGCGCCGATGCCCCGCCCTAGATTCCCGTTATCTCGCCGTGGGCATCGATGTCCACGTCCAGGGCGCGTGGGTGCTTTGGCAGGCCGGGCATGGTGTTCACCTCGCCCACCAGCGCCACTACGAAACCTGCGCCGCTCGAAACGAGCAGGTCCGCCACCTCGATGGTGTGGCCCACGGGCCGGTTGCGCAGCGAGGGGTCACCGGAGAGTGAGGCTGAGGTCTTCGCCACGCACACTGGCAGGCGGTCCCACCCCAGCTTCTCCAGCCGCTCCAGCGCCCGGCACGCGGCGGGGCTCCAGCGCACGCCCTCCGCGTTGTAGACGCGGTTCGCCAGCACCTCCACCTTACGCAGCACGGGGGCTTCCTCGGAGAAGAGCGCCGTGGGCTGCACGGGCCCACCCGCCGCCGTGCGCATCACCGCATCGGCCAGCTCTGCCGCACCCGCGCCCCCCTGGGCGTACCCGGAGCAGAGCACCGCTGCCGCCGCGCCCGAGGCGATGGCGATGTCCTGCGCCACCACCAGCTCCTCTGGGGAGTCGGAGGGGAAGCGGTTCAGCGCCACAACCACCGGCAGGCCGAAGCCGCGCACGATGCCGATGTGGTGCTCCAGGTTGGCCGCGCCCAAGCGCACCGCCAGCGGGTCTGGCCGGTCCAATGCCTCGGCGGGCGCGCCTCCGTGCCAACGTAGCGCGCGCACCGTGGCCACCAGCACCACGGCGGCGGGACGCAGGCCGGACGGAAGCGCCTTGAGGTGGACGAACTTCTCTAGCCCCAGGTCGGAGCCGAATCCGGCCTCGGTGATGACGTAATCGGCGTGGGAGAGGGCGAGCCTGTCGGCCAGCACCGAGGAGCACCCGTGGGCGATGTTGGCGAAGGGCCCGGCGTGTAGCAGTGCGGGGGTGCCCTCCAGCGTCTGCACCAGGTTGGGCTGTACCGCATCGCGCAGCAGCGCCAGCATGGCCCCGGTGGCGCCCACGTCTTCGGCACTGACCGGCCTGCCGTCACGGGTGAAGCCCACGGTGATGGCGCCCATCCGCCGGCGCAGGTCGTCCCACCCGGAGGCCAGCGCCAGCACCGCCATGACCTCGGAGGCGGCGGCGATGTCGAAACCGCTCTCGCGCACCGGGCCGTTGCCCGGCCCGCCCAGACCCAGCGCCACCGAGCGCAGGGCCCTATCGTTCATCTGCACCACGCGCCGCATGGTCAGGCCCGACCCGTCCAATCCCGCCACCAGCCCACGCTGGGCGGCGTTGTCGGCCAGGGCCGCCAGCAGGTTGTGGGCCGACTCGACGGCGTGGAAGTCGCCGGTGAAGTGCAGGTTGATGCGCTCCTCCGGCACCACCTGTGCGGCGCCACCGCCCGTGCCGCCACCCTTGATGCCGAACACAGGGCCCATGGACGGCTGGCGCAGCGTCACCGCCGCGCGCTGTCCCGCACGGGCGAGGCCATCGGCCAGGGCGATGCCCATGGTGGTCTTGCCCTCGCCTGCGGGGGTGGGCGTGATGCCGGTCATTACCACCAGCTTCCCCTCGCCCGCCCGCGCCACGGGGATGGCGTCCAGGCTCACCTTCGCCATCTCGTCGCCGTAGGCCGTGAGATGGCGTGGCGCCACGCCCAGCACGCGCGCCACCTCCGCGATGGGGCGCGGGGGGCGTGGACGGGCGGGCTGGCGGGTGGGCAAGGGGTTAGCCCTTCGCCTGGAGCGCGGCGTACACCTTCTCCGCCGTCACGGGCAGGGAGGTGATGCGCACGCCCACCGCGTCGAACACCGCATTGGCGATGGCCGCGGCGGTGGGTGCGTTGGGGCTCTCGCCGATGGCCTTGATGTTGTGGGGTCCCACGCCCTGGCCGGTGCGCTCCAATATCACCGGGTTGAACTCCGGCACGTCGGCCATGGTGAGCATCTTCCAGTCGGCGAAGGAGAGGGTGGTCACCAGACCGTCCTCCTGCTTCACCTCCTCCAGCAGTCCGTACCCCACGCCGAACATCGACCCCCCGTTCACCTGGCCCTGATGGCCGATGGGGTTCACGATGACGCCCGTGTCATGCGCGCTGGTGAGGCGCAGCAGCTTCACCTGGCCCGTCTCCGTATCCACGGCAACCTCCGCCACCTGGGCGCAGTAGCCGGTGATGGGCGAGGCCTCGCGCCCGGTGCTGACGAACTGCTCGCCGCTGACGCTCCCGCCCGTGCGAGCCAGCAGCCCCGCCCAGGGCATGGAGGCGCCGGTGTCGGCGCGCACCACGGCGCGCCCGCGCACCGAGAGGTGCTCCTCAGGCCAGCCCTCCAGCTCGGCGGCAAGCTTCCTCACCTCGGCGTGGACGTTGGCCACGGCGGCGTGGGCGGCCATCGAGCCCACGTTGGTCACGCGGGAGCCGCCGATGCCCGAGTCGTCGTCGAAGGTGCCGGTAGCATCGTTCACCACCGTTATCTCGTCCACGCTGATGCCCATGTCCTCGGCTACCACCTGGGCCACCACCGTCACCGCGCCGGTGCCCTGGTCGAACAGGGGCGTGTGGAGCGTCACGGAGCCGTCGGCGCCCAGCACCACCCGGGCGTTGGCCCGCCCGGAGCCAGGGGTGCGCTCGCCGATGGCCACGCCGCGCCCGTAGGCCAACGTGCCCTCGGCGCGACGCTTGCCCCCCTCGTACCCGGAGGCGATGAGCGCCGCCTCCAGCGTCTCGGCACCTCGGTTCTCCACGAAGGCGTGGCCGGTGCCGATGGGCTCCCCGTCGCGCGCCAGGTGCTTCAGGCGGTAGGCTGCCGGGTCCTCGCCCGCTGCCGCCGCCACATCGTCCATGTGCGATTCCAGGGCGAACAGCGCCTGGGGCTCGCCTGGCCCGCGCATGTGCCCGCACGGGACGGTGTTGGTGTAGACCATCTGCTCGATGACCCGCACGTTGGGGATGCGGTACACACCCGCCGCTGCGGCCGCACCGCCCAGGTGCCCAGCGGGCTTGAACCCGGCGTAGGCCCCGGAGTTGAAGATGATGTCCGCCTGCAGCGCCACGGGGGAGCCGTCCGCCCGTATCCCCGTGCGCAGCCGGATTAGGGAGGAGTGGCGCGGGTTCGCCGCCATCAGCTCCTCGGCGTAGTCGAACACCATGCGCACGGGCCGCCCGCCCACCGCCCTGGTGGCGTAGTAGCCCAGGGGCATGTTCATGGCGGAGCCCTTGCCGCCGAAATCGCCGCCGATCAGCACCGGGTGCACTACGATGCGGTCCTCGTCGATGCCCACGGCCTTGGCGGTCTGGGAGCGCGCCGAGTAGGGAGCCTTGCACGGGGCCCAGATGTGCAGGATGCCCTCGGCGTCCATGGCGCACACCTGCGAGTGCGGCTCCATGTAGCCCTGGTGCACCACCGGCGTGGTGTAGGTGCCCTCGATGACGCGCACGGCCTCTGCGAAGCCCGCCTCCAGGTCTCCCTGGCCCCAGTCGAAAGTGCACACGGCGTTGGTGGGCGTCTCCAGGGGCTTGACCAACCCCTTGATGGAGGTGATCTCCGGATGCACCAGCGGTGCGCCGGGGGCGAGGGCAGCCTCCGGGTCGGTGAGGGCGGGGAGCACCTCGTAGTCCACCGCGATGAGCGCGGCGGCGCGGGCGGCAATCTCCTCGTCGTCGGCCACCACGGCGGCCACCTGCTCACCGGCGAAGCGCACGATGCCCTGGGCCAGCACCGGTATGTCGATGGTGCGCCGGCCCCACAGCGAGTTGGCCGGCAGATCATCGCCCGTCACCACCGCGTGAACGCCGGGAAGCGCCAGGGCGGCGGAGGCGTCGATGGAGCGGATACGCGCGTGCTGATACGGGCTGCGCAGCGCCTTGGCCCACAGCGCCCCGTCCTGGGGGATGTCCTGGGCGTAGCGTCCGGCGCCGGTCACCTTCTCGCGGGCTTCCACCCGGGGGATGGATGCCCCGATGGCGTGGGGTGCGGGGGTGGTCATGCGCTTCCTCCTGGCCTGTTGGGCGTTCGTGGGCACGGCCCGTGCGGGCGCGCCTAGTCTAAGCAAAAGAGGCGAGCTTTGGCGATGCGCCTCTCGCGTGGCGTCCATTGACGGGCCCCGGGGGCGGTGATACACCCCTGGCGCCCTCAGGGGCAGCAACAAACGCAACGCTGCGCCGCGCGGGCGCGCTGGAGGGAACGCATGAGCACCGAGATCAAGCAGGTGAAGGAGCAGGTGGCCGTCGCCAACCGCATCCTGTCGGAGCTGGGCCTGGCCACCGGGGTGTTGGCCTCCCTGGGCCACGTGAGCATGCGCGTGCCCGGCCAGCCCGACCTGTTCGTGGTGAAGGGGCGCGGCTACGACGTGGACGCCTTGGCCCTGGTCAAGCCCGAGCAGATGATCGTGGTGGACACCGACGGCAACATGGTGGATGGCCCGCGCGGGACCTCCCAGTGCTACGAGGTAAAGATGCACTCGTGCCTTCTGCGCGAGCGCCCCGAGGTGCAGGCGGTGTGCCACGTGCACCCGCGCTTCACGGTGCTCATGGGCCTGCTGGAGGTGCAACTCCAGGCCATGTGCAACGAGGGCCACCAGCTGGTGCGCGACCCGCTGCCCGTCTACCCCCACTCCAAGCTGATCCTCTCGGACGAGGACGGCATGGGTGTGGTCAAGGTCATGGGGAACCGGGCAGCCGTGCTGCTGCGCGGGCACGGCGCCGCCACCGTGGGCAAGAACATGGAGGAGGCGGTCATGAACATGCTCCAGCTTGAGGAGCAGGCGCGCATGAATTACTACGCCTTCTGCGCCCTGGGCCGCGACTACAAGGGCATCCCGCCCGAGGACATGGACGAGTTCTCCGTGGGCTTCAAGGCGATGGGCCAGATGCCCCACCTCAAGGAGCCCCTGGCGCGCGGCGCCGCTCCCGGAGCGGGCGGGCGCCCCGGCGGGGTGTGGGCCTACTACGCCCAGCGCGTGTCGGTGGACCTGGGGTAGATGGCAGGCCCCATCCGCATCGAGCGTGACGGCCCCGTCTTCGCGCCTCGCTGGGCGCTCAATGTGGGGCCGGTAGCCCCGTTCGTGCTACATCCGTTCACGGCGGGGCTCTGGCACCGGCCGGGCGCGCCGCTATAATCCGCCCATGGCACGCAAGGCTTCACGGACGGCGGCGGGCGGCCTCGGTCTGCCGGACGGACTCAGCGGCGAGGACCTGCTGGACCTCTACGGCACCATGGTGCTGGTGCGGGCGCTGGACGAGCGCGTGTGGGCCATGAACCGCCAGGGCAAGGCGGCCATCGTGGCCTCCTGTCAGGGGCACGAAGCAGCGCAGCTCGGCTCCGTGTGGGCCATGCGCGCCGGGGCGCCCGCTCACTTCTCCTTCACTTACTACCGGGACTTGGCGGTGCTCACCGCCGAGGGACTCACGCCCACCGAATCGCTCCTAGGCTTCCTGGCCAAGGACGGCGAGCCGCTCTCCGGCGCACGCCAGTTCCCCCAGCACGGGGCCATGCCGAAGCGCCACGTCATCAACCTGTCCAACGTGGTGGCCACGCACGTCCCCCACGCCGTGGGCTGGGCGCTGGCGGCCAAGATGCGCGGGGAGCCCATCGCGGTGGCCGCCTTCTTCGGCGACGGCGCTTCCTCCCAGGGTGAGGTGCACGAGGCGATGAACTTCGCCGCTGTGCAGAAGCTGCCCGTGGTGTTCATCTGCGAGAACAACGGCTACGCCATCTCGGTGCCCCAGGCCTCACAGATGGCCGTGAAGCACGTCTCCACGCGCGCCGAGGGCTACGGTATGCCTGGCGTCACCGTCGACGGCACGGACGTGCGCGAGGTGTTCCAGGCGGTCTCTGCTGCCTCGCGTCGCGCGGCGGCGGGGGAGGGGCCGACGCTGGTGGAACTGCTGGTGGAGCGCTACCTGCCCCACACCTCCGATGACGACGACTCGGTCTACCGCAAGAGGGCGGAGATAGAGGAGGCGCGTAAGCGCGACCCCCTGGCCAAGCTCCAGGCGCTGCTCCTGGAGGCAGGGCTGCTGACGCCGCAGCGGGACGAGCAGCTGCGCCAGCGCGCCCGCGACGAGGTGGAAGCGGCGACGGATGCCGCTGAGGCCGCGCCCTTCCCGGCGCCAGATGATGTGTTCGAGCACCTGTTCGCGCCGGATGCGGGGCAGGGGGGCGGGCGATGAGCACCATCACGGTCATCGAGGCGGTGCGCGAGGCCATGGCGGAGGAGATGCGGCGCGACGAGCGCGTGTTCATCTTCGGCGAGGACGTGGGCCGCCGGGGTGGCGTGTTCCTGGCGAGCAAAGGCTTCATCGACGAGTTCGGCCCCGCCCGCGTGTTGGACACCCCGCTGGCCGAGGCGTCCATCGCCGGGGTGGCCGTGGGCGCGGCCATGGCCGGCATGCGCCCTATCGCCGAGGTTCAGTTCGCTGACTTCGTCTGGCCCATCGTGAACCAGATCATCGGCGAGGCGGCGCGCGCCCGGTACGGCACCAAGTCCAAGGTCTCGGTGCCGTTGGTGGTGCGCAGCCCCTACGGTGGGCAGGTGCGCGGTGGCCTGTTCCACTCCCAGAGCGTGGAGGCCTACTTCGCCCACACGCCGGGGCTGAAGGTGGTGGCCCCCGCCACGCCCTACGACGTGAAGGGGCTGCTCAAGGCGGCCATACGCGATGAGGACCCGGTGGTGTTCCTGGAGCACAAGCGCACCTACCGCTCGGTGCGCGGCGAGGTGCCGGACGAGGACTACGTCCTGCCCATTGGCGTTGCCGATGTGAAGCGCCCCGGCACCAACGCCTCCATCATCACCTACGGGCTCACGCTCCACTACGCGCTCGCGGCCGCCGACAAGCTGGCGGTCGAGGGCGTGGAGGTGGAGGTGGTGGACCTGCGCACCCTCAAGCCGCTGGACGCGGAGACGGTGCTGGCCTCGGTACGCAAGACCTCCCGCGCACTTGTGGTGCATGAGGACAACATCTCCCTTGGCGTGGGCGCCGAGGTGGCCGCGCTCATCGCCGAGCACGCCTTCGAGGCGCTGGACGCCCCGGTGATGCGCGTGGCCGGGCCCGACATCCCCGCCATGCCCTTCGCCCCCACGCTGGAGGCCGCGTTCATGCCCACCACCGAGAAGATAGAGGCGGCGCTGCGCCGCTTGCTGACGTACTGATTTTGCGTGAGATGAGCTAGCCCCATGCAGACCATCATCAATCTCCCCCACGTCGGCGAGTCGGTGACCGAGGGAGTCATTGGCAAGTGGCTGGCCGCCCCAGGGCAGCGCGTGCGCCGCTACGACCCGCTGGTGGAGGTGGTGACGGACAAGGTATCCATGGAGGTGCCCTCGCCCTTCACGGGGGTGCTGACGAGCCTGCTGGTTCAAGAGGGCGACACCGTCCCCATGGGCCAGCCAATCTGCGAGATGAACGTTGAGGGTGCGCCCGTCGCGCAGGCCGAGGCCGCTGCTCCGGCCGTCCCGGCCCCGGCGCCCGCAGCCCCGGCACCCCAGGCCACCGTGAACGCCCCGGCTGCCCCTGCGGCGCTGCGCACCTTCGAGTTTCTGGACAGCGTGCGCGCCGTGGGCCCCACTGGCTCCGGCGAGGGTGGGCAGGGGCGTCCAGACGCTCTCCAGGACGCCGCGCAGGTAGCCAGCACACCGCAGCCTCCCGCTCCCGCCCCGGTGGGCGCGCCAGCGCCGGTGAGCGCGGCGGGCGGCCCGTGGCTCTCCCCCCTCGTGCGCAACCTGGTTCGCCTGCACGGGGTGGACGTGGGGGCACTCACCGGCACAGGGATGCGCGGGCGCATCACCAAGGCCGACGTGGAGCGGTATCTCGAGCAGGTACGCCGCACCGGCGGGGGGGGCGCTCCGGCACAGCCCATCGCCCGCACCCCGCAGCCCGTAATGGACCCGGCCGTTGAGTCATCGCGCATGCAGATGACCCCGCTGCGGCGCACCATCGCCGAGCACATGGCCCGCGCCTCCCGCGAGATACCGGCAGCCTGGACGCTGGTGGAGGTGGACTGCACGGGACTTGTGGCCGCGCGCGCCGCGCACCGGCAGGCGCTGGAGTCCAACGGGGGTTCCGGCACATACCTGCCATTTACGGCCTGGTGCGTGGCGGGGGCGCTGCGTGCGCACCCGCGCCTAAATGCGCGCTGGGAGGACGAGGGCATCACGCTGATCCACCGCGTCCATCTGGGCATCGCCGCCTCCACCGAGGGGGGGCTCATCGTCCCCGTGGTGCACGATGCCGACCGGCTGGGCATCCTGGATCTGGCGCGGGCGATACGCACCGTGACCGACGCGGCTCGGACGGGCAAGCTCACGCTTGAGCAGGTGCGGGGCGGCACGTTCACCCTGAACAACACCGGAGCACTGGGCTCGGTGGCCTCCGTGCCCATCATCAACCACCCCCAGGCGGGGATCCTGACCACGGAGGCGATGGTCAAGCGCCCCGTGGTGGTGGCCGGGGATGCCATCGCCGTGCGCCCCATGATGAACCTGTGCCTCACCTTCGACCACCGCATCTGCGATGGTGCCGAGGCAGCCGCGTTCCTGCAGGATGTACGCCAGCGCATCGAGAGACTCAGCGCCGGGACGGCGCTCTAGGTTTCCCGCTCAGCTTGCGCCTGGCTCGGATGGAGGGGGACACCCCCTCGGCTCGCGCTGACACGCTGGGCCTACACCCAGCGGGGAGAGGTGCCCTCTCCTACTGCACCCCTCTAGCCCGGACGAACGTCGGTTCAGGGGGAAGCCCCCCTAGTCTTCGCCCTCGATGAAGCGCTGGATGAGCCGGGCCAGCGCCTCGGCACTTGCGCGCTCTAGCCCGTGGGCGTAGGTAGGCACCGCCACCAGCCGTCCGTGGGGCAGGAGCCCGGTGACCTCCTCCACCTAGCGGTGGGGGACGATGGTGTCCTGCTCGCGCTGCGCCTGCAATCCCGTGGTCAGCGTCTGCCACTCGGTCTGCACGTCCTCCACCTGCTGCTAGAGCACGGCGACGTCGGTGGCCATGTCCTAAGTGGTGGTGTGGTGCTCCGGGTGCTACGGGTGCTACGGGTGCGCATCTGGAGCGTGAGTGGGGTGGGGTTCGGTGCTCATGGCGCAACGGTACGGCGCAGGGCGTTGCCAGTAAACCCAACACGCCGCCTGGCGCGCGCGCTCTGGGTGTGGCAGCATGGGGCAATCCCCCCCAGGAGGCCGCCGTGCCCGCCGAGATGCCCCTGCGCTATGGCATGAACCCCCACCAGAAGCCCGCGCGGGCCTTTGTGGAGCAGGGCGGGTTGCCCTTCGTGGTGCGCAACGGCTCGCCGGGGTACATCAACCTGCTGGACGCCCTCAATTCCTGGCAGTTGGTGCGTGAGCTGAAGGAGGCGACGGGGCTGCCTGCCGCAGCCTCCTTCAAGCACGTGAGCCCCGCCGGGGCCGCCGTGGCGGTGCCCCTGTCCGAGGCGCTGGCCCAGGCCTGCTCCGTGGGGGGGTTGGAGCTCTCGCCCCTGGCCACGGCGTACGCCCGGGCGCGCGGCGCCGACCGGGTCTCTTCCTTCGGCGATTGGGCGGCAATGTCCGATGTGGTGGACGAGTCCGCCGCCTGGCTGCTCCGCCGCGAGGTGTCCGATGGGGTGGTGGCCCCCGGCTACACGCCGGAGGCGCTGGAGATACTCACCAAGAAGCAGAACGGGCGCTACTGCCTGCTGGAGGCGGACCCCGCCTACGTGCCGGCGCCCCTGGAACGGCGAACCGTCTACGGGGTGCAGCTGGAGCAGGGGCGCAACGAGGTGAAGGCCTCGGACGAGCAGCTAGCCAACGTGGTCACCCAGGACAAGACCCTCCCCGATGGGGCGCGCCGTGACCTGAAGGTGGCCCTCGCCACGCTCAAGTACACCCAGTCCAACTCCATGTGTCTGGCGGTGGACGGGCAGGCCATCGGCGTGGGCGCGGGGCAGCAGTCCCGAATCCACTGCACGCGCCTGGCTGGGGACAAGGCCGACCGCTGGTACCTGCGCCAGCACCCCCGGGTGCTGGGCCTGCGCTTCCGCGAGGGGCTGGGCCGTCCGGAGCGTGACAACGCCATCGACGGCTACCTGCGCGACGACCTCTCTCCCGCCGAGGAGGAGGTGTGGCGCGCCGCCTTCGCCGAGGTGCCCACGCGCCTCACGCGGGAGGAGCGCCGGGAATGGCTGGACGGGCTGCAGGACGTGGCCATGGGCTCCGATGCCTTCATCCCGTTCCGGGACAACATCGATAGAGCCGCCATGAGCGGGGTGCGATACGTGGTGCAGCCGGGCGGCTCCGTGCGTGACCAGGACGTGGTGGACGCCGCCGACGCCTACGCCATGGTGATGGCCCTCTCCGGCGTGCGCCTCTTCCACCACTAGGCCATGGCCATCTCCGGACAGGCGGTGTGGCTGGGCGTGGGCGTGGACTACGCGTCTGCCCTGGCACTGCAGCACAGCCTCTGCGCCGACCGCGCCGAGGGGCGCACCTCCGACACCCTGCTGCTGCTGGAGCATGCGCCCGTCTACACCGCGGGGCGTCGCTCGTTGGACGAGCACGTCCTGGGTGCGCTCCCCGCGCCACTGGTGGAGAGCGATAGGGGTGGGCAGACCACCTACCACGGCCCCGGCCAGCTGGTCGGCTACCCCATCCTTGCGCTCACGGGCCTGGGCATGGGCCCACGCGCCTATGTGCGGGCGCTGGAGGGCGCGCTCATCGCCGCTCTGGCGGGATGGGGCGTGCAGGCCTGGCGCGAGGAGGGGCTCACCGGGGTCTGGACGGACGGGGGGAAGATAGCCGCCATGGGCGTGCGGGTGAGCAGGGGGGTGGCGATGCACGGCTTCGCTCTCAACGTCACCACGGACCTGGGTGCCTATGGTCCAATCATCCCCTGCGGTATCGCCGACCGGCCCGTCACCTCGCTGGCGGCGCTCACCGGGGCTCCACCGCCCATGACCACGGTGCGCGCGGGCGTGACGGCGCACCTGGGCGAGGCGTTGGGCATCGCGTGGGCCGAGCGCGAACCGGGCGCGGTAGGTTGGCCGCGCGGGGACGGAGTGGCCCGGAACCCGCGCTGAGCATTATTGCACTGTGAGGTTTGCCTTCCTAGAATCGGTCCCGACCAACGCAGGAGGGGGCCATGCCCGCCGTCCGCGAACTCCTTGAGCTCCAGGGTATCGACGTTGAGCTGGCCGCCGGGCGCAGGCGCCTGGCGCAGATCGCCGAGGCGCTCGCCGATGACCAGGAGGTGCGCGCGCTTCGCGCCGAGGCGGTGCGCCTCACCAAGGCAGCCGAGGGCGTGGACGGGCGCCAGAAGGAGCAGGAGGAGGCCATCGCTTCCCTCTCGGCGCGCATCGAGGCGGCTGAGACCAGGCTGTTCGGCGGCACCGTCACAAGTCCCCGCGAGCTCACGGACCTGCAGACCGACATCGCCATGCTCCAGCGCCAGCGCGGCGAGCACGAGGACGTGCTGCTGACGGTGCTGGAGGAGGCCGAGGCGGCCCAGAAGGCGCGCCGGCGAGCAATGGGCACTTACAAGAAGGCCAATACCGAGCGCGAGGCGCAGACCGAGACGCTCCGGGACGAGCAATCAGCACTCCAGGCCACGTTGGCGGGTCAGGAGGCGGCGCGGGCTACATGCACCGCCGCTCTCCCGCCCGCAGAGCTGGGCCTGTACGAGCAGGCGCGCAAGGCCAACGGCGTGCGCGGGGCCGCCCGCATGCGCAACGGCACCTGTGAGAACTGTCGCGTCGGCCTGCCCACCCGCCTGGCCCAGGAGGTACGCACCTCCCCCAATCCCGTCCGCTGCCCCTCTTGCGGGCTGATTCTGCTGGACGCCTGATGCGCGCCCTTGGCTACTTCACCATCGAGCAGGGGCCGGAAACGGGCCCGCGCGGGGCCAAGACCCTCGCGAATGCCTTCCAGCGCTATTGCGGCGAGGAGCGCCACCAGCCCATCGCCACCTACCACGACGTGGACGGCTCCGACGCACGCCCGCGCTGGACTGAGATGGTGGAGGGGATCCGCGCCAAGGGTGCGGGTTACCTGGTGGTGGTGCCCCATGCCGGGCACCTGGGTAAGTCCCTGGAGGAGCAGGTGGGCCGGGTTCTGGAGCTGGACCGGCTCAACTGCTCGGTGGCCTGCACCGATGCGGAGTGGCCCGACCCGCTCCAGAATGCGCTGCACCTGCACGACACGGGTTCGGCGTCCTCGCGCCGTGGCGAGCGCATCCGCCAGGCGATGCGGGCCAAGGCGGCCAATGGGCTGGGTCTCGGCAAGCCGCCCTACGGCTACCGGCTGCTGTGGGACGGGTCGTTTGCCGTGGTGCCCCAGGAGGCCGAGGTGGTGCGGGAGATATTCCGCCTCTACGGCGAGGAGGACGGCGGCGGCGTGCGAGCCATCGCCCAGGAGCTGAACCGCCGTGGTCTGCGCACCCGATCGGGCAGGGCGTGGAGCATGGTCACCGTGCGCGACCTGCTGCGCAACACTGCCTACATCGGAACGTACCGCCGCTTCGGCCTGCGCATTCCCTCAACCTACCAGGCGCTGCTGAGCCCCGCCGAGTTCCGCAAGGTGCAGGACCGCATGGACGCGCGTAGCCCCGGCCGCCGGCACGCCAAGGCTGAGCCGTTCCTGCTCTCTGGGCTGCTGTATTGCGGGCACTGCGGCCAGCGCATGCTGGGTGTGGTGCGCCGCCAGAGCTGGCAGCGCAAGGGGTTCGGGCGGGTGCGGGGTGAGTACCGCTACTACCAGTGCCAATCGCGCATCAACCTGGGCAAGTGCGCCTACCGCACCACCCGCGCTGCGCCGCTGGAGGAGACGGTGCTCTCCCAGGTGCGCGAGCTGATGCCCGAGGAGCGAGCGCTGGAGGCCTCGGACGGGCAGGGGCTCGCCGCCGACGGCATGGCCAAGGCGGACGCACGGCTGCGCTCGTTGGACAAGCGCGCCGTTGAGCTGGTGCGCCAGGCCGCCACGGGCGCAGCGCCACTGGCTCAGCTACGCGCTGGCCTGTTGGGCGTTGAGCAGGAGCGCCGTGCCCAGCGCACGCGCCAACAGCGCATGGCGGCGGGCGAGAACGGCGTGCGCGCCCTTATGGAGGAGCAGCGCGACAAGCTCCACTACCTGTGGGAAGACATGGACGTCGCCGAGCGCCAGGAGGCCCTGCGCACCCTGGTGGAGAAGGTCGTGGTGAAGGACGGTGCAGCACGGGTGGTGCTGCGCTAGTCCTTTCCCCGTTGCTCTCCGGCCTATCTATAATGGAAGGGCGCCGAGACCCCCGGGCGGTCGCCGCCGCGCTTCGGCGCGGGGGAGGAAAGTCCGGGCTCCACAGGGCACGGTGCTGGCCAACCGCCAGGCGTCGCGAGGCGACGGACAGTGCCACAGAGACGAGAGCGCCTATGGCCCTACGGGGCACAGGCAAGGGTGAAAAGGTGCGGTAAGAGCGCACCAGGCCCTCTGGCGACAGGGGGTGCTGGAAAACCCCACCGGGAGCAAGGCCAAATAGGGGGACACCGGCTCCGGCCGGAGCGGCGGCCCGTCCGCGTCCCCGGGTAGGCTGCTTGAGCCCGCTGGCAACGGCGGGCCTAGAGAGATGACCGCCCCCTCGGTGCGCCGAGGGACAGGACCCGGCTTATAGGGGGTCTCGACGCACGTAGCGGCGCAGCCTTATGGCTGCGCCGCTGGCGTGAGGGGCCAATCCCTACTCCACACCCAGTTCTGCACGTACCAGCGCGGTGCCCGCCACCAGCGCCTGGAGCTTGCGGAAGGCGACCTCGCGCGGCAGGTACTTCATGCCGCAGTCGGGCGCGGGAATCAGGCGCTCTGGCGGCACGTACTTGAGCGCGTTGCGCAGCCGTCCCGCCACGGTCTCCGGCGTTTCCGGCGTCAGGTCGTTCAGGTCCAGGACGCCCAGGATGATGGTCTTCTCGCCCAGCTCGCGCATGATGGACAGATCCAGTCCCGACTGGGCTGACTCGATGGCTATCTGCTGCACGTTGGCCTCGGCCAGCTCCGGCAGGAACGAGTAGCCGGAGGGGCGCTCGTGGACGATGTGCGCGTAGCCGAAGCACAGGTGCACCGCAGTGGTGCCCTGCACGCCCTCCAGCGCCCGGTTGAGCGCCTTTACGGCATACTCGCGCGCCTTGTCCGGCCGCGCCTGCATGTAAGGCTCGTCCAGCTGCACCACGTCGGCGCCCGCCGCGAACAGGTCGCGCATCTCCTGGTTCACGGCCTCGGCGTAGTCCATGGCCGCGGCCTCGTCGCTGTCGTAGTGGTCGTTCTGCGCCTGCTGGGTCATGGTGAAGGGGCCCGGCAGCGTGATCTTCACCTGCCGGTCGGTGTTGGCCCGCAGGAAGCGCACGTCCTCCACCTCGCGGGGTGCGATGCGGCGTATGGGCCCGCTGATGCGCGGGACGGGATTAGGGTGTCCGGTGCGGTCCAGCGCCGTGCCGGGGTTCTTCACGTCGACACCGTCGAGGGAGTTGGAGAAGCGGTTGGAGTAGCTCTCCCGGCGCTGCTCGCCGTCGCTGATTATGTCCACCCCCGCGCGCTCCATGTCGCGTATCGCCAGGAGGGTGGCGTCGTCCTGCGCCTGCGCCAGCCATTCGGGCGCCACGCGCCACAGTTCGCTCGCCCCCACGCGGGGCGGCAGGCGCTTGCCCAGGGCCGCACGGTCCACCAGCCACTCCGGCTGGGGGTAGGAACCGACCACCGTCGTGGGCAGGAGCCGCTCGGCCATCAGCGCACCTCCGGCGGGGGCACTAGGCCTTCCCGCTCTCTCGCATGAACCATACACGCAGCGGGGCCCACGCAGCATGAGGCCCGCAGGCACACCGCGGAGAGCAGGGGCCACCGCCCACCCACATCCCTCATCGAGGCGGGCGGTGGCAGGGGAAAGGTGTCGCGGGGCGCGCTGCGGGCCTCAGCCCGTCGGGGCCAGCGTTGCCCCGAAAACCTGCCAGGCCAGCGCCGACTTGGCGGTGAGGCTCAGGAGGATGTAGGTGGACTCACCGAACAGGTAGGAGCGCCACGGCCCAACCCGCCGGTACTGGAGCACCATGTTCACCGCGAAGGCGTTGAAGAAGGCGAAGAGCGAGAAGAAGATCGCGTACACGAAGGCCGGAGGCTCCGCCGCCACGCCAGGGCTCCACAGGTAGATGGCGATGGCGGCCCACGGCGCCGCGCCCACCAGCACGCCGAAGTTATAGGAGAGCCAGCGCGGACGTCCGGGCGACTCGTAGTGCTCCATCAGCAGGCCAAACAGGATCATCCCTGCGTTGGCGGCCCCCAGGCCCACCAGCGCGGCCACATCGCCGATGCCCGTGAGCAGAGCGATGAGCAGCACCATGAGCGTGGAGCTCACGGAGTACTCGATCCAGCGCGCGTAGTTGCGGCCCTTGGCCAGGTTCCCGGTGTACCAGCCGAACACCCCCGGCAGCACCAGCACCGCGTGGGCGGCGGCGGAGAGCAGCAGGAAGCCCGCCACGCCCCACGCCAGCGAGGCATCGAACAGGTGCGTCACGGTGGGCTCCCCCACGCCGGGCGGGCCGCTCATGAAGGTGGCGAACACCGGTAGGGTGAACTCCGTCGCCAGGGCGAGCACCACCACGGCCTGGGCCAGGTGGAACGCGCCCATCACCCCGTTATACAGGCGCAGGCGCCCCTGGGCCCGCTGCGTTATCGTCGTGGCGGTCATCCTCGTCCTCCTCGTTCTCACGCCCATCGCGTTCATCGTACCGACCAGCGGCCAAGCTGCCCTCATGGGGCAACTTGAGCATCGTCAACCCCTGCAGCAGCATCAATCTCCTCCGCCCGGCGCACCAGTGAGTGCGCCATGCCGTTGAATACGAATCGGTGCACACCGAGCAGCACAGCCCAGTAAACAACTCCGGACAGACCTTTCGGAGCCCACCAAGAACGCTGGCGCAGCACCGACCCGCCGTCCGGGCCCCGCTCAACCTCCATTTCCAACCACGCCTCGCCGGGCAGGCGCATCTCGGCGCGCAACCGCAGCAATCGGCCCGGCTGGACGGCCTCCACGCGCCAGAAGTCCAGCTGTGCGCCGGGCTCGAGGGCAGGGCGGGGGTGGCTTGTGCGTCGCAGACCCGGCCCGCCCACCAGCCGGTCCAGGGCCCCGCGTAGCCGCCAGCCAAAATCCCAGTACCAGCCGTTGGCACCGCCTACTGAGGCGATGGCTTCGAATAGCCGCTCCGGCGGGGCCATGCAGCGCATCGAGCGGTGCTCCACTATCAGCCCGCGGGAGGACTGGGTGCGCAAGGTAAGCGCACCCAGGGCTGGCATTGGCTCGCTAGCCCCGAAGGCCGGAGGCCGCAGCCCGTCCAGCGCCACCTGCACCGCCTCCTCGTACCCCAGGGGCCGCACGCTGGGGAAGAGCGCTGCCGTGTCATTGGGTTCGCGCACCACCACCTCGTTCCGCAGCCCCTCTACGATGTGTTTGGCGAACCCGGCGCGCAGGGGTGTGACCAGCCGCACCCAGTAGGAGGAAAGGCGCGGGGTCAGTACCGGCACCCGCACCATCCGCCGGCGGAGCCCGCGCACGCTAGCATAGCGGGTCATCATCTCACCATATGTGAGCACCTCACTGCCGCCCACCTCCACCACGCGGTGCCCCGCGAAAGAGACATCCATACCCTTGACCAGGTAGGTGAGCATGTCGTCGAGGCCGATGGGCTGGACCCGTGTGTAGACCCAGCGGGGACACACCATGACGGGCACCCTTTCAGTCAGGTAGCGCACCATCTCGAAAGGCAGCGAGCCTGCGCCGACCACGGGGCCCGCTCGCAGCTCCAGCACCGGCACGCCCGCCTCGGCGAGCGCCTCGCCCGTCTCGTGACGAGACCGCAGATGCGGGCTGAGCGAGGGGCCGGGGGCTCCCAGAGCGCTCAGATACACGATGCGGCTAACCCCCGTGGTGGCAGCGGCCGTGGCGAAGGAGCGGGCCGCGTCCAGGTCCCGTTGGTGAAAATCGCTCGCCCCGGCGCCCATGCTGTGCACCAGGTAGTAGGCCGCGTCTATTCCCTCCAGAGCGCGTGCCACCGTCGCCGCCTCGCGGACGTCACCTTGGTGCACTTGCACCTGTGAGCCCCAGGGTGCGTGCACCAGGCCGGAGGGGTCACGGGTGATCACGCTCACCTCATGCCCCGCTTCCAGCAGCAGCGGCGTCAGCTTCCCGCCTACGTAGCCCGTTGCGCCCGTCACTAGAACCCGCATGGATAGGTCACCTTTCGTCCGGACCTGGCACCCGTCGTGGCCGGTGCCAGCCTCAACTCATGTCTGCATGGTATACGTGGGGCGTTGGGCCCTTTCGGGTCCCAATAAATCCGAAGATCAACTACGCAGCGAGGCTATGCCCTCAGGAGAATGTTATCCAAGCTGGTTTGTTCGCATTGATGTGTTTTGATTGAAACAAATAGGAATTATGTGTATAAAAAAATCCACAGTCAAGTCCTGGGCGTCGTAAGGAGTCAACATGCCAATTTCCTCCCACCGCCAACTCCCTTGCCTCACCAACCCGCTCGTCGTCGCCGACGCTACGAACGTGACAGGGGTGATGAAACGGGCCGTCGATTCCAACCCGCGCATGGAGGCTACATACGTGGATCTCCTGTGTCCGGCGATATAGGTGGTGGGTGAGCGTTGGGCGCCAGGGGCGCCATCACTCCGGAGCACCTCTCTACGGACCCAGCCCGGCGTCGAATGGAGTCGCTGCGTGAGCGCGTCCCCACTGCCGCGAGCATCGGTCGCTCTGTGCTGGTGGGGGTGGTGCAGCCGGAGCAGCAGGAGATGGGCGCGCGTATGGTTGCGGAACTGCTGGTCCTAGACGGCTGGTCAGTACATGTTTCGGCCAACCTGCTTGCGCAGGAGTTTGCCACCCACGCCCAGTCCCTTTCTCCCGATCTAGTGGTCCTGTCCGTGTTGCTGGAGGGCTCCGCCCCCCAGGCCCGGCGCACAGTGGGTTTACTGCGTGAGAGGACGCCGGGCACCCCGGTGTTGGTGGCGGGGTTATCCGGACAAGAAATCAGCGCTGATGCCCACGCAGGTGACGAACGTGAGGTGCGTTGGCTCGCCCGCGACCTGGCGGGCACCTCAGCAAATGAGTACAACCTTGAGGCATTGCTGACTTGCGTAGGAAACGTAGAGCTCGATGCGCGCTGCG
Organism: Chloroflexota bacterium; assembly: GCA_038109085.1. GTDB lineage: Bacteria > Chloroflexota > Dehalococcoidia > Lucifugimonadales > Australimonadaceae > Australimonas. The sequence continues at coordinate 27,654 of JAYNIL010000005.1, forward strand.
CGCGCGGCTGGGAACGACAACAGCTGGCCCAGGCGGTGGGCATAGACCGGGCGTATTTGTCGGGATTGGAGAACGGGCGGAAGAATCCCACCCTGGGTATCCTTCTCCGGGTGGCTGCGGCGCTCAAGGTGCCGGTGGCACGGCTGATGGAGGAGAGGATACCAGTGGGCGGTACACTTTCCCGAAACTGATTGACGGGTTTCCCATCGCGGATGTGAGCCTCATGAGAGCAGCGGAACAAACACAGATGGCCCGGCTGGCGGCCAGGTTCTAAGGCAAACACCCCCTGTTGTAAGTGCCCGCCGGAGAGGGCGTCACGCAGGTGCGGATCGAGTTAGAGCGAGCTCGGTCGTAGGGATCTCACCGGCTCAGGGGGATCAGAGTGAGGAGTTCGAATGAGCACGTGCCGAGAGCGTGAACTGGAGAGGCGGGCGACGGGGAGGCGAATCGCCGTGGTGGGTGGCGGTATCAGCGGCATTGCTGCGGCGCTGCGCGCCCGGGATAGTGGGCACGCGGTGACGCTCTTCGAGGCGGAGCCAATCTTGGGTGGTCACGCGCGCACGCTCTCCGTGGAGAGCGCGGATGGCCCGAGCAGCCTGGACACCGGCTTCCTCGTTTATAACGAGGCGACCTACCCCGGCTTCACCGGATTCCTCCAGCGGCTGGGGGTGCAGACACAGCGTTCGGACATGTCCTTTGGCGCCAGTTGCCCACAGCATGGGTTCGAATACGGGAGCCGTGGGCTGCGCAGCATGCTTGCCCAGCCGTCCAACCTGCTGCGCCCCGGCAGGGTGCGCATGTTGGCGGACTTCCTGCGTTTCTACCATGCGAGTGGGGCGGCGCTCCGTGAGCCCGCAGCAGCACCCGCCACCTTGGGTGGGCTGCTGGCCGATGGGTACGGCAACGAGTTCCGGGACCACTTCTTAGTGCCGCTGATCTCCGCGGTTTGGTCTATGCCCGCAGGGCGTGTTGGGGACTTCCCTCTGGCGTTCCTGCTCCGCTTCCTGGCCAACCACGGGCTGCTCTCAGTGGGCGGACGGTTGCCCTGGCGCACTGTGACCGGGGGCTCAAGGTCCTACGTCGATCGCGCTGCTGTGCTGCTGGGTGACGGGGTTCGCCTGGGGACCCCGGTGCGTACAGTGCGCCGTGACAGGTTAGGGGTCAGCGTGGTGAGCGGTTCGGGAACGGAGCGATTTGACGCGATCGTGCTCGCCACCCACGCCGACGTTTCGCTTCGCCTGCTGGAGCGTCCGTCGTCGGTGGAGCGACGCGCACTAAAGGCGCTGGCGTACTCGCCCTCCCGGGTGGTCACCCACACCGACGCGGGGCTGATGCCCCGCCGGCGCGCGGCGTGGTGTTCGTGGAACTACCGTTCAACATCCTGTGGCGATGGCGATTCTGGCGTGTCGGTGACCTACCATCTGAACCGGCTCCAAGGATTGAAGGTTCGGCAGAACTACTTCGTTTCGGTGAACCCCAGCAGTGAGCCTGCGCCGGGGACGGTGCTGGACGAGACAGTGATGTCCCACCCGCTTTACACAGAGGCCTCGGTGGGTGCGCAGGCTGCGTTGCGGTCGGTGGGTGGCGCGTTGCGGACCGCCTACGCAGGGGCCTACCTGGGCCACGGCTTCCACGAGGACGGCTACCGCTCCGGCGTCGAGGCGGTCGACGCATTGGCCGGCTTGACCGCGTTGGTGGGGGCGGCCTGATGGACGCACCGCTGCTGCTCACCGGCACGCTGACCCACCAGCGCTCTGGCCCTGCCGCCGGTGGGTTCTCCCACGCAACGCGCTACCTGCTCACAGACCTGGCCTCACCCCCCTCCCGCCGATGGGGCCCACTATGGGGTGGGGAGGGTCTGGGGCTCTACGGCCTGCGCTCGCAGCATCTGTGGGACGGGGCCACTGGGTTCGCGGCCATCCGTAAGGGTCTCATCGGGTCTGGTGAGCGGGTGCTGCTGCTCACTCAGCCTCACCTGCTGGGCTATGTATTCAACCCCCTCTCGCTCTACTTGGTGGTGGAGGACGGGCCCCCGGTGGAGCGCGCCCGCGTGCGCCGAGTGGTGGCCGAGGTGAGCAACCGCCACGGCGGCCGCCACCGCTATGACCTCACCGCAAAAGCCCCGCTGCCGGGCCGGTTCGAGGCGTCCTTCTCCAAGGAGTTCTACGTCTCGCCGTTCCAACCGATGGAGGGTGAGTACCGTCTAGAGCTGACCTTCGGGGGGGAAGAGCTGAGAGTGCAAGTCAGCTTCCAGGGATTGGGAGGGGAGGGGCTGGATGCCCGGCTGAGCCTGCATGCGGAGCCCTTCACCGGCAACGCGCTGGCCCGCACAGCGCTGCGTCAGCCTCTCACCCCCTGGGCCACCACCGCTAACATCTACGGGCACGCGGTAAGGCTGGCCCTGCGGGGCGCACGCTACCGGCGGCCATCCGAACGGGAGCAGCACGGTGGCTAGGCGCAGGGTTTGGCGGGGCCAGCACGTGTGGGTCGTGGGCGGCGGCAGTGGCATTGGGCGCGGGGTCGCCGCGGCTCTCGCTGGTCGAGGGGCAGCGGTGACTGTGAGTGCACGGTCGGCGGACGCGCTCCGCCACCTTGCCGCGGAGGTAGCGGACGACGGCGGGGCGGTTTTCCCGCTCCCTCTTGACGTAGGGGACGTCCTCGCCCTGCACGCCGGATGGGAGCGACTTTGCGCCGATCGCGGCGTGCCGGATGCGGTGATCTACTGCGCCGGTGCCTGGGAACCCGCCTCCGTGGTCAAGCTCGACTACGCTCTGGACACGCAGGTGTCGGCCAACTTCACTGGACTCGTGCGTGTGGCGGCGTTGGTTGTCCCAGCGATGCGCGAGCGTGGCGAGGGACTGTTGGTGGGGTTCTCCTCCGCCAGCGCTCTGCTGGCCTTGCCCCGTGCCGAGATATACGGAGCGACCAAGGCCGCGGCCACTTACTTCCTGCGCTCCCTACGTTTGGACCTGCGCCGTTCGGGGGTGCGGGTGGTGACGGTGCACCCGGGGTTCGTACGCACCCCACTGACGGAGCACAACGATTTTGCAATGCCCGCGCTTCTGGAGCCGGAGCAGGCGGTGGCGGCCGTGCTCAGGGGCATCGAGCGAGGGCGTACCCAAGTGGACTTCCCTGGCAGGCTTCTCTGGCCCATCAAGCTCGCCGGTGCGCTCCCCCGTCCTGTGGGTGAGTGGCTCATCGCGCGTCTATTCAGGAGGTAGACATGGCCCGCTACACAGCCGTTATCCGGTCGGCGCGCAGCGCCTTCGACACCTTTGCCTATATGGCGGACTTTACCAACGCGGCCGCATGGGACCCCGGCGTACTCGCCGCGCGGCGTCTAGACGAGGGCCCGGCGGCGATCGGGTCCCGGTTCGCCCTCGATTTCCGATTTGGAGGCTCAACCGTTCCACTCGAGTACAAGATCCTGGCGCTGGAGCCTGGACGTGCGGTCACCCTTCGCGCAGAGCGCCCCGCGTTCATCGTGGAGGACGTGATCACCGTCGAGCCCGACAGTTCCGGAGCGCTGGTGCGCTATCAGGCCACCATGAGCCTGCGCGGGCCGATGCGGCTGCTGTCCCCGGTGCTGGGATTGGTGTTCCGGCGCGGGGCCGCCCAGGCGGGTCGCTCGCTGGCTCGGCAGTTGGGAGGGTGAGGGTGCCCTCCGCTGCGATCTGGTGGGCCCGAACGGACCTACGCTTGGAGGACAACCCGGCGTTGGCAGCCGCACTCGCCACCGGGTTGCCGGTCCAGGCAGTTTTCGTCTTAGAACCGGAGTTGTGGGCCCCGGAGCGCACAGGCCCTCACCGGTCGTCGTTCCTTGCCGATGCCCTCCGGGACTTGCATGCCGCGATTTGCGGTCTGGGCGGTGGGTTAGAGGTCATCCAGGGACCGCCTGCGCGAGCGATCGGGGGACTCGCAGTGGCGATGGGGGGCGCTCCGGTCTTCACTCAGGCGGGGCATTCGCCCTATGCACGCCGTCAGGAGGCCGCCGTCGAACGGGCCGCCGGGTTGGTGCGAGTCCCGCCTGCAGCCGTCGCTGCGCCGGGGGTCATCACCCGGGATGATGGCACCCCGTTCACCTTGTTCGCAGCGTTCCATCGGCGCTGGAACGTCCGCCTGGGCACACTGCCCGAGCCCGCGCCATCCCCCTTGCCCGGACAGCTGTTGGCCGGTGATGCGGCGGGACTCGCCTCACTCCCCCGCCAGGAGCAGGGCGCGCGGTGCCCCGCCTCCCGCGTGGAGGCGGGGCACCGCCTCCACCGATTCTCAAGCGGCCCCACGCCCCCTGCACACCGCTACCTCAGAGACCGGGAGCGATTGGACGGGGCCGGAGGCTCCGCGCTCTCACCCTACCTGCGGTTCGGGCTACTGTCCGGCCTCGAGGTGCTGCGCGCCGGGGTGGCAGCACTCGCGTCCGCGCCGGCTCGATCCGCTGCCACCAGCGCGGAGGCCTGGTTGCGCGAGAACGCGTGGCGAGAGCACCTCGCGGCGCAACTCGCAGCGTGGCCCCATCTCACCCGCGCCAATCACGACGCACGGATGGACCGGATCGCCTGGCGCGATGACCCTGATGGTCTTCGCGCCTGGCAGGACGGACGCACCGGCTACCCACCCGTCGATGCGGCGATGCGCGAGCTGTCCGCGAGCGGGTGGATCAGCAACCGTGCCCGGATGCTTGCTGCCTCGTTCCTCGTCAAGCACCTGCTCATCGATTGGAGGAAGGGTGAGCGCCACTTCAGGCGCCTGCTAGTTGACGCAGAGCCTGCCGCCAATGCCCTTGGCTGGCAGCAGGTAGCCGGATCAGGGCCCGGTGCGCAACCATGGTTCCGGGTGCTGAACCCGCTGGCGCAGGCCGAGCGCTTCGATCCGGACAACCGTTGGGTGCGGCGTTGGGTACAGGAAGCAGGTTCCGCTGAGTCAATCGCCCCACTGGTGGAGCATAGCTCAGCCAGGGAACGCGCGATCAGTGTGTACCGTATGGCCATGCGTGGGGAGAGGAAATGAATGGATGAATGGTAGTGACATCGGGACGCGGATGGAGAGCGAGCGCCCCCGCATGGGCGTGAGCGCATGCCTGCTGACCCAGCAAGCACCCGCTACAAAGGCGGTCATATGGCCTATGGCTTCCTGCTGAGCACTCTCGCGCCCTAGGACGAGTGGGTGCCGGAAGCCCTCTGTGGTAGCCTCCCGCTGTCACCCCCCCCCGCTGGAGGTTCGCGCATGCCCCGCTCAGGCCGCCTCTCCGGTCGGGTTGCCCTGGTCACCGGCTCCTCACGCAACTTGGGCCGCGCGGTGGCCCTGGCCCTGGCCGCCGATGGAGCTGACGTCGCAGCCCACGGCTACACGGACCGGGCGGGTGCCGAGGCGACAGCTGAAGCATCTTTGGCGCTCGGAGTACGCGCGAGTGCGGTTAGCGCGGACATCGGCGACCCAGCCCAGGTGCACGCCATGGTGGCGCAGGTGGAGCGGGAGCTGGGCCCCGTGGACATCCTGGTCTCTTGCCCCGGCTACCGGCCAAAAAACAACCCTCTCGCCATAAGCCCGGAGGAGTGGCGCCGGGTGCTGGCCACCAACTTGGACGGTCCATGGTTCTGCGCACAGGCGGTTCTGGGGGGCATGGCAGAGCGTGGATGGGGACGCGTCATCAACGTGGCGGGTACCGGCGCATGGCTGGGTGAGGAGCGCGCGCCCCACGTGGCGGCGTCCAAGTCGGGCCTGGTGGGCCTCACCCGCGCGCTCGCTCGCGACTATGCCCACGCCGGGGTTCTGGTGAACCTGGTTTCCCCCGGTTTGCTTCATACCGAGGAGTCGCCCTACCGCATTCCGGGGCGGGACTACAAGGCCTTCGCCGCCAAGATGCCCACCGGGCGCGTCACCACACCGGAGGATGTGGCCGGGGCCATCGTGTATCTTTGCCTGCCCGAGCAGCGCGCCATCACCGGCCAGACCCTGCACGTGAACTCCGGGACGTACTTCGGCTAGATCCGGTCTAATGGCTTGTGGGGCATGGGTGGCAGCTCGGCGCGCACGGCATCGCCGGTACGGATAACGCCGCCGGAGAGCACCACACCCATGATGCCGGCCTTGCGGATGAGACTCCCTTCCGCGTCGCGGTCCAGCGTCGCGGCCATGAGCCCGCCCTGCACTCCGTTCAGTTGAACGCATGGGTTGCGCAGCCCTGTCACGCCTACCACCGCTTCGCGCCCGATGTGCAGGCGCGTACCCTGCGGGAGGGAAAGCAGGTCGATTCCTCGGGTGGAGATGTTCTCCCCCATGCTCCCCGCCTCCACCCCGAAGCCGTTCGCTTGGAGTTCGTCCAGCAGCTCAGCGTGGATCAGGTGCACCTGCCGGTAGTTGGGACGTTCCGGGTCACGGGCCACATGGCTGCGGTGCTGCACCTTCGCCCCTGCGTGGATGTCGCCCTCTACGCCTAACCCCTCTAGCAGGCGTATCTCGGTCTGCTGGGGCTTGGACATCGTGTGCGCCCCGGAGCGGCACACCGCCACCACGGTGCCTCTGGCCGATAACTGCTCGCCCATGCTCGCCTCCCGGCGCGGTGTGCGCTGGGCGCATCATACCCCCGCGTAAAATTGTTGTACGGATCAGCTCACGGTCAATGCGCGCCAGGTGTTGGGGCTGGGGGCAGGGCAGGACCCGGCGCGGTACGAATACGCCGATAGGTGCGCGCCGGAGAATAGCCGTGTCTAGGCACCAATCCGCTCACCCCCCCGGCGCGTATGCGCTATGTGAGGGGCTTTCGCCCGGAGGCGTCCATTGAACCGGCGGGAGGCCCTCACCGACACGGAGCTGGCGGCGCTGGTGGCCGCGGGTGACGAGGAGGCGCTGGCGGAGCTGTACGGGCGCTACGGGCGCATCGTCTACTCCATGGCCATGAGCTCGCTGCGCGAGCCCTCCGGCGCCGAGGACGTGACCCAGGAGGTGTTCGCCGCGCTGTGGGTGCGGGCCGGGCGGTTCGACGGTGAGCGGGGGATATTCCGCCACTGGTTCCTGCATCTGGCTCACAACCGCATCGTGGATGAGCTGCGACGCCGAAAGCGGGCGGCGCGGTTCGGAGAGGAACTGCCCGACCCGGTATCGGGCGCAGGCCCGGTGGCCGGGTCGAACACCGCCGACGAGGCGGTGCGAGCGGTGCTCTTCGGCTCGGCGCGTGAGGCGCTGGAGCGCCTGCCGTCCGAGCAGCGCCAGGCTATCGTGCTGGCCTATCTGGAAGGGGCTACCCAGCAGGAGATATCCCAGCGCACGGGCGCTCCGCTGGGGACGGTGAAGACACGGCTGCGGCTGGGGTTGATGAAGCTGCGGGCGCACCTGATGCTCCCCCAAGGGACGGAGGGAACGGACGCGTGAGTGATTCCCGGCAGGAATGGGATGAGCTGCTCCCGGCCTACGCGCTGAACGCGCTGGAAGGCGAGGAGTTGGAGCGGCTTGAGGCGGCCCTGGAGGCTGACGCCTCGCTACGCGCGCGCCTGGCTGAGTACCTGGAATCCACCACGTGGCTCGCCGGTGCCTTCTCCCCACTTGCCCCTCCCGCCGCGCTGGAGCCGCGCATCCGCCGGGTGGTGCGCGCACTGCCGGTCTCCCTCTCGGCTCGGCGCGTTCGCGCCCGGCGCTCATGGCTGCCGTGGGCCGCAGCCGCGGTGCTGGCGCTGGCCGTGGGCGTGCTGGGCGGTGCCACCGCCTTCCAGCTGCACTCGGTGGACCAGCTCCAATCGCAGATGCAGGACCTGGCCTCTGACGCAGCGCAGACCGAGCAGCGCCTCCAGGAGCAGCGGGAGGTGACGGCGTGGGTGGCCCAGTCCGCCGTGACCCCGGCGGCGGTGCGCTCCGTGGACAGCTACGCCGAGCCGGACCCCGCGACGGACTACCCCTGGGGGATGCTCGTCACTAAGCCCGACGGCTCGCGGGTGCTGATGATGCTCAACCTACCGGTGCTGGCGGCGGGCGAGGTGTACCAGGTGTGGCTGTGGGACGATGCGGGGGAGGCGGCCCGGAGCGTCGGCCACTTCTGGCCGGATGAGGACGGCTATGCGTTGGCGCATCTGACCATGCCTGCGCTGGACACCATCCACTGGCTAAGCGTGAACCGGGCCAAGGGAGGCGGGACGGCGCGTCCCTCGGGCGAGCCGGTTCTGGTGGGGACGGTGCGCTAGAGCTTCTGGGTTGCGGCCTTGGTCTTGGCGGATGCCTTCGCGCCCTTCTGGTCGGCCTTGCCCAGGCGGAACATGCCGGTGCCGCAGACGGGACAGCGGCCCTTGGTGGCGGGGCGTCCGTTCTTCATGACGACAGCCTCGGTGTCCACGAGCTCACGCTCCGTTTGGCACTTCATGCAGAAACCCTTCAAGCCGCCCTCCCGGCCGGTTATCCCAAAAGTGGGCTGCATCCCCCAGGGGTGCCGCCCACGCGCCGCCGGGCATCTTATAGGCACAGGGGGGCCCGTGGTCAACGCCCCCCAGCGGGTCCCGGCATCATGGGCCAGCGGCTTTGACAGCCTCTCCGGCGCGCCCCTACCATGGCTCTACCCCCGCAGGGGGTTCGTGAGGTGCATCCCGTGGGCGTCCTCTCCTCCCAGCAGATACACGCGCTACTCGACGCCGACCCGCCCCTGGTGGGGGGACTGGCGGACGTTGACGTCCAGCTCCAGCCCAACGGCTTCGACCTGCGTGTCGAGTCGGTGGCCGCCTTCGCGGACGGCGGGCAGGTGGGGGCGAGCGACGCCGAGCGGCGGCTAGCTCCCACACATGACCTGGAATGGAGCGCCGACGGCTACCTGGACCTGGCCCCCGGCATCTACCTGGCGCGATTGGCCGAGACTGTGGCGCTGCCCGCCGGGGTGATGGCTTTGGCCAAGCCGCGCTCCTCGCTCCTGCGATGCGGCGTGGCGGTGCATAACGCCGTGTGGGACGCGGGCTACGCGGGGCGCTCGCAGGTGCAGCTGGCCGTCTACAACCCCGCCGGGTTCCGGCTAGGGCGGGGCGCGCGCATCGTGCAGATGGTGTTCATGACGCTGGAGGAGGCGAGCGAGCGCCTCTACGCCGGCCGCTACCAGGGCGAGGGGCTAGCGGAGGGCCAGCGATGAGCACGCGGCCCGATGTGGTCATCGTCGGCGGCGGGGTGATGGGGTGCGCAACCGCCTATTTCCTGGCCTCGCGTCACGGGCTCAGCGTCCAGGTGCTGGAGCGCGACGCTGTCGCCTCCGGTGCGTCGGGAGGTGCTGCGGGCGAGTTGGGCGCGGTGGGCCGCCATCGCTTCTCCGCCGAGTACACGGCGTTCATCTTGCGGGGCATCGCGCTCCACAACGAGCTGGAGCCGGAGCTGCGCACCGCATCGGGCGTCGACTACCGGCTGGTGGACATCCCGCTGCTGCGCCCTGCCTTCGATGACCATGAGGCTGCCGAGCTGCGTGAGCAGATGGCCTGGCAGCGCGAGTTGGGCATGGACGTGGAATGGCATGACGAGCAGGGCGTCCACGCGTTGGGCACTTGGCTGGGACCGGAGGCCATCGGCGGGGCGCTCACCGTTGAGCGCCAGCTGGAGACCTACCCCTTCGCCCTGGCGCTGGCGGGTGCGGCGGAGAAGGTGGGCGTCTCCTTCCGCACGGCGGAGGTGACGGGCCTACTGGGAGACGGGGTAACGCGCGGGGTGCGCGTGGGCAGCGAGCAGGTGGAGGCAGGGCAGGTGCTCATCGCCTCCGGCCCCTGGGCGGTGCACGCCGGACCCTGGTTCGGCATGGATTTGCCGGTCTATCCGCTGCGGGGGCAGATCGTCCACGTGGACGTGCCCGCTGGCATGGCGATGCCCACCCACGCGATCTTCCACGAGTCGGGTTACGTGCTTCCCAAGGCGGGGGGCGATCTGCTGGTGGGCACCACCCAGGAGGAGGCGGGCTTCGACGCCAGCCCCACGTTGGAGGCGCAGAATGCCATCATGGAAGCAGTGGGGCGGCTGGCACCGCCGGTGCTGGATGCGCCCATCCGCGACCTGACGGCCTGCCTGCGCCCGGCCAGCCGGGACGAGCTGCCAATCATCGGCCCCGTGCCGGGGTGGGAGGGCCTGCACCTGTGCACGGGGCACTCCTACAAGGGCATCACCCTGGCGCTGGTGACCGGCCTGCACCTGGCCGAGCTGATGGCCACGGGCACTTCATCGCTATCCCTGGAGCCCTTCTCGCCGGCGCGCTTCGCCCAGCGGGGGTAGCCGTGCCCCCCACTTCACTCACCAACGCCACCGCTCTGGAACTGGCCGCACTAGTGCGTGAGCGCCAGCTCTCGCCCGTGCAGGTGGTGGGTCACTTCCTGGACCGCATCGCTGCCTTCGACGGAGAGTTGGGCTCCTTCATCACCTTGGCCGCCGAGCAGGCCATGACCGCGGCCCACGCCGCCGAGCGGGCGCTCCTGGCGGGCGAGGACCTGGGCCCCCTGGGCGGGGTGCCCATCGGAGTGAAGGACCTGACCGCCACCCGGGGCATCCGCACCACCTACGGCTCGCTCCTCATGGCCGACTTCGTGCCTGACGCTGATGACGTGCCCGCCGAGCGCGTGCGTCGAGCGGGGGCCATCATCGTGGGCAAGACGTCCACGCCGGATTACGGCTGGAAGGGCACCACGGAGAACATGATCTCTGGCCCCACGCGCAACCCGTGGGACCCGGCGCGGGTGGCAGGCGGCAGTTCCGGCGGTTCCGCTGCGGCGCTGGCCGCGCGATTGGTGCCCCTGGCGACGGGCTCGGACGCCGGCGGGTCCATCCGCATCCCGGCCTCCTGCTGCGGGGTGTTCGGTATCAAGCCCACCATGGGGCGCGTTCCGTCGGACTACCGGCGCCAAGCCGGTGGGTGGGGCGCTCTCTCCCAGAACGGGGCCATGGCGCACACGGTGGCCGACGCCGCGGCGCTGCTGGGGGTGCTGGCGGGGTACGACGAGCGCGACGCACGCTCGCTGCGCGATGCCCCGGGCGACTACCTGACCGCGGCACAGCAGCCATCGGCAAAGGGGCTGCGGGTGGCCTGGGCTCCAGACATGGACGGCGTGCCGGTGGAGCCGGTGGTGCGGGAGGCGACGGCGCGGGCCGTCCGGGTGCTGGAGGGGTTGGGCGCGCACGTGGAGGAGGCCGCGCCCCCCGTGGTGACGGCGGACGCCGTCACCACCTGGGCCACCCTCTCCCTCACGGACCTGGCCGTGAGCCTAGGCCCGGCCATCGCCGCGGGCAAGGGCTCGCTGCTGCCCCCCCGGCTGGTGCGCTGGCTGGAGGATGCCATGGCCTGGCCCGCCACCCGCTATGCCATGGCGCTGCGGGCGTTGGAGTGGCATCGCGAGCGCTTCGCGACGTTCTTCGCTGACTACGATGTCCTTGCGATGCCCACCCTCGCGACCCAGCCCTTCCCCATCGACGAGCCACCGGCCCGCATCGAGGGGCGTGAGGTGCACCCGTCCTGGGGTTACACGCCCTTCTGCGTCCACGCCAACCTCACGGGACGCCCTGCGGTGGCCATCCCGTGCGAGCCAGGACCGGATGGACTACCCATCGGCCTGCAACTGGTGGGGCACCATGGCGGGGAGGAGGCGCTGCTGCGCGCCGCCGCCGCGATGGAGCAGGCCATGCCCTGGGTGGGGCGCTTCCCGGCCCGGTTCGCCGACCCGCTCTAACCCCGCGAGCCCGTATACTCTGGGCACCGGCCCCGTGCCGCGTGCATCACAAGGGCACCGTCCCGTCCGGGCGGTGGAGGTGTGCCATAGAGTTCACGTTCCAGGGCCTGCACATCGGCCCCCTGTACATCCACTGGTATGGGGTGCTCATTGTCTCCGGCCTCCTGGCGGGGCTGGTGCTGGCCCAACGGGAGGCCCGCAGGCTGGGGGAGAACCCGGAGCACGCGTCCAACATCGCCCTGCTGGGGGCGGTGTTCGGCATCATCGGCGCGCGGGCCTACCACGTGCTGGACCGGAACGAGTGGCCCTACTACGCGGCGAACTCCGGCAAGATCTTCATGGTCTGGGAGGGGGGCATCGGCATCTACGGCGCCGTGACCGGCGCCGTGTTCGCCCTGGTGAGTTACGTGTGGTGGGTGAACCGTCGTGCTGCCCAGCGGGGTGCGCCGCACCTGAGCACCCTGCGTTGGCTCGACATCGGCGCGCCCGCGCTGCTGTTGGGCCAGGCCATCGGCCGGTGGGGCAACTACTTCAACCACGAGCTGTTCGGCCCGCCCACGGACCTGCCCTGGGGCATCTTCATCCCCTTGGAGTTCCGGCCCAGCCAGTACCTGGCACAGACCCACTTCCACCCGCTGTTCCTGTATGAGTCGCTCCTCTCGTTCGCAGGCGTGTTCGCCCTCCTGTGGGTGGCGCGCCGCTACGCCTCCCGTCTGCGGGTGGGCGATATCTTCCTGCTCTACTTCGTCTGGTACCCGGCGGAGCGCTTCGCCCTGGAGTTCCTGCGAACGGGCAACTGGAAGGTGGGCGCCTTGCCCATGGCCCAGGTCATCGGCGTCATCGCGGTGACGGCGGCCGTGGCGCTGATGTGGCGCTGGCGCGCGCGTGCGCCAATGACCACGCGGTGCCAGGACGCGCAGGATGCAGTTCCCCACGGGCCCTCGCGCAACGCGCGCCGACGGAGCGCCCGGAGGGGCTAGCGTCCTACTCGACGGTGACGGACTTGGCCAGGTTTTGGGGCTGGTCCACGTCGTTGCCCAGCGCGTCAGCCAGGTGGTAGGCCAGCAGCTGGGCGGGCACCACTGCCACCAGCGGGGCAAGGAGAGGCGGGCAGGGCGGCACCCACAGTACCTCGTCGGCCGCCTCGGCCGCTTCGGTATCTCCCTGGGTGGCGATGGCCAACACCGGGCCCCCACGCGCGCGCACCGCAGCCAGGTTCGCCAGCATCTTGGCGTGCAGCCCATCCCGCAGGACGAAGGCCACCGTGGGGGTGTCGGCGTCCACCAGCGCGATGGGCCCGTGCTTCATCTCAGCGGCGGCCATCCCCTCGGCGTGGACGTAGGAGATCTCCTTGAGCTTGAGCGCCCCTTCGCGGGCGATGGGCTCCAGCAGCCCCCGGCCCAGAAACAGGAACCGGCGCGCATGCAGGAAGCGGGCCACCAGGTGGGGGTAGGCCTGCTCGTTGAGGGCCAGCGCTTCGCCCACCAGGGCAGGGAGCCGGGCGGCCGTCTCCATCAGCTCGGCGATGCCCATCTCATCCAGCGCCCCGCGTGCCGCGCCGATGGCCCCGGCCAGCAGCAGCATCGTCTCCACGGAGGTGACGAACGTCTTCGACGACGCAACGCCTACCTCCTGGCCCGCGTGCATCAGCAGCGTGCCTTCGGCCATGCGGGTGGCCTGTGAGTTGGCGGTGTTGGTGATGGCGATGGTGCGCGCCCCTGCGCGCCGGGCCAGGGCCAGGGCCTCCAGCGTGTCGGCCGTCTCTCCCGACTGGGTCACCGCCACCACCAGGGTGGACGGGCCCACCACCGGGTCGCGGTAGCGGAACTCGGCGGCGTTCTCCGCACCGGCGGGGATGCGGGCCAGCGCCTCGATGTAGCGCGCGCCCAACAGCGCGGCGTTGAGGGAGGTGCCCATGCCCAGCAGCACGGCCCGGTCCACGGCCCGCAGCACCTCGGGGCCGAAGGGCAGCTCACCCAGACTCACGCCCGGTGGGTCGAAGGCCAGGCGTCCGCGCAGCGCGCTGGTTGCGGATTCCGGCTGCTCGAAGATCTCCTTGAGCATGAAGTGCTTGTAGCCGCCCTTGGCGGCGGCCTGCTCGCCCGCTTCCACCGTACGTGGCGCAGCCTCCACGGGTTCGCCCTCCAGGGTGGAGACCGCACAGCCGTTGGGCGTGACGACGGCCATCTGGCCGGGCTCCAGGAAGGTGACGGAGCGAGTGAAGGGCATGAGCGCCGTCAGGTCGGAGGCCACCAGGCTTGCACCGGCCCCGTGCCCCACCAGCGCCCCGCCCGCGTGGCCGATGCGCAGCGCCACCAGCACCCCCGGCGTGCCCTCGTGCATGCAGACGATGGCGTGCGCCCCGTGCAGCTCCCGAGCCGCCAGGCGCACCGCCTCCGGGAACGAGGCTCCCTGGTCCAGGTGCCACGCGACCAGGTTGGGGATCACCTCGGTGTCGGTGGCTGAGGTGAACGCATACCCCGCGTCCACCAGGCGGGCGCGCAGCTCGGTCTGGTTCTCCACGATGCCATTGTGCACCGCCACCACGCGGCCCGCCGCGTCGGTGTGGGGGTGGGCGTTGGCGTCGGACGGGGCGCCGTGGGTGGCCCAGCGGGTGTGGCCAACGCCACAGGTGCCCGCCGCGGGCTCGCGCTCCATCAGTGCGGCCAGGTTGCCGATGCGCCCGGCGGCCTTGCGCACCGCCAGCGCTCCGGAGGGCGCTTGGAGGGCGATGCCCGCGCTGTCGTAGCCGCGGTAGGCGAGGCGCTCCAGCCCCGTGAGCAGCAGGGGGGCGGCCTCATCGGGGCCGGTGTAGCCGAAGATGCCGCACATGACGTCCTCCTGAACCGAGCGTACCAGAGGGGGTGCGGGCCGTGAACGCGCTTGACGCGCGCCCCAGAAGGGATGGGCTAGAGGCGCCGGCGCACCGGGTGGCCGCCGAACTGACGGCGCATGGCCGCGAGCAGCTTAAAGCCGAAGGCGTCGTACTGGCGCGAGCGGAACCGGGCCTGCAGTGCCATGGAGATAACGGGGATCGGCACGGCCAGCTCCACCGACTCCTCCACCGTCCAGCGCCCCTCACCCGAGTCCTCCACCCACGGCTGGATGTCGGCCAGGTTGTGGTCCTCCGAGAGGGCCTGGGCCGTCAGGTCCAGCAACCAGGAGCGGATCACGCTGCCGTGGCGCCACAGCTCCGAGACCTGCGACACGTCCAGGTTGAACTCCCCCTTGGCCCGCAGCATCTCGAAGCCCTCGGCGTACGCCTGCATCAGCCCGTACTCGATGCCGTTGTGGATCATCTTGGCGTAGTGTCCCGCGCCCAGGGGGCCCAGGTGCGCGTAACCATGGTCCGTTGCGGCCAGGGTGCGCAGTGCCGGCGAGACCTGGGCAACCTGGTCCGGGGCCCCGCCTGCCATGATGCAGTAGCCCTCCGTCAGGCCCCACACCCCGCCGGAGACGCCCACGTCCACCAGGCCGATGCCGTGGCGCAGCAGGTCTGCCCCCCTGCGCTGGGAGTCGCGGTAGTGTGAATTGCCGCCGTCAACCACCACGTCGCCGCGCTCCAGTACGTCGGCAAGCGCCGCGATGGTGCCCTCGGTGGGATTGCCCGACGGGACCATCACCCACACGGTGCGCGGAGCGGGGAGGGTCTCGGCCAGATGCTCCAGGGAGTCAGCCGTCTCCAGCCCGCGCCCACTCGCACCGTCGCGCGCATCGGGGTCACGGTCGTAGCACACCACCCGGTGCCCCGCCTGGTGCAGCCGCTCAGCCATGTTGCCGCCCATGCGGCCCAGCCCCACCATGCCGATGTCCACGGTTCGCCTCCCTCTCAGGCTCTGCCCAACGTGGCGCGCCGGGCCTCGATGCTCTCCAGCACGCTGCGGTAGGAGGCGGCGAAGGCCGCCAGCCCCTCCTCCAGCAGCCTGGCCGTCACGGCCTCCATGTCTACACCGGCGCGGGCCAGGGCCTCCAGCTGCCGCCACCCCTCTGCCACCGTCTGTGGCGTGAGGGTCACGCCATCCTGCCCGTGGTCCTGCAGCGCCGTGAGGGTGGCGGGGGGGACGGTGTTCACGGTGTCCTTGCCGATGAGTCCGTCCACGTAGAAGGTGTCTGGCAGCGAGGGGTCCTTGGTTGAGGTGGATGCCCACAGTGGGCGCTGGACGCGCGCACCCCTGTTCGCGAGGGCTGCGAAGCGCGGGCCACCGAACACCTCGCCGAAGATGCCATAGGCGGCTCGGGCGTTGGCCGTGGCGGCGGTGCCCACCAGCGAGGCCAGGGCGACCTCGCCCGCGCCGATGCGTTGGCGCAGCGCCCCGTCCACGGGGGTGTCCACCCGGCTCACGAAGAATGAGGCCACCGAGGCGACACCTCCCAAGTCTGTGCCCGCCCGCGCGCGCTCCTCAAGCCCGGCCAGGTACGCCTCGGCCACGGCCCTGTAGGTGTCCAGGGCGAAGATGAGGGTGACGTTCACGTTCACCCCCGCCGCCGTGAGCTGGCGGAACGCCTCCACACCCGCCGGGGTGGCTGGCACCTTGATCATCACGTTGGGGCGGCCTATTGCCCGAGCCAGGCGTTGGGCCTCAAGCACGGTGGCGGCGGAGTCATCGGCCAGCGGCGGGGGGAGCTCCAGCGAGACGTAGCCGTCTCGCCCGCCGGTGGCATCGTGCACGCCCCGCAGCACGTCGGCAGCGCCCTGGATGTCCTCGGCGGCCAAGCGCTCGAAGGCGGCCTCGGTCTCGACCCCCTCCGCGGCCAACTCAGCCAGGGGGGAGTCGTACTCACCGTCCTCGGACAGCGCCTTCTCGAAAATGGTTGGGTTGGAGGTGAGCCCGCTGATGCCCTCCTGCACAAGGGCGCGCAGGGCACCGGTGGTGAGCATGGAGCGGCGGATGTTGTCGATCCAGACTGACTGACCGCTGGCCTGGATGCGCTGGACGGTGGTCTCGCCCATGGGATGCTCCTGGTGGGGGAGGGACGCTAGGGACGGACGCTCGGGAGGGAGGCCGCCTCGATGGCCTTGACCTTGTTCAGACGGCGGACGTGGCGCGCCTCGTTGCTGAAGGCCGCGCCGACGAAGGCCGCCAGCACCTCCTTGGCCACCTCGGGGCCGATGACCCGCCCGCCCATGCACAGCACGTTCATGTCGTCGTGCTCGACGCCCTGGTGGGCGGAGTAGGTGTCGTGGCACATGGCCGCCCGCACCCCTGCCACCTTGTTGGCGGCGATGGAGGCACCAACCCCCGAACCGCAAACGATGACCCCGCGTTCGACGGCGCCCTCCGCCACCGCGTGGGCGACCAGGGAGGCGAAGTCAGGATAATCGTCGTTGGCGTCGAAGGCGTGGGCGCCCACGTCGTGGACTTCGTGGCCCAATGCGTTGAGCCATGAGGCGACCTCCGCCTTCATGGCAAGGCCAGCGTGATCGGCGCCGATGGCGATGTACACGTCGCTCGCTCCCGCCGGGGTGATCCCCGGCCCCCCATGGCCGCCCGCTGCGGTACGGCCACGATAGCAAAGGGCGCGCGGGGGTGTAAATCGAACCGTGGGCGCTTTCCTTCGCCCTGCTGGCGGGGCTACGCTGGCGCAAGCGCCATGCCCAAAGCCTCACCGAATACCCCCCGCAGCTCCGGCAACGGCCCGCGCCCATCCACGCCCCGTGAGCAGCTGCGCCTGCTGCTGCTGCCCGACATCGGCCTCAAGCGCTGGGTGCTGGCTGGCGCGGTGGGCGTGCTGCTCGTCGCCCTGGGCAGCGCCTTCGCCGTCTCGGTGTCAGTGACCAGCACGATCGTGAACGTGGGGCAGGTGCTCACCCTGGGCCACCTGCTGGGCGGGGTGGCGCGGGGCGCGGTGTTGATTGGCCTGGGCCTGGTGCTGGCGGGCATCGCTGCCTACCGGCTCAACCGGCGACTGGCGCATGGGTCTGCCTACGCGGGCCGGGGCGGCAATGCGCTGGCGGGCCTCGCCTCCCACCGGGAGCGCAGCGGCGGGCCGCGGGTGGTGACCATCGGCGGGGGCACGGGACTCTCTTCCCTGCTGCGCGGGCTCAAGGAGCGAACTGACCAAGTGAGTGCCATCGTCACCGTGGCGGACGACGGCGGCTCCTCGGGGCGGCTGCGCAGCGAGCTGGGCATCCCCCCGCCTGGCGATGCGCGCCAGTGCCTGGTAGCGCTGGCCGAGTCGGAGCCGCTGATGGAGCAGCTGCTCGCCTACCGGTTCGACTCCGAGGGCAGCCTGGGCGGCCACAGCCTCGGCAACCTGCTGCTGGCGGCGCTGGTGCACACCCAGGGCGACCTGCAGGGGGCCCTGGAGGCGGCGGGGCAGATTCTGGGCGTACGCGGGCGGGTGATGCCCTCCAGCCTGGCGGCGGATCTGCACCTCATGGCCCGCACGGTCTCCGGGCGTGAGCTGGGCGGAGAGTCTGCCGTAGGTCTCTCCCAGGAGGCCATAGCGGACATCTGGCTCGTCCCGCCGGGCGCTGGGGCCAACCTCGCCGCCGTCGAGGCCATCGCTCAGGCCCAGCTCATCGTGCTAGGGCCGGGAAGCCTGTACACCAGCCTACTGCCGAACCTGCTGATACAGGGCATTCGGGATGCGGTGGAGCGCGCACGAGCGCCGAAGGTGTTCGTGTGCAACATCGCCACCCAGCATGGGGAGACCGACGGCCTCAGCGCCGGCGAGCACCTGCGGGTGTTCATTGAGCACACCGGGATACGCCCCACGCATTTCCTGGTGAACAGCGCCCCGCGCCCCATCCCCGCTCAGTTCCAGCAGACGCCCCTGACGCAGGAGGGGCCGCTGGCGTGGTTCGAGGGACGGGTGGTGCGCGCTGACGTCATCGACGAGGGCTTCCCCTCACGTCACGACCCGCGCAAGCTTGCCGCGGCGCTCTTCTCGCTCCCCTAGGGTCTGCGGCGCGTGCCTGAAACCCCGCGCACCGGTGCGGGGAATCCCCAAGTGGAAGGTGGGGTATCCCCCACCGTCGTCTCTCTCCCGGTGCTAGGTTGGGTGCGTGGCAGACGCCGGGCGGGGAAGGCCGGCGGACTTCACTAGAGGCGCAGGGGATGCGCCTGATCGTGGGAATCATGCAGTACGCACGCTGTTCGATGCAGCAGCCGGAGTCCGGCGGGAGCGGGACGGGCGTGGGCGAGGGTTTCGCCCCCATCGGCCCGTCGCCGGGGCGCTCCTTCAACCTTATCCAGTCGGAGTTCCCGGCGCGCCTGGAGCGTCTGAAGAAGGCGCGTGAGCATCTAGCCAACATGCCCGACGCCGACCCGCTGGCGGTCAAGCTGGTGGCACGTGGCCTGTTCGCCACCTACCAGGAATGCCTGGACCAGGGCGTGGGCCATGAGGCGCGCGCCATACTGGAGCTGGACGACACCCGCTAACGCTGCGCTGGATGCTGCCGCGACCGATCGGCGCGTGGCCCAGTGAGAAACACCCACCGTCATCGAGGGCGCTTTGAGTTGTGTCACGAAACCGGGAAGGTAAGAGACACGGGAAGTGGGGGGGGGGGGGCGGCGCGGGGCGGGTGTGTGGGGGGGGGGGGGTGGCGGGGGGGGGGGGGGTGGGGGGCGGGGCGGGG